>NZ_CP157743.1:1500000-1800000 GCF_030717995.2 Methylomarinum sp. Ch1-1 | reverse complement strand
ATGCCGTCTAGCAAGGCCGGCAACAGCTCATCCTGACGATAGGCGTAGATAGGATTGAGAAAAATCCTGTGCCTCATGACGACGGGAAGAACGGCCTGCAGGTCTTCCGGCAATAAGGTGGTTCTATCATCGAGCCACGCATGGACTCGGGCGGCTCGAATCAAATAACTCATTCCGCGGGGACTGGCGCCGGCCAATATTGCCTGTTCCATATCGACATCGCTTAAGCTGATGCCGTATGCAGCCGGCCGGCTGCTGGCCAGGCACAATTCGACGGCGTATTGCCGCAGCGTCGGGCTGGGCGTAATCGCCAGCTGTATCTGTTCGGCGATGTCATTTAATTGATAGTAAGGAATCGCGCCGGTTTCCGAGTCGGCAACTAGCCGATCGACATCATGAAAGCGCGGATTGAAAATCAACTCATCCAGCATCGCGACATCATCCGGCTTGTCGATGGTGATTTCCATCATGAAACGGTCGCGGGCGGCAGCCGGTAATTCAAAGGTTTCTTCCTTCTCGACCGGGTTTCTATCGGCGAACACCTGAATATGGGGAAAAAGATAGTCGCGATTGAAGGCGCTGACACTGCGTTCAGCCATCACCCTGAGCAGCAGCGAATGTACTTGCGGCCTGGCCCGGTTGATTTCATTGAAAAAAAAGGTCGCCAGTCGGTCTCCCTGCTGCAACAGCGGCCCCGGGTCGACGCTGGGTCTGCCATTGCTGTCCAGGTGGGTGTAATAGATCAAATCAGCCGGCATTAGGTCGATCGTACCCTCGATGCGTTGATAATCGCCGCCCAAACCATGAGCGACGGCCCTGAGCAGGGTCGTCTTGCCCACTCCGACATTGCCTTCCAGCAACACATGGCCGCGCGCAAAAACGGCGATCACGACATCGCGAATAGCCTGTCGTTGGCCCAAAACGGTTTGATTGATTTGTTGTTCAAACTGCAAGGCGCGATCGCGCCAATCACTGAGTTGATGATCTGAATTCATAGAAAAAAACTCCGGCACTTTATTACCGGAGTATGAGGTTATATTAGTCTTTAAACACAATGGAACGCCTGCAAGCTTAAACAGGCGGTTCCTGAGGAAACGCAATCGACTGAGTCTAGTCCGCCAGGAAGGGAAAAGCGGAGCAGGCTCGGTCGTTTGAGTTACCGTTGACATGAATACCGGAGAGACAGGGTATTCATGCCCGAGAAAACCGTTAAATTTCCTCTACGTCATAAACAAACTCGCCGGTTTTGTTCAGATGCTGCCAACGCTTGTGATTGCGGGCCTCCATCTCTTTAATCGACTGAGATTGTTTATTCAGTTCATTGGGGTCATGCTTGGGGTCATACTTGCTGCCGGCTACCTGAGCTGGATAGCCTGGCTTAGGTTCCCAGCACACCCCGGGTTCTTTACAATTGGTGCCGTCATAGGCCTGGGCGGCCAACGGCAAAACTAAGCTCAACAGCGCGCTTGTCATCAATGTTTTTTGCTTCATCGTTCACTCCTCAATCTTTCATTCACTAACGTTACTCAATCGTCACGTAACCGCTAACACGGCAACGTGACCTACGGCCTTCTCGCTAACACCGATCGGTAGGTCAGGGTGCGCGATAGCGTTCCCTGACAATCCCGAAGTGTCACGTAACCCAGCACCTGAGCGCATTAACAGGTTTTATTGTTTATTCCTGTTTCAAACTACAGCGTGGTCCGACGTTTAGGTGCTGGGCAACGTGACCTACAAACAAAACCTATTCGGCGACGTTGTTTAACGGTCTTACTTCAACCATTTGGCTTTCTTGGGATCGCCGTTGTATATGGAGCGTATCCAAGCCATGATGTGCAGCATTTCGTCGGTATTGAAATTGACATATTGCGGCCCCATCATGCCATTGGCGCCACCAAACAGGATTTCGAACAAACCTTGGTCGGTAAGGCCGCGCGGATACGTCCAATAATCATCGCCCAAACCGGGGCCTAACTTGCCCTCGGCTTCGTGGCCGTGGCAGCCCGAGCAACCGGTTAAATAAAGATCGTGCCCTTGTTTCACCGCCTCCTCATCGCCGTTATAGGGGTTTTTACCGGTTTTCAGAAATTGCTTGAAGGCCTCGGTATTACCGCCTTTCTTGGCATAACTGAGATCCAACACTTCCCCAGTCAAAGCATGTCTCGGGGTGATTTCCGCCTGCACATTCGCCGCCATCGATGTGGCGACGATAGCGCCGGCGATCCATAGTTTTTTCACTTTCATTGATTATCCTGTGAGTTTAGGGCCAATTCCGTTTCCGGCACCGGCAACAAGGGAATGCCCTCCTGCTCCAGCACCGCGGTGATTTGGCCTTGGTTTTGTTGAATAAATTGATTCAGTTGTTCCAACAGCTCGCTATCGTCCTTGCGCACTGCCATCGACGTGCTGTAATGAAATCCGACTTTCCGGCCGTCAGAGCGGGTATTGTTGTCCGGGATCACCGTCATCTTCAGCGGCGTGTTAGCCTCTTGCACATATCGCGCTGCTGACGGCCCCCACAACACCGCGACTTCCGCCTTGCCGTCGGCGACATCGTCCACCAGCTTGACGGGTTCGTACTTGACATATTGGTTGCGGCGCGACTTAAAGCCAACCAACTCCTTGTTGTAATTGAACATGTCGTGGTAACGACCGATTTTCTTCAACATCACTTCAGACGGTGTACCGGGAATGAAACCGATACGCTTGGCTCGACGCAACACCTCGCTATCCCAGTTCTGCAAAGCCAGATCGTCCTGCTCGCGGGAAATGAAGACATAGCCGGAACGGTAATAAGGAATCGTCGTCGCGACGCGAGGGTCGCCGGTATCGACGCCGACAGCGACATCGCACCGCCCCTTTTGCAGGAAGTCGCGTACGTAATAACGCGGGTCCTTCCAATACACATATTCAATCTTGCGGTTCAGCTTCGCGCCCATGAACCGAGTCAGCTTGTTCTCAAAACCTTCGCCTTGTTTATTGGAATAAGGCATTTCGTTTTCCGCAGCGCAGACCCTCAACACCGGCCCGTCGACCACGGTATTTTGCACATAACGCTCGATATCCTCGGCTTGCATTCCCGCACAGCCTGGTAGCGCGGCGCAACTGAACCCCACAGTCAAAAAAGAAACTATTTTTTGTTTAAACGTCATCATTCACTTCATTCGTTATCGTTGTGTGATCGTTGCCGGCCATCTGCCCCCGTAAGATCAGATCGTCATGTACCCGCTACCACGGAAACATGACCTACGACTTCCACATCATACTGAGGTGGTAGGTCAGGGTGTGCGGAAGCACTCCCTGACAGTTCAGTCTGGCAACAATGTCAAAAGTTTACAGTGAGAACACCATCACACCGCCACCCATTTGGGTATGATGCGCCAGCTCCTTAAACGCGCCCACCGCGCCTAAACCGGCAGTCGGATCCTGCAGGTCGAAGACCAGACCGACGCCAGGCCAGCCGCCGACGCCATAGTAGATCGCGACATATTGCTTGCCCTCGTGTTTATAAGTAATCGGATGACCGATCACGCCGGACGGCAGCTTGAATTTCCACAACTCCTCGCCGGTTTCCGAATGCAGGGCCTTGATGTAACCGTCCAGCGTACCGTAGAACACCAAATCGCCGGCCGTCGCCAAAGTGCCGCCCCAGACCGCGAATTTCTCCTGCACTTCCCAGGCGAACTCGCCGGTTACCGCGTTCATCGCCTTGACCTGCCCCAAGGTGCCTTTAGGCCCCGGATACATGTTCAAGGTCGCGCCAACGAAAAACTGGCCCGCGCGGTATGGCAACATGAACGGTTCCCAGTCCATGCAGATGTGATTGACGCCCATGAAGAACAGTTTTCTGGCAGGATCGTAGGACTCGATGCCCTGGTTGTGATACCCCATTGCCGACGGGCAAATGCCTTTGGCCTCATGATCCATGCGTGTCGAATATTCGGGATCGCGGATCGGCAAACCGGTTTTCAAATCGACTTTCTTGACCCAGTTGACGGTATCGTCGATCTTGAAGGCATTAACCAAATCGCCGGTTTCGCGATTCAGGGTATAGACGATGCCATTGCGGTCCGGATGGGTCAGCAGCTTGGTCATCTTGCCGTCGACTTTTTGTTCGGACAAACCCATGTAGTTGACGCCGGCATAGTCCCATTCGTCGTGCGGCGTTTTTTGATAGCCGAACTTGGCTTCGCCGGTATCGATATCGCGGCCCCAGATGGTCATGGTCCATTTGTTGTCGCCGGGACGCATCGTTTCGTTCCATGGCGCCGGGTTGCCGGAGCCGTAATAAAGCATTTCCAGGTCGGTGTCATAGGCGTACCAGCCCCAGTTGGTGCCGCCGCCTATTTTCCAGGCGTCGCCTTCCCAGGTTTTCAAGCCCAAACCGAAACGACCGTAATGCGGATTGTCTTTATTGAAATCCTTGGCCAGATTGATGTCTTCGTCGGGACCGGTCGCGTAAACGCGCCATTCCTGCTTGCCATCCTTGATGTTATAGGCGGTCGCATAACCGCGCACACCCAGCTCTGCGCCGGAACTGCCGACGATCACCTTATCCTTGGCGACGAACGGCGCGACGGTCAGGGTCGAGCCCATCGCGATATCGGAGTTTTCCATTTTCCAGCGTAATTCACCGGTCTTCGCGTCCAGCGCGACGACATGGCCGTCCAGTTGGTTCAGAAAAATGGTCGCCGGATAATCCTTGGTGCCCGGCGCGTAAGCCAGGCCCCGATTGACCACGTCGCAACAGGCCACGGCCCTCGCCGCCGGATTCTGTTTCGGCTTGTATTGCCATAAAATGGTATCCGGGCTGTCCAGATCGATCGCGAATACATTATTGGGATACGGCGAATGCACATACATGATGCCGTCGACCACCAACGGCCCACCTTCGTGCCCGTTCAACACGCCGGTCGAAAAAGTCCATGCGGGTTTCAGCTTATGCACATTAGTGACATTGATGTCATACATCGGGCTGTAATGAGTGGACTTGTAATCCTTGGTCTGCATCACCCAATTGGTGTTCTGCATCGACAGCTTATCGAGTTCTTTATTGGCGTAGGACGGCTGTGACAGCGTCAAAATTGCGCCTGACACGACGGCCGTCGCGCTCATGTTCCGAGCAAATTTCGAAATTTGCATGTTTCCTCCAGGTATCTTTTTAATGGTAAGCGTCAGCCAGTGACGTTATTGTTGCAGTGAAATAACAGCCACTTGATCAAGGCAAAATAAGTTTTCCCACTGACCGACGCCAGGTGCATATCATATTTTTTTTAATACGAGCGGCATACGGAATCAGCGCCTAATGAGGCGGGAAAAATCCAGAGAAACTATCAAGAAAAATTCCCGTTTTCCGAATTTCTCGTTAAACGGGAAAAGCTCCTATGGCGTTCGTGACATAAAACACTCATGATAAGCGGCTTTTATATGGATGGACTTACTTGCGGATGTCTAAATACAGTGTTCTGTTGGTTGACGACCATGCTGTGGTCAGAGCGGGATATAAAACCTACCTGTCGCTTTCCGATAAAATCGGCGACATCTATGAAGCCGATCGCGGCGAAACGGCTTGCCAACTCTATCATCAACAAGCAACCGATGTCGTCGTATTGGATTTATCGATGCCCGGAATAGGCGGACTCGAATGCATCCGACGATTGTTGAGCCGCGACAGCAAATGCAAAATCCTAGTCTTCAGCATTCATGACGAGGCGATTTACGCCACCCGCGCGATCAAGGCCGGCGCCAAAGGCTACATCACCAAGAACAGCATACCGGAAACCCTGATCACCGCGGTCTGCGCGGTCGCCCAAGGACAAACCTATATTGATTTGGAACTGGCGCAAAAACTGGCCGTCTCGATGGTGACCGGTGAAGACGAAGAGCAAAAAGTCAGCAAGCTATCGCCGCGGGAATTCGATATCTTCTGCCTGCTGGCGCACGGCCTGACTTCCCGGGATATCGCGGAAAAGTTACATTTAAGCTACAAGACCGTATGCAATCACGCTACTAATATCAAAGAAAAACTGGAGGTCAAGAACATCGCCGAATTGACTTTATTGGCCAACCGGCAGGGCTTGATTGAATAGATTCGCAAGGGTTCGGTGCATGGAATGCACCCTACACCAGACTTGCGCGGAAGCACTGGGTCGCCCGAATATCCTTCATCCGCTGTAGGCGCATTTCATGCACCTTGAATGATTCGCCTCTATCGGTTACTCAAAACGAACCGGCCGAAGGCGCGACTGCCTTCCTCCAACTCCACCGTTTGCAATAAATTGTGATTGCGTGTATCGAATATGCTCAAGGTGGCGTCCAGCCAGTTCAACACATACAGACGTCGATTGTCTTGATCCAGGGCGATGTTTTCCGGATAGGCGCCGGTATTCATGGTCTCGGTGATACGTCCTTTGACCGTGTCGATGACGCTGACAGTATTTTCCAGCTGATTGCTGACATAGAGCCTGTGTCCGGAGCAATCGAGCGCGACGCCGTAAGGCATCCGACCGGTAGCGATGCGCCGGATTTCGATTAAACGATCCAGATCGATTACGCTCAGATCATTGCTGGTGGAGTTGACCACATAGGCGTAGCGGCCATCATGGTCGAGCGCGAACGGCGCCTTACCGACCGGGATGTTTTTCAAGCGTTGCAACGTGCTCGCGTCGATGACCGAAATACTGTCGCTTTCCCGGTTAAGCACCAGCACCAGATCTCTTTCCGTGACGGCAACCAGTCCGGCCGGGGATTGGCCGACCGGAATTTTTTTCAGCAAACGGCCGTCTGCCGGATCGACGACCCCGGCGAAACCGCCGTTCCAGTCGCCGTAAAACAGCTTGCCGGCGGCGATAGCTAAGCCGAAGGGGCTGCCGCCGACGGCGATATGCTCCAACGGAATCAGCCGGCGGCTGTCGATGAAGCTGATCATGCCTTGTTCCGGATAACTGACCGCCAACCAATCGTTTTCGACGTCTATGGCAATGCCGGCCGGACCTTCCAACGCGGGAATGCTGCGCAGCAGACGCATGTTCTGGCCATCATAAACACTGATCGAACTCCCCTGCTGCTGGTTGATGAAGACATAGGAGCCTGCCCCGGTCACTCCAGAGAAGGTCAGCATCATGACCAGAAAAAAAGCCTTCATGCTATTCGAATTTGCCTTTCAGTCCGGCCAAGCCCTGCTTGATGAACGCCGTCATCGCCTCGATCGCTGCGGCGTCATTGAGGTTTTCCGGCGGGAAGTTACTGGTGTCGCCGCGATAAAAACGCCCCTTCCATTTAACCTGGGTTTTTTCGCCTTCGGCGATCAGTTGCAGCGACATGGTATAAAAACTGACCGGCAGCGCCTCGAGGTTTTCGGTCTTCAGACGATAACTGTATTCGTGATCGGCGTCGCTGTAATAATCCAGGCCTTCCTCCAGCACGCCGCCGTTTTCCAGGGTTAACCTGCGCACCGCGCCGGCCTCGTTATTGCCATCGCCGGAACTGTCTGTCACGCCGGGATGCCATTCGGCAATACGGTCGAAATCCTTAACCAACGGCCAGACTTTAGACGCCGGCGCATTGATGACCAAGCTTTCTCTGGCTTTCTGAGGCGTCGGTCCGTGCGCCTCGGCAACAAAGGGCAACAACAGTAGATAAAGATAAATTAAGTAGTATGGCTTCATATCAAACATCCGCTTAACAAAAGGCAGACATTATCGAAGACCCGCGTCAATTCGGTAAGGGAAGGTCTCCCGCGCGTAACCGGGAATTATTCATTCCCCATGCAGACCGGCGAGGTTACAGTTCCGCACGACTTCCCTGCACGGAAGTCGTCAACCCGCAAAACTCCGATTTTCTGTTCTGTCATGCGATCGGGATGCTGGCCTCGACCGTCATTCCCTCGCCTGGCCGTGAATGTAGCGAAAATTCTCCGTCCAATGATTTGATTCTTTCTTTCATGCCCAACAGTCCGAAACCGGTGGCGACCTGATCGATATTGCAGCCCTGACCATCATCGACTATCCGCGCCATCAACAGATTCGGACGCTCCGGATCGATTGCCAGGGTAATGTTAACGCGACTGGCATCGGCATGGCGATTGATGTTGGTCAGGCACTCTTGAATCACGCGAAATAACTGAATGGTGATGGCGCTGTCCAGCGCGTCGATCGCATCGTCGCATTGCAGCTGCACCGATAAGGCCGGATTGCGTTCCATCCAATGTTCGACCAGGTCTTCCAGCGTCGCTTTCAAACCCAATTCGCGCAATATCAACGGATGCAATTGCTGCATCATCGAACGCACCACGGTAATCAGATGATCGCAAATCTCGGTGATCGATTGGGTGATTTTAGGCGTGTCGGCATTCCGGTGCGCCGCCGTCGCCGCCATCACCTTGATTGCCGTCAACGACTGTCCGAGCTCATCATGCAATTCCTGGGATAACCGCTGTCTCTCCTCCTCCTGTATCTGCAAGGAATGCTGGGTCAGCGCACGGTTCAGTTGCCGCGTCTTTTCCAACACATCGGTCATGTGATTGATGGCTCCGGCGATACTGTCATATTCCTGAGTCGAAAAATCCGGCAATTTTTTCCGATATTCGCCGGTTTCAATCAGCTTCAACGTGTCCACGATCGTATCGATGGCCTGTAGGGTTTTATTGAAGACTACATGAACGGCCAGAAAAATCAACAACACCAACATACAGATGGTCATGAAGAATGCGCTGGTTTCCTGCCAAACTTCGGTGATTTCATCCATCGGATTGGCCTGAATGATCAGTGTCAGCGTTTTATCGTCGATCGTCTTGATTTGATGTTCGACCTTCGGATAATCTCCGCTGACCAGGTTCGAAAACCAACGCGGCGGCAAATCGTCTTGTCCCGTTGCGCCACTGCTGCCGGCAATATCGATCAGTCTGCCCGAAGGGTCTTTCAACTGTATATTTAAATGGCGGGTCTGTTTTAACGCGTTCAGGCGATAAATCCAGTCGGTTTGGTCAAGTTCCGGATTCGGCGCCGCCGAAAATCCCAGCTTGACCAATTGCAAAGCAAGATTAATCGAGGATTCGACTTCGTCGTCGACGGCATTGCGCGCCTGCCAGATCGCGACCGCGCCGCCCAGTACCATGATGCCAACGGCAAACAACAATACCCGATAGGTAATTTGAAAACGTAAACTCATACTTTTCATCATTGATTTTTTCCATTTGTCTTATTTCCGCTTCCGCCTAGTACAGCATCTATTGTAACTATTCAATATCTTTCAGGATTTAGGCAGTAGGTGATGATTTCCCGATAAATCAATAAGCTACCCCTGTGACAAAACTACGCTGAATAATCACCTACAGCACGAGGCAGCTGAGCAGGACGAGGTTTGTAACCCCGTCCTGAACGATTCAACCGAACCCAAAGCAAATTGAACGTTCGGGACGGGTTAAATAACCCGCCCCGCATGTGGCGGCATGGACGTATTCACCCAGCACCTAAATTCCATAGGCTAATGGCTACGATAAATCATCTTCGTTTATTTAGGTGCCTGAGCAGGACGAGGTTTGTAACCCCGTCCTGAACGATTCAACCGAACCCAAAGCAAATTGAACGTTCGGGGCGGGTTAAATAACCCGCCCCGCATGTGGGTTTACTTAGGTGCTGGGTGAACGGCGTCTTCTGGAAGCGCTAGCTAATACAGGCTGGTTTCTTACCCCGTACTCAGGTTAAACACAGCAAAAATGCTCAAACCGGGAATTGCTGCAAACTCAAGAGCGTGGAAGCAAACCGCATCGGACGACGATCATCTTAATACCCGAATCGAACCCAGCATGCCGGTCTCGACGGTGACGCTCAGGCGCGTTATCTTACCGATTCGAACCGCATTTTTCGGCTGTGACGGATCGATATTAAATTCATCGCCTTCTCGCACCATAAACGTGCCCACCCCCTTCACTTCGAGCAAGGCGATAAACTCCTTGTCGTCAGGGTTGATCAAACCACGCAGTTTCATTTGCGGGATACGCTCGGCTTCGAGCGAAGGCACGAAGCCGTAAGCCCCTCTCGCCATACCGGATTGCGTTCCCACGATCTCGTACATCTGCCTGCTCGGCGTAAAAGGATCACGCACCCATTGCGCTTCCGTTTGGCCAGGCCTTGGCGAATAATGATCGTTGGCGGAACCATTGGCCGAGGCGGCCTGATATACCAACAACGATGCACACAATACCCAATAAATTTTCATTAAACCCTCATTTTGTCCCAACGGTGATGGCGCTTGACGCCACGCTCCTCTCCCCCTCTTCCACGAAAAGAGGCTTTTGCCGCTCTCCTGAGAAACATTGCAGTTTCGCTTTACGCGCTACACCGTCATTCTTAACTCACACTCGTTTCAAAATCCCGCGCAACCATGACGCCATCATCGGGAAGATGGCAAGTTTATCACCGGGCGCACGTTAGCGCCCGCTCACCAACGAGAACAAGGCCTGGAAGAAGGCGTAATAAACGAACCCGACCATGCCGCCAATCACCAGGATCATCGCCGGTTCGATCAGCGCCGACAGGCGCTTGATCGCGACTTCCAGCAATCTTTCGTAATACTCCCCCAATTCTTGCAAGACATGATCCAGACTGCCGGCGCTCTCGCCCACCGCGATCATCTGCACCACCAACGCCGGCATGCGCGGATGGCGAATGCTGCGGGCCACCTCCCGTCCCTGGAGAATTTTTCCGGCGGCCTCCTGCAACTGATCGCTATAAACCCGATTACCGAGCAGACTGGCGGTGATTTTCATCGCCTCGTATACGGTAACGCCGCTGCGCAACAGAATAGACAAGGCCCAGGTCATTTGCGCCATCGCTCCGGTCGTCGACAACTTGCCCAACACCGGCAGGCGCAGCAGAGCGGCATCGATCCAGCGCCGCCCGACGCGGGTTTGATACAACACCAACAACGCAACGACCACAGCGATCAAAGTACCGACGATAGTCAATCCATTCGCGCGCACCGCATCGGACATGTCGATCAACGCCTGCGTGGACGGTGGCAGCGGTTTGCCCTGGCCAAGCAGGAATTTGGCGAACTTGGGAATGATCTTGACCACCATGAACACGCCCACGCCGATCGCGGCCAACACCACGACGACCGGATAAATCATCGCGTTGATCATCTGTGCGCGCAGCGCCGCCTTCTTGTCCAGATGCAGGGCCAATCGCTCCATGATGGTAGCGAGATCGCCGGTCGTTTCTCCGGCCACCACCAGATTCACCGCCATGTCGGCAAACACGACCGGATGCTTTTTCATCGCCGTGGACAACGATTGCCCGGACTGAATGTCCAGTAATATCAGGCGGATGGTCAAATTGAGCCGGGGGCTCGAAATCTGTTTCTGAGCCAGCTCCAAGGCCTGCGTGATGGAAAGACCGGCGCGCAGCATGAACGCCATCTGGCGGAAGAAAAAAATCATCGAAGCGTTGCCGACCGAGCGCTGCGAGGCCAGCCAATCGGAGAAATTGGCCTGACCGAGAAAGCCTTCCTTTCTGTTGCGCTCCTGCAACTCCATCACCCGTAATCCGCGCTGACGCAACATCAAATTCGCCGCGCCCATGTCATCGGCCTGCACCCGGCCGGAAACCTCTGCGCCGCTGTTGTCCAATGCGATATAGGAATAATGCGGCATCTCAGTTCATTTCCAGCGTCGCATGGGTTTTATACACCGCCACGTCGCGAACTTCATCCAACGTCGTCAAGCCCAGCCGCACCTTTTGGCAGCCGTCCTCCCACATGAAGCGCAAACGCTGGCCGGCGCGCGCCTCCAATACTTCTTCTTCGCTCCCTCTTGCCACCAGTCGCGCCAGGTTGTCGTCGAACCATAAGGTTTCGAACAGTCCCAAACGACCGCGAAAGCCCGTACCCTGACAAACCGCGCAACCGACCGGCTGATAAATCTCGACCCGTTCCTGCTCTGTAGCCAAGGCCTCCCGTTCCTCCGCGGAAGCGGGACGAGGCCGCCGGCAATGCGCGCACAAACGCCGCACCAGGCGCTGGGCGATCACCGCCGTCAGCGTCGAACCGATCAGGAACGGCTCGCAACCGATGTCGACCAGGCGGGTCACGGCGCTGACCGCATTATTGGTATGCAGCGTAGAGAACACCCTGTGACCGGTCATCGCCGCCTTCACCGCCACGTCCGCGGTCTCCTGGTCGCGGATCTCGCCGACCATCAGCACATCGGGATCGTGGCGCAGGAACGAACGCAACGCGCTGGCGAAACCGACCTTCGGCCCGGTCTGAATCTGCGAGACGCCGTCGATGACGTACTCGATCGGATTTTCCACCGTCATGATATTGATATCGGGACGATTGATTTCCTCCAACGCCGCGCACAGCGTCGTCGACTTGCCGCTTCCGGTCGGCCCGGTCAGCAAAATCATGCCGTAGGGTTTGTTGATTGCCTCGCGAAAATAGCGCAGGTCCGTCTCCAACATGCCCAGGTCGACTAGAGTCAAGGCGCTCGATTCCTGCCCCAGCAGCCGCATCGTCACCCGCTCGCCCAGCCGTATCGGTGCGGTCGCGACGCGAATGTTGAACGAGCGGTCGATCGGCGGCGCCAGGCGATAGGAAAAACCGCCATCCTGGGGCTGACGCTGTTCGGCGATATCCAGACCTGCCAACACCTTGACCCGCGAAATCAGCGCCGCCGCGGCCCCCACACCGGCTTCGACCGGATAATCGCGCAGCTTGCCGTCCACGCGCAAGCGTACCCGCAGCCCATGAATCTCGGTCAACAAATGAATGTCTGAGGCGCGATGAAGATAGGCCTCGCGAATAATTGTGTCCAGCAACGCCACCAAATCGGTGTCGTCCTCCGCCGAATCCGTCTCGGGCGCGGCGGCCTTGCCGGCCAGCGCCCGTTCGATGCGCAGGCGCAACTGCGACGGGTCGGCCATCGCCAATGGCAAAGGCCGCCCCAGCAAGCGTTGCACCATATCGATCGCGGCGCGGTCGAAAGGATCGGACAGCACCAGCATGGCTTTATCGCCATCGTTCGCCGGCAACAGTTGTTTGCGCCGCAACAGACTGGCGGGAAGTTTCTTCAAGGCTTCCAGGTCCTCGCTCAGCGAGGTCAAATCGACATAGGCATGGCCGGCTTGCTCGGCCACGGCCCGGTATAAGGCCGACAACGGAAAGCGGTAATGCGCCTGCACCATCGCCAACAACGGCAAGCGTTGACGCCTGGCCTCGAGGCGCAGACGTTCGACCATCGCGGGTTCGATCAGGCCGCTTCGCGCGCCCGCGCTCAATAATTGTTCCTCGGTTAACGCCATGGATTCATCACCTGCCTAGTTTTACAATGCCAACACCAATTTCGCCAACAAGGCTTGCGGATAACCGGCCGGTGAGGCGAGCGGCAATTTTTCGATATTCAACTGCAGCACGGTGACCTGATAAGACAAGTCATCCAGGCCGTGAATGAATTTGCGTATCCCCATAAAGGAGCCTTCCAGCTCGATCTGCTGCATCGGGCGATGAAACATCGTCCCCGGCGACATCCGCACGACCCAGCCTGAGGTTTCCGGCAGAATCAGCGGCTCTGTTGGCTTGGCTGCGGTCTTGCCGCGTTTTTTGCCCGCTCGCTTGGACTTCTGGTCATTTTTCGTTTGCGGCGGAGGCTGCAATTTTTCGTTGCTGCGTATCCTCACGCCGCTGTCGCGCGCCAGTTGCGAAATCCGCACCTTGAGTTCCTGGGAATCGAACGGCGCCAGCCGCAGCTCCATCAATTCCGCCTGATCGCGGACCAACGCCATCGCCCGCTCCAGATCGTCTAGCTGCGCCGTCAACCCTTCCACATTTTCCAGCGGTTCGTCCGGGATACGCGCCTTCAACAGGCGTTTTTGCATCGATTCCGTGCTTTTTTGCAAGTGCTCGATGCGCTCGTCGACCGCTCGATAGCGCAGCAAACCATAAGCGCCGGCCACGATCGCCACGATCACCAGCGCCGACAACAATTGTTCGCGATTGTTCAAATTCGATCGTTTCATCAAACTTTATCCGGTTGCCCCGACTTATCGGCCGACCGTAACTTGACCAACCGCATCGTCACGCTGAAGCCGTCCAATTTCAGCGGCCCCTTACCGCTGAATACCCGGCTATCTCGTACCTCCAGATCCCACGGCGCCGCCGCCTGCTGCATGCGCTGAACGAAGGTCTGCGCCGCCGCCTCGCTGACCGCCCAGGATTCGAGCGTGAAACTTTCCACTTCGACACGCCCGTCTTTCGCCGCGAGCGAATTCGGTGGGAGCGGCATCGCCGGCGTTCTGCTGTCCCGCTCGTGCAGACCGACCATGACGATTTCATCACTGACGCTGTTCTGCAATACGCCCAACACCCCTTTTACCAACGCCGCACGTTCGGGAATGTCGCGGTCATAAAAATCCAGCATCGCCTGCAGCCGATGCTGTTCAAGCTGTTGCTCGAGCAACGCCTGTTTGCGTTGCTTGATCGCCTGGATCTGCGCGTCGATACGTTTTTTCGCCGCGCTGATGCTCTTCCAGCGCGCCTCTATTTCATCGTTGTGACTTTGCGCCTCGCTCTGTCGCAGCTGTAGCGACGCCTCCGTCCCCGCGAGCCCGAGCAACAATACGCCTGCCAAGGCGGCGGCTCTCACTTCCAAACGTTGCGCCAGCGGCGGCAAGGGGCCGCCCACCCTGACTTCGATACAACGTCCCGGTTCGCAGCCCCCCAAGGCATGACGCGCGACGCCGAGCATACCCGGCGTGAGCGAGTCGTCCAGCGCCGGATCGTGGAGTAAATTGACCTCCACTTCGAGCATACGCCGCAATTCGTTCGCCAAGTCTTCCCCATTTTCATCCCAGCTCGCCAGCCACAACGCTTCGTTGGGCGCGACATGCATGGCGTGATAACTTTCCAGGCACAATTCCAACGCCGATTTGTTGAAATGTAAATAGGCTTGTCGGGCGGTCATCTGACCCGACTGCAACCTGATTGCCTTAACCAGGCCCGGATGCGTTTCCAACAGCACCTCGGATAACGAACTTTCTGGCAACAGACCGGCGGCGCAACCGGTCAACGGATACATCGCTTTAAGCTTCACCCCCTGGCGAGCGAACACCTCCAACCATCGTTGAAGCAAAGATTGGCTGACACAACTGACCAACCAATTAAACGTACCCGGAATATCCTCCACCGCTCCCTGCGGGGTCCAGTTACACTCGATGTGTTCGTCATCGATCTTTAACCATTCCTGGCCGGTCAGGCAAGCGTTCAACTGGCTGCGTTTGATATAACCGAGTTCCTCGGCCAGTTCGCCGAAACGGCGAAAGGAAAATTTATCCAATATTTCCAGGCCGCCGGCCGGATTGGGCTTGCCCTGCTGCAAATCCATCACCGCCTCGACCTGCTCCTCGGTCATATACCCCCGACTGACCAGCAAATGTCCTAGCGACCAACGCGCCAGGTGCTGCAACAACACGGCCTCCGCCTCACCCTGCACCAGCGCCATCATCTGCGGCAAGGACCGCGGTTTTTTCGGATTGACCGGCAATTCCACCAGGGTAGACAAGACCGCCGGGGACAACAGCACCGCCGAACCGCCGCCTTGCCAACCGTCCGCCTTCAGCGTTTCGGTCAGATCCATCACCGCATCGGCCATATCCACCTGATTGATCGTCGCACGGTGCAGCACCTCGATACGCGTACCGAACCGTTTCACCACCGCGCCGCGCAGGGAGAAGCCGTCGGTTTCGCAGACCAGCAACTGGCTTGATCGGGCGAAGGAAAGGATTTTATCGAACATCATAGTCGTTCACCCCGCGCGGCGCGTAGGAACGTGGCATGGTTGAAAAAAGAACTTAATCATTCGATGACAACCATTTAGTGTGTATTGAACCTTAAACATGACCGAGCAACACAAAACCAATCCATCCAAAGCCAACCGTCGTTATCGCAAAACTTACCGCGGTATAGACTTTCCACCGCTTTTTCTCCCAAAAATCGGGATCGAACGAAGCGATCACGAACACCGAAGGATTGGTAAAACCGCCTATCGCGACACACCAGCAGGCAATAACCGGCAAATCCAGCCCCAACCCATAGAACCCGAGGTTAAACAATGCCATCAACGCATAATCGATATGCGCCCGAATCATCGTTTTATAATCCACCAAAAACTTACCATCCACGCCCTCGATCGGAAACCAACGCGCAAAGGTCATCAACCACGCCGACACAATCAAGGCGAATATGCACGCCACCGCGCCCACCAATAAAATACCCATCACATTCTCCTTACCAAAAAGCCAATCTTTTTATCACCGGCCGTGTTCATTCTTACGCTCCCGCAAGGGAATGCCGAACGAGACCAAGGAATTAAGCCTGACACATTCAAGATACGATCCATTCAAGATTAATGCTTAGCCGTGGAGCCGCAATGAACTTGCGAATATCGTTATTGCCGGGCACTCCATTATCAGAATCGCAATTACCGTCAAACAGGACAAAATTGTCCGCATCCGGCTCTGCGGCGTCATGACAAACGATCGCATAGGCACGGCTACCCAAAGGTACGGCGGAGGTCGTGCTGAAAATGAAAGTCCGGCTGTCCGTGCCATTGGCGGCAACCGAGCCGCCGGTAAGCCTTAAATAGTTGTTTGTCCCATCGCCGCCATCGACGTAGCTTGTTGAGTCGTTCAAATAAACTCTCAACACCAGGTCTTCATTGGCGACGGGCAAGTCGCCAGCGCTTTCATTTTTGAACGTGACATTAATATCCGTGACTTGCCAGTCCGATCCGACCACTAATTTATCCGCGTTCACATCGTCGGCTGGATCGAGTACGTCAAACCCTGAACTGGTCAAACTGATTTCGCTACCCGTCACCGTATAATCCCACCCCGAATTCAGCGCATCGTTGGTATCCGAATTGCCATAACCATCGCGGAAACGCAGTTCTCCGTTTCGTTCCGGCAAAACATGAATATAAGGCCCGCGCCAGCCAAAACCGATCCCCGTCGTCGTGTCCGTATTCCATTCCGTGATAGTGACCGATGAATCGCATGGCGACTCAAATGTTCTCGGATCGGTAACCGGCGTTTTTTCATCCCCCAACTCCAATAGTTCCGCCAAACACCCAGGCAACCGCCCCATATCGGCGACAAAGCCGCTGATTTCCGGCCCGCCGTTGACGGTGCGGGTCGGGTCGCCGACGATGGCCTTGCGAATCATTTCCATGCGGCGCTTGGTTTCGTCGTATTTGGCCTGGTCTTCGACGCCCTCGGTCAACATCATAGCCGCCGACGCCATCAGCCCGACCAAAAACAGCACCAGCACCATTTCCAGCAACGTGAAGCCGGCGCAAAACGGTAGAGTGCGCTCCGCGCACCTTTGCCCGCGCACCAAGACGACCACCTTGGTGCGCGGAGCGCACCCTACGGCCGGTGCGGTTAACGTGAAAAGGGATTGATTCATCGCAGCAAAAATAATGTTTTATCGCCTGAACCGGCGCCTCGACTCACAAGGCGTGCAGTCTCGTCATCGTCCAGTCCTTGTATTTCATACGGTTCTTGATAAGGATCGAGAATGCCCCACGCCCCATTCGCCAGCAGGCTGTTTTTTCGTTGAATATAAGGCCCGTTCCAGCCGCGTTTCCGGTCTTTATCCCAGCCATCGCCTATTGGATCGGTAAACAGCATCCAGAAATTTGTAGGAGATTCGCACCAGGCGATTTTTTCGGCATCGGTGCTTCCTGCTTCAGCAGGAAAAGTCATCGCCGTATTGGCATCGGTATCACTGCCGCCATTGACACTGTCGCTGCAATCATAAATCCCCTGGCCCGGAAAATCGTTGGAACCGCTGTCTCGGCGAAATTGCAACAAGGCCTTTCTGATCTCGGCCATTTCGAACCGGGTGACATCCTCGCGGCCCTGGTCCTGCACGCCTTCGTAGCCCAACACCACGGCGCCGGCGACGAGGCCCAGCAGGGTGATGACGACCAGCAGTTCGAGCAGCGTGAAACCGCTTTGTTTACATGCCACGGACGGGTGATGGGAAAAATGCTCGGTTTGGCGTTTTAAACGCAATTCGGTCAACGCGCCAACGGTGAAAAAAGGGAAATGCACAAACAATAAACCTCTCATTTACTTGCTTGTATGGATTGAATACAGCTTGGGTGGATGGCGTGAATGCGCCCACCATCAACATGGGTTCCCACGGGGGACCGTGGGAACCAGGCTAAGCTAACGATTAAGCGCCTTGGTTAGCGCCGGCGATCGCCGCGTCCAGCGTACGGCCTTCCGGATCGACCACGCCGATCAGGCGGGCTCTTGGAAAAATTTCTGCAGCTGTAATATCACCATCAGCTGTTGAACCGTCTGAACCATCTTCGCCGACCTGGAACAAGGCGATATAGCGCGCATAGTTGGTCGCTGGATTGACGTTTTCGGTGCCGGCGGTCGGCGCCTGGCCGATCGCCACGCGGCTGTCGATGGTGGTGCCCGGCACGTCCTTACCGAAGCCGAATGCCATAACCAGATGACAGTCATCATCACCCAATGCATCGTTGATCAGATTAAGCGTTTTGTTATCAGTCGCCGTCGTGGTGCCGTCATAAAAGGTACTGATAGTGGCGCCATCGGCGGTACAGGTTGAAGCGACACCTGCAATTTCGCCGCCCGATGGAACGATCGACAAGGCGACTGGGCTGCCCAATTGTGTCGTTTCATCCCACAGTATATCTTGTAAAACACCATCATCATCTACATCAAACTCCAACTCAGACGCCCCGCCCGCAGTTACGCCAGGCGCGCTTTCGTTCCAGGACAGGTTTGGAATGGGATTAGTGTAAGTTGTCGTGGGATCCAGCGTTTGCAACTCGTCAATCCCGACCGCCGCCAATGCCTGACCGACGGCTTCCAATACCGTGCCACCTGCCAGAGTAGCCGCAGGCGTAGTCACCCATTGCCCCAAGAACGCTTCGGTCGCATCGGCCAGTAACGGTTCGGTTCCGGTCGTTCCTGGTATCGTGCCGTCCAAATTCGCCAAATTATCCCACTGGTTCGGATAGACGTTTTCCACCGCGCGGTAGTTGCGGATAGAACTTTCCGCCGCCAGGATATTGTTGGCATTGGCGGTATCCTGGGCGTTTTCGCCGATACCTTCATAGGCCACCAGCGCCGCGGTCGACAAGGTCGCCAGCAGCGTGATCACGACCAACAGTTCCAGCAGCGTGAAACCGCCTTGCTTGGCTTGTAGTTTTCGCGCCCTGGCGCGCAGTTTTTGGTCTTCGATCAGCGACACGTCGGCCGCGCGGAAGCGTTTGATCGCAGATTGCATTTGTTTGATGTTCATTTGCCTTTCTCTTTGCTTGAATGCCGCAACCGCCTCGCGCGGCCTGTTGGTCATCGATTTTTCTAGTTGTTGCTGATGTGACCCGTTCACACTCATTTTCCAATTCCCCGCCGGTTTGTAGCCCGCATGAAGCGCCGCGTAATGCGGGAACGATCGCCGCCACAAACGCCGGCTGTCGCCAAACCGCCTTCCGGCGGGCGTACGCTACGCCGGCGCATCCACGATAAAGCGGTATTGTTTGCCGCAATGGATGATCACCTCTTTTTGCTTGCGCTTGAGGATCTTGACTTCCACGCGAATGTCGCCGAAACCGTCGTGTCTCAACACGTCGTCTAGCAGTTCCAGCAGTTTGTTTTTGACAGGGTCGGTCTGGTAGTCGATTCCTGTTGTCGTCATGTTCTGAGTTACTCCCATTCAGTTTTCGTTCGTTCACACGTACCCGTCTGGCTTAAAAACGGGTATATACTGTTCGCACTTCAAATTTCACTTCTTTTGATGCCCTCATCCAGCCTTCTCCCGGAGGGCGAAGGTATTAAGGCGTCGAACGTTGAAGTGCGATGACTATATGTACCTGCCGGTTTCCTCGCTTCCCATTTCAATCGCGCCGAGGGCGGCGCTCCTACCTCTATCCGGGCATGGCCAGCAAACCGCTGCGCCTGGCCTGTTTAAGCCGGTAATCGTATTATCATGGCTCCCATGCTCCAGCGTGGGAGCACGCCCCCGCCGCTCTGCGGCGCGGGACGCAGAGCGTCCCCAAATGCATATCCACGCTGGAGCATGGATACGAGTACATTGGGCATTCCAGAAAGTTATTTTTATCAAATCCTTACCGTGTCAATCGCGCCGGCGGCGGGCGGCGCGCCTGCCCATAGCGCCCACTCATTTCTGCAAGGCCAGCTTGTAACCGCTTAGCCTGGCCTGTTTCAGCCAATAGTCGGCTTGTTCGCGTTCATCGCCTTGTTCGCTATGCCGGTAAATCCGGTACAGCATGTATTGGCTGTGGGCATGGCCTTGTTTGGCGGCCTTGCCGTACCACTGCGCGGCCAGGGTCCAATCCTGCGCCCCGCCCAATCCCAGGTAATAGAGTTCGCCCAACAGCGTCTGGCTGTTGGCGTCGCCCCAACGCGCCGCGCGATGACACCAATCGAAGGCCTGGGCGAAATTGATGCGCCGCAGTTTGTCGCCATAACGATAGGCGTAACAGTTTTCCGCCGCCACGTCGGCTTCCGAATCCAGGCCGACATGGGCGCAAGCCTGAAGACTAAGCGCGACAACCATCACCGCCAGCCGCGTCATAAGTCCGAGCGCCTTAAATTGGCCGGCGCGCAATAGTCGCCGCACAGCGGCGGCGCGTCTTTCTCGTCTTTCGGCAAGGGCTTGGACTTGAAGGCCAAATCCGGCGCGTAATGGTGGTATTTATCGGTCGGGTCGAACGCCGCCTGTTCTTCGCCCTGATTCAGAACATAAGGCGTGATCAACAACACCATTTCCGATTTGCTGTCCTGGTCCTCGGTGCTGCGAAACACGTTACCGACCACCGGTATATCGGCCAGATACGGCACTTTACGCCGGCTTCTGGAAAAACTGTCGCGAATCAGGCCGCCCACCGCGACGGTGTAACCATGCCGGGCGAAGATCTCGCCTTGCAATCGCGCCGTCGTCACCGTGTCCACCGGCAGATCGATCACGCCGCCGCTGCCGTCCGCAACCGGAATCAGGGCCGCGCCTTCATTCAGCGTCGCATTCTCCTGTTTCAACTGGATATGAATGCTGCCGTCGTTGTTGATATGCGGCGTGATTTCCAGGGTCGTGCCGATTTCCTCCAATTCGGTTTCCGGCGTCGTGATCGTGCGCGTGGTATTCAGGTTGTCGATGGTGTCGATCGAATAGCCTCTCACCATGATCCGTTCCTCGCCGACGAACAACGTCGCCGGCCGATGATTGGACGCCACCAGCATCGGGTTGGAAATGACGTTGACGCGGTTGTTTTGTTCCAGCAACTCGATATTGGCCTTGATGTTCTGACTGACGAACTCGTAAACCAGGCTGCCGCCCCCCGATAACGCCGCCGCGCCGCCGAGTATGATCGGGTTGACGCTGTCGCCGCTCAGCTTGGTATCGGTCAATTCAAAATTGAACAAGGAGTTAAAGTCCTCGCCGACCTTGATGTCGACAATTTTCATTTCCAGCATCACCTGGGTTTGCGGCCGGTCTAATTGCTCGACCAGACTGGCGATGGATTTCAGAATCGTCGGGTCGCTGGTCTTGACGATCAATAGATTGTGTTCGGTATTGACGGTCACATAAATCAACTTGCTCATGCCGGACACCGACGCCAGTTGCCCGGCTTCGACCTGACTGCCGCCGGCGGACAACGCCGCCAATTGTTCCACGGTCAAATCCTCCGGCAAGGTCTGTTGCCGGCTTAAAGTCCCGGAACCGCTACGCCCCGAACCGTTCCGATTCCTGTTTCTGGAATTATTTCGCCGACTGTTATTGCCGGCGTTGCCGCGCCCGCCGAAACGATTATTGCCTTGACCGACATTGCCGCCGGCGCCGGTAACATTACGGCCATAGGACACCTCGACCCGGTCGCCGTATAAATCCTCGATCGCCGAGGCGATGGCGATCACGTTGGGGTTGCGCAATTGAAACACGCGTATCGCATCGTCCTGTCCGACCACCAAGTCCTTGCTGTATTGTTCCTTGGTCATCAGCCTGAACGCGCCGCTTTCGTCGCGCCGATACCATAAATCGCTGATACGGCAGATCGCTCGGATCGCCTGCTCCAGCGTCACTTTTTTCAAAAATATCGTGACTTTCTTCTCCCCCGCCTCCGGGGTCGCGATGATGTTGTTGCGCGCATCTTCGGACAATACCCGGATAATGTCCATGACTCGAGTCCCTTTGAATTCCAGCTCCTCGATTTCAAAGGGTTTGGCCGCGTCCAGCGCGGCAAACGGCATTAACATCAACATCACGGATAAAAACTTGATCAGTTTTTTTACACTATTCAACAGCACCTTCGTTAACCTGGTAATCCATTCTTCATACGCCAGTCGAAAACAGTTGCCCCCCACGGGCTCAACCGTCTGCTTTCGGCTTTAATCGGCCCTAACGGATCAGCCGGATTAATACAGTTCCCATCGCTTTCAAACCTCTAATAAAAAAAATCTGCGGGCGTCGTCTTAAAAACGTACCGCAGATTAAATCAGCTTAAAACTACACACTCATAGGAAACATAACATTGCAAACACCTTCCCTAACGCTTCTGACAACTACCATGCCGTCCGCACCCGTCCATCACAATCTAGCTGATAGCAAGCGCTGTAGCAGCATCCTATTGCATCTGCCGATAGAGATAAATATTGGCAAGGCGTATTGTATGGAAGCATTCATATACTGGTTAGGGAACTATTCCTAATGAGGCCAGGAATTTTTCCCGGCGTCAGAAATACGGAAGCCTTCCTGTTAGCAACGACTCACTTTAGGAATAATTCCTATGGCATTCAGTCTTAATACAAGGGAAGATTGCATCTCTTTGACACGACTGTAACGAACGACAATACTTCGAGTGCTTGCCTGGCCAAACCATGAATTCAATCAGTAAACCGACTAAAGGAGTCCGCTATGGCCGCTAAGATCAGTGTCTTATTAGTTGATGATCATGCCGTCGTCCGAGCCGGTTATAAGACCTATCTAGGCCTGTCGGAAAAAATCGGCGACGTCTTTGAAAGCGATCGCGGCGAAAATGCTTGCCAGCTATACGAACAACATCGTCCCGATATCGTAGTGTTGGATATATCGATGCCCGGCATCGGCGGTTTCGAGACCATGCGGCGCTTGCTTAGCCGCGATCCGCAGTGTAGGGTTTTAATCTTCAGTATCCATGATGAACTGATTTATGTCGCCCGCGCCATCAAGGCCGGCGCCAAAGGCTATATCGTTAAAAACAGTGTTCCGGAAACCCTGATCACGGCGGTTTGCACCATAGCCCAAGGAAAAACCTTCGTAGCGCCGGAACTAGCGCAAAAATTGGCTGTCACCATGGCGGTCGAGGAAAATGAAGACGACAAGATCAAACAATTATCGCCGCGCGAGTTCGACATCTTCTGCCTGCTGGCCAACGGCATGACCACACGGGAGGCGGCGGAAAAGCTCTGCCTCAGTTACAAGACGGTTTGCAACCATAGCACCGCGATCAAGGATAAATTGGGTACTAAATCGATTGCGGAAATGACGCTGCTGGCAAGCCGCCAGGGACTGATCAACTCGATACATTAGCTTTATATCTAAAGGAGGACTCATGAAACACTTTTTTTGCGCCGCCCTGCTGTTGACCAGCAGCCAGGCTTTTTCAGAAACGCTATTTGTCACGCTGGAGAAGGACAACGCGCTGGCCGTGGTCGATCCGATTGAAGGCAAACTGCTGAAGACCGTGCCGGTCGGTCAACGTCCGCGCGGTATCGCGATCAGCAAAGATCATCGTCATCTGTATATCGCCGCCAGCGATGACGACACCATTCAAGTCGTCGACACCACCACTTTTCAGGTTGTCGGCACACTGCCTTCGGGCGAGGACCCAGAAACCTTCGCGCTCGGCCCGAGCGGCAAGCGACTCTATGTTTCCAATGAAGATGACAGCCTGGTCACGGCCATCGATATCGAACCGGCCAAGGCGATCAAGAAAATACCGGTCGGCGTCGAACCTGAGCCGGTCGCGGTGAGTCCGGATAATAAATGGGTGGCCTGTGCTTCGGAAGCGACCAATATGGTGCACTGGATCGATCGCGCAACCCTGGAGGTCGTCGACAACACCCTGGTCGACCCGAGACCGCGCGGCCTGACCTTTACCGACGACAGCGAACAGCTCTGGGCCAGTTCGGAGCTAGGCGGCAGCGTCAGCGTCATCGATGTCGCAACCCGCAAAATCATCAAGACGCTGAAATTCCACATATCCGGTGTCACCGACGACAAGATCCAACCGGTCGGCATCGCCATCGACAAGGAGCGAAAATGGGCCTTCGTCGCCCTTGGCCCGGCCAATCGGGTGGCGCTGGTCAATGCGCAAACGCTGGAAGTGGAGGATTATTTTCTGGTCGGCCAACGGGTGTGGAATCTGGCATTTTCGCCTGACCAAAAGCGGCTGTACACGACCAATGGCGTCAGCAACGACATCTCGATCATCGACCTGGAAGACATGAAAGTCACCAAATCCATCGGCGTCGGCCGTTATCCCTGGGGCGTGGCGGTCAAGCCTTAAAGGGATTCAAAAAAATGGCGCATGGAATGCGCCCTACGGGAATTTGTGTACCCGAAGACCGGTAAATGTCCAAATGCAGTGGAGATGATCAGGCAACAAGATCCAACCTTCTATCGTGAAAGGATGCTCAATTCGGATGGTCCGGATGGCTTCGCGCAATGAGGCTCTAACGTCCTCATTACATAGGAAAGGCCGGCGATGGCGAGTCACGACGGTAAAGAAATAGGTCGCGCCTGGGGTGATCGCTCGCCGGCAGTTTGACATAATCGTTGAATTTTTTTTCGGCAGGTGCATGGAATGCACCCTATTTGCCTTATCTTCTTTCGTCGGCTTCCTCGCCGATTTCCCATTCCTCGATGGAAACCTCGATGATCTTGCCGGTGGCCGCGTCGACTTCGACCTTGGTTTCGACGCCTTTGTCGTCGACGATGTCGAATTCATAGGACGCGTCGCCGTTGGACTCGATTTCGTACTCGACTTCCTCGATCACGCCGGGATGGGCCTTCAACGCAATCGCGGCCGCATCTTCCT
Organism: Methylomarinum sp. Ch1-1; assembly: GCF_030717995.2. Classification (NCBI taxonomy): domain Bacteria; kingdom Pseudomonadati; phylum Pseudomonadota; class Gammaproteobacteria; order Methylococcales; family Methylococcaceae; genus Methylomarinum; species Methylomarinum roseum. The sequence goes on along the minus strand of NZ_CP157743.1, from coordinate 1,774,868 downwards.
CGGTCACTTTCATTTTGCTTTTGAAAGCCTTGCTGTCGACGGAACTGACTTCGCTTTCGGTTTCGGTGATCTTACCGCTTTCGACATCGCACATGAATTCCCACTCGAAGCCGTTGGCGTCCCGAATTTCCAGTTCGTACATGGCCTTACCGTCTACCTTCAGCTTCTCCAGCTTGAGCATATCGCCGGCTTTTTGCTTTTGCGCCGCGGCGATGCAGCTTTCCAGGCCATGATCGGCCGCTTGAACATGAGCGGCCGATCCTGCGGCTAACATAATTACACCACTGATGATTTTTGTGTTCATTATTGGCTCCGTTACAAAACAAATATCGTCGCAAAATGGACGTGAATGCCATTTTTTCGCGGATATTATACCACTACGACCTGTAAAAAACGCTCAAGCCTGCCGATTGTTCCGATAACGCCAACGGAAGCCGCGGCATTAAAAGCAGAAACTCGCTAACGAGTGTACGGGGCGGAAAACTCGACTTACCCACAAAGTCTGTGGATAACTCTGTGGGTATTTTGTCGGAAACCCTCGATAAGGCCCGTCATTATTACATTTTTGTTAAATTGACCAAATTTTAGACAACACATTAATAGCTATAATTATCAATAGCTTATAAAAGTCAACAACAAATTTAACCGACAATAAAATTCCTTTCCAAGAATAATATCGACACCGAACCATTATGTGCATAAACCCGTAGCACCCACCGTTTTTATCCCTAGCCCGGATAACGGATCAAGACCCTCGAAGTCAACGATTGGCTAGCCAGTGATCCAGAGATATTGTCGAATTGAATCAATCCCGCGGCGATGCTGACCGCGATCACCATCGGGGTGTGGCTGTTGATCGGCAAGCCCAGCGGCGCATGTATCTTTCCCAGGCTTTTTCATTGACTGTGTCAGCCAAAGTTTGCTCGATGGTATCGAGCTTGCGTCGACGAAACCGGGCAGCAAATAAGCCGAGCCGGGGCGCTCATCGCCTAGCTGACGAATGTCCCGGATGATGCCCTGCCGCCAACGGATTTCAGCAAAGAAAATACGCCGCTGAATGATGTCGACCAGGTTGCTTACGATGTTGCCGCTCTGTTGTTCCATGATTTCATTATAGGACCGAATCGCTAAATAAAATAGCGTCCTTCAATCGGCGCGCCAGTGCGTGTCTCATGATAGATTTTGGGACTCCATGTCACCAAAAGAACGGCACGGGGTCTAGAAAAATAGCTCTAAATCTAGACCTGACACTGTTTTTGTTTCGCTTCCTATCGTCAGCACACCCTACCGCACCGTAGGGCGGCTGCCGCCAAAAACCGCCACCGGGGCAAAATTGGCCGTGCACGCGGGGTGGGGTATTTAACACACCCTAAACGTTTAACTTACTTTAGGCGTATTTGTCGTTAAATTCTGTTTTGCCACTCATTCATTTAATGAGGTAGCCCTGGCATATATAAAATGACTGAGTACTAGCTGCCAACTGACTTAATTTACATACTATTGCACAATCCTTATGACCAGCAAAACGTTCGGGAGGAAATGTGCTATTTTCCCGTGCCAATTCAAATTCAGACATCATCGCCAAACGGGTCTGATCACAAGGGCAATAGATCTCAGCCGGCTTCTTGCTGACGCAAATTATCTTTTGCCATTAACTCGGCAAACTTTTCGGCGGTGACCGGTTTGCTCAAATAAAAACCTTGCAGCTCATCGCAATGTTTTTGCTGCAACAGCCGTAATTGGGGATCGTTTTCGACACCCTCGGCAATGGTGCGCAGGCGCAGACTCTTCGCCAGGCCGATGATAGAATCGACAATATTTTCGCTGTCTTTGTTGGCCATCATATTTTTAATGAATGACCGATCAATTTTCAGCTTATCCAACGCAAACCTCTGCAGATAGCTGAGTGATGAATAGCCGGTTCCGAAGTCATCGATGGCTAATTGAATGCCCAAGCCTTTCAGCCGACGCAGAATATCGACCGCATATTCGGCGTTATGCATCGCAATACTTTCCGTCAATTCAAGTTCCAAATAATGGGGCGACAATTGATGACGCTCCAATGAGTCCCTGATGGTTTGGTAAAGGGTATTTTCTTTAAATTGCGCCATCGACAGATTTACCGCGATACAAATCGGTTTAAAACCGGCCCGTTGCCAATTGGCCGCCTGGGCGACCGCTTGTTCCAATACCCAGCCGCCTATCGGCAGAATCAAGCCGCATTCTTCCGCCACCGGTATGAACTCAGCCGGGGAAACCATGCCCCATTCGGGATGATGCCAGCGCAGCAATGCTTCCGCGCCAATGATTTTTCCATTCCCGGCATCCACTTGCGGCTGATAATAAACCTGCAGTTGACTTTTTTCCATGGCTTGTCTTAGGTCGTGCTCAATTTCCATGCGCCTCATCGCCGCCTGTTGCATCGCTTCGGTAAAAAATGCAAATTGATTGCGACCTTTTTGTTTGCACTGAAACATTGCCGTATCGGCGTTTTTCGATAGCGTTTCATAATCCTCGCCGTTTTCCGGATAAAGGCTGATGCCGATCGAAGCTCTAACATGCAACTGATACTGATCTATCTCTATCGGTTGCGCGATGATGTGAATCATGTTGTCTGCGACATGGGCCGCGCCGCGAAAATCGGTATTCGGCAACAGGACATTGAACTCGTCACCGCCCAGTCTCGCTACGGCGTCCTCTTCCCGCAGCGCCTGTTTCAGCCTTTCCGAGACTTTGAGCAACAACTGATCCCCGACTGAGTGGCCTAACGAGTCATTGATATTTTGGAAATGATCCAAATCCAAAAACAGCAACGCAAACGGCTGGTGCTGACGCTCAGAGACAGTCAGTTCATGATCGACATAGGCTTTGAACAGAATACGATTAGGTAAATCAGTTAACGGATCATAATGAGCCAGATGCTCGATGCGCGCTTCCGACTCTTTGTATTCGGTAATATCGGAAAAAATACCGATGTAATGCGTGATATTCTGACGACTGTCCTTGACGCCACTGATGGTCATCCATTCCGGAAATAATTCGCCATTCTTGCGCCGATTCCAGATTTCTCCCTGCCAATAATTATTTTCATTGATCATTTGCCACATCTGGCGATAGAAATCTCGATCATGACGGCCTGATGACAGTATGTGCGGATTTTGCCCCAATACCTCCGCCTCGCTGAAACCGGTGATCTCGGTGAACGCTCGATTGACACAAATAATCGCGTTGTTTTGATCGCTAATCAGAATCGCATCACGACTTTGCTGAAAGACCTTGGCCGCCAATTTGAGATCTTCCTCCGCTCTCCGACGCGTTATTTCACGATCATAGGCATCCAAGGCAAAATTCAGATCATTTTTCATTTCGACAAATAACTGGACGATTTCCTCATCGAAATAATCCACTAGGGACGTATAGACATTGAGCACCGCATATACGTCCCGCTGACGTGAAATAGGAATCGCACAGCTCGAGGCCCATTGATGTTGACTGCCCTGTTCATGCCAAGGGGCGGTTGTCGGATCATGAAGAAAATCATTGCAGACGACAATGTTACCGCTGTGATAAGCCTTGGCCGTAGGACCTTGTCCTTCCGGTAACTCGGCGTTGACGGAAATGCTTATTTGCCGGGTATATTCCTGGCGCTCACCGACGACCGCCACCGGCACAATCGACTCCTGTTCGCTGACAACGCCTATCCAGGCCAGCTCCAGATGCCCGAACTCGACGGTAATTCTACAAATCTCTTGGAATAACTCATCTTCGTTACTGATGGTTAGGATGGCATGATTAACCTGATGCAGAGTCTGATAGAGATGAGTCATACGTTTGATTTTTTCATCGTAGACCTTGCGCTCCGTGACATCATTAATCAATGCATAAAAAAACGGCTGACGCTCATCGTTATAATACTGTAGATCGACTTCCACCGGATAAAGACTGCCGTCTTTACGTTTATGGACCGTTTCAAACACGACCTTGCCCAAGCCGGCTTTCAACATCTCTGTCATACGGGTCAACTGAGCCGGCATAAAATCTGGTTTTAAATCCAACGGCGTTAACGCCGTTAACTCTTCCATGCTATAGCCTAGATTTTTACGCGCCGCATCATTCACCTGAATGAACAGCAAGGTCTCCGCATCGAAAATATAAATCTCATTCAATGAATGCTCCAGGATATCTCCCAGACGCAAGCTATCGGCCTCGGCCTGCTGCCGCGCCGCAATCTGTACTTTCAGGGCGCGACTCAGCCGCCAGTAATAGAGGGCGCCGATCAGCGCGATCGTCAACAACGCCAATGCGCCATAGTAGTATTCGGCCGGATATTTCCGATACCATGGTTCAGGCTGTCGATAGATAAAGCCATTCAAGCCGCCATCTTGCGGCGCCAGCCCCTGACTGACCAAGATGTCCGCCATGCGCCGCCAGCGCCGAGGATTGGCATGCCCGATTTCTATCAGGTCGGGCATGATCAATCGTCTGATCGCTGCGGCTTCGAACTGTAAATGCTCACGGGATTTGTTGACGCCGTATTGTTCAATCAGCAAGTCGATGATTTCATCGGGATGGGCCATCGCATAACGCCAACCACGCAAGGTGGCGGCGCGGAACCGTCGAACGCGGTCCGGGTGCCGCTTGATCTCTTCCTCGGTGGTGTAAAGTGTGTCACCATAAAAATCGATGCCGTAATTGAGCGGATTCAGGATATGATAGCCGACTCCTCGCTGTTTCAGCTCAAAGGGTCTATTCGTCAGATACACGCCAACCGCATCGACTTGTCGAGACAGCAGTTCTTCGACGCCATAGCTTTGCTTGACGATGTCCAAGTCTTCCAGCTGCACGCCTTCCTGCTTCAACATGGCGATAATGCTGGTCGCATGATCGCCCAACTCCAGCATCACTCGTTTGCCCTTCAGGTCATGCGGCGAACGGATGCCGCTATCCTTACGCACCAACAACACCGACGGCGAATGCTGAAAAATAGGAGCCAAAGCGACCAGCGGCTTGCCATGCAGGCGATAATAAAGTAAATCGACCTGGGTCTGGCCATACTGAGCATTGCCCAACAACACCTGATCGATCGAATTAGAGGCTAACGAGGGCTGAACCAGATCCACCTCCAGGCCGGCATCTCGGTAATAGCCCTGGGCGATAGCGGCGTAAAAGCCGGCAAACTGAAACTGATGAAAATAACGCAGCTGTACCGTGACTTTTTCCGGTGCTGATTGTTGTTTCTGTGGGTTTGCGTCTACGCACCCCATGTTCAGCAACAAAAACGCCAATAATAATCGGTGGATTTTTTTAGCGGAAAGACAGCCGTTTAATCGTCCTATTACCTGCTTCAGGACAATATTGGCATGAACACCTACGCCAGCCATTTTCGATATAAATCCTTTTCCGGCTTTGAGAGCTTAGCCCCTCCTGCGTCAAGACCTTGACCACAAAACGACGACAATGCATAACAACATCGCTGAGTAAATCGTATCCGACGCCTATCGGTCGGCCAACCGCTTATTGTGACGAAATGATGATCCATAGTAACTGCCCTGAGCGCCGACTCGGCTTCCATCTGTGATCAATGAAAACCAAATCCGGGAATATCCTGGATAAATGTACCAGAATTCAGAGCAATACCCTAGCTAATTTAGAGATGGGCTTTCCCGGACAGGCAAACCCTTAACTGCGCGATTATAGGCTTTTCATCTCTACCGTTTCGACCACGATATTGTCATCCGGCGCCGTCTTTAAGAAATCCTGCAATGTTTCCATGATGTCATGATCGATAAATTGCGCCTTGCTGGCGTCTATCGTCACAGTGCTGTTTTCATCTATCTGTAACAACTGCCTACGCAATAAGGGCTTATTGAGAAAAGACACGTCTTTGTTCAATGATAAGCTGTAGTGACTGCCTTCCTGATGCAGGGTAATGGAGGCATGGTAATGAGCCCGAATGACAAAATACAAACCCACAACGATACCGATAATGATGCCTTGCAGCAAATCGCTGATCAGAATGGCGATCACGGTGACGACAAACGGCAAAAACTGTCCCCAACCCTGTCTGAAAACTTCCCTGAATAGCTTCGGCGTGGCCAGCTTATAGCCGGTCTGTAGTAAAATGGCCGACAGGCAGGCCAGCGGAATCAGGTTGAGAAACTGCGTCAAATACATCACGCTCAACAGCAACAGGATGCCATGGATAAAGCTGGCGATTCGGGTTCGACCGCCGGCATTGATATTGGCGGAACTACGAACGATAACCGCGGTTATCGGCAAACCGCCGACCAGACCACTGATCATATTGCCCAAACCTTGGGCCTTGAGTTCGCGATTTGTCGGCGCGGTACGTTTCAACGGATCGAGTTTATCCACCGCCTCCAGACTCAACAAGGTTTCCAGGCTGGCAATGATCGCCAGGGTCGCCGCTATGACATAGACTTGCGGGTTGGCAAAAAAACTGAAATCAGGCAATTGAAATAACTGCACAAATTGCTCGACGTCGGCCGTGACGGGCAAGGTCACCAGATGTTTGCCCGTCACCGCCCACTCCGGATAGTAATTCAACGCGACAATGTTATAGGCGATACCCCAGGCGACGGCTATCAATGGCCCGGGGATCAACCTGACCAGCATAAAGCGCTTCATCCACGACAACTCCCAGACGAAAAGAATCGCTAAGGCCACTGTGGAGATCAAGGTAGCGCCCGGGGAAAGCGCGGAAAACGATGAAATCAGCTCCTGAAAACTGGAAGCCGCCGTTTCATGCATATAACTTTCATCGCCCTCAAAACTGACGTCATAACCGACTGCATGAGGAATTTGTTTGATAATCAAGATAATGCCTATCGCCGCCAGCATGCCTTTGATCACCGATGACGGAAAAAAGGCCCCGATAATGCCGGCGCGCAAGAAACCCAGAATCAGCTGCAGAACGCCGGCCAAAAAAACACAAAGCAAAAATCCGCTATAACTGCCCAACTGCTCGATGGCGTTGAAAACAATCACCGTCAAGCCGGCGGCCGGCCCGGAAACACTGAGCTGCGAGCCGCTGCACCAGGACACCAAGATGCCGCCTATCATGCCGGCAATCACGCCGGCGAACAACGGCGCTCCCGACGCCATCGCAATCCCCAAACACAACGGCAAGGCGACCAAAAAAACCACAATGCCCGCCGGAATGTCCTGTTTAATATGTTCGATATAGTAATTTAGATGTTTATGAATCATAAGTGCAGTAGCAGTGAAGACCGGTTAAGGCACTGCCGATGCATTAGGCGGTGCCGGGTGTGCAGGGATGCGAAGCCAAAACGAATGACATTCGAACGAGTGATTGACTTTAGCATAAAAGAAAAATGCTAAGCGCCCTAACTAAGGCGCAGTTAAAGTCTCAGAGGATTACGCCGACGGCAATCTTTTTTCTTGGCGCTGTTGAACGGAGTATCTTGCAATCAGCTTTCCGCCGGTTCATATTCATAAATAGGATGAATCGCATCCCCCGCTTTGAGTTTAATCAATGGATTTATCAGGCCGTCGCTGATGCCGTAAACCCAGCCATGTATCATCGGTCTTTTATGTTTATCCCAGGCTTCCTGGATAATCGACGTATGCGACAAGGCATGGACTTGTTCGATGATATTCAGCTCGACCAATCTATTGACTCGTTGCTCTTCGGTAGGAAGCATGTCTATTTCATTTTGATACAAACGATAAACATTTTTTATATGCATCAACCACTTGTTGGTAATCAGCAATTGCGCATTCTGCTTATTGAGCGCCGCCTTGACGCCGCCGCAGTTGTAATGCCCGCAGACGACAATATGCTTAACCTGCAGTACATTAACCGCATACTGTAAAACGCTTAGGCAATTGAAATCGGTGGCAATGACCTGATTGGCGATATTACGATGGATGAACATTTCACCGGGCTGGGCGCTGACCACCAGTTCCGCCGGCACCCGACTGTCGGAACAGCCTATCCACAACAATTCGGGCTTTTGTTCCTTAGCCAACAGTTCGAAATAAGCCGGGTTTTCTTTCTTTATCTTGTTGGCCCAAAGCTTGTTATTATTTAAAAAGTCGTCAATCTTTTGCATGCTTAATCCTTTTGATAATGTATTTTGACGTTGTTAACAATAGCCGCTTAGCAAGCGACTAGACTTCGATGCCTGAAAAACTACAGCATAGGTTAATGGCTATTTTTTTATTAGAATAGCTTGGATAATTATCCTGCTCCGGCACAGTAGCGTGATTATTTTGCAGAAACCTTGATCAGCATTGTAAGTTCTAAACCTTTCAACAACCTTTCACCTTAATGAATATCTTATTAATTGAAGATGATGCGGTCTTGGCCGATGGCCTGACCCACACTCTGACCAAAAACGGCTTTGTCGTCACCGTTGCCACTTCGGGCGCTTATGCCGAACACTTGCTCCACGCGCAGGACTTCGACCTGATTGTCCTTGACCTATGTTTGCCGGATATGGACGGCCTGGAATTGTTGCGTAAATTACGCAATCAGAAGCTCCCGGTGCCGATTATGATTTTGACCGCCCGCGATGGCTTGAACGATCGCATCGACGGCATCCGGCAGGGCGCCGATGATTATATGACCAAGCCGTTTGAACTCAGGGAGTTGGAAGCGCGATTACAGGCGCTGATCAGACGTTGTTATGGCGGTTTCAGCAACACCATCGAAGTGGGCCGCCTGATATTGGATACCCGAAACCATCAAGTCCAGGCGGATGGCCAATTACTGTCGTTGTCTGCACGCGAATCCGCGGTGCTGGAGATCTTGTTGATGCAGGCCGACAAAGTGGTCAGTAAAGAGCGCATCGCGCAGCGCTTATCGGCCGAGGGCGATGCGCTCGCCGATAATGCCATCGAGGTTTATATCCACCGCATCAGGAAACGCATCGAACCTTACGACGTCGTCATTCGCACAGTCCGAGGCCTGGGCTATCTATTGGAAAACAAATCGCATGAATAAACCCGCAAGCCTGAAAACGACGATTATTTCTCGTCTGATCATACCGGTCATCCTGTTTCTGACCATTGAAACGGTGCTATCCTATTTTGTGACCCTGCACTATGTCGACGTGGCCTATGACCGCTGGCTGCTGGACTCGGCCAATTCGTTGACCCAGGAGGTCAAAGTCATTGATGATGACGTTTACGCCAACCTGACCACGACAGCGATGGAAATTTTTAAATGGGACGAGGTCGATAAGACTTATTTTAAAATCATCGCCGAAAACAAGGGGGTGCTCGCCGGCGACATGTTCGTGCCCGAACCGACGACCGAGATAAACTGGAGCAAACCGTACTTTTTCAATTCCACCATCCGCGACACTCCCATCCGTGTCGTTTCCATGGAGGTGCAGAACGCCGATCTGCCGGAACGGGTCTACATCCATGTTGCCGAAACCCTGAACAAGCGTCAGGAAATGATGACCGATATCCTACTCGCCGACCTGGCGCCCCAACTGTTATTAACGCTGATAATCAGTATTTATCTGTTCATCGCCGTTAACCGGGGACTGGCTCCGCTACACAAATTGGCCAATGAAATTTCGCAGCGTTCTCCCCGAGACTTAAGCCCGATACCGGAAACCCATGTTTTCGCCGAGGTGCGCTCGCTGACAGACACGATCAACCATCTGTTAGGAAGGCTCTCGGCCGCGATCGCCGCCCAGCAACGCTTCATCGCCAACGCCGCGCATCAACTGCGCACGCCGCTGGCGGGTCTGAAACTGCAGGCTGAACGGGCGCAGCGCGAAAATGATATCCAGGCCATGCAACCGGCGCTGTTACAAATTCAAAATAGCGCCGACCGGGTTTCACACATGATCGCGCAGTTATTGGCGCTGGCCCGCTCCGGTCCGATTGAGGGGGATCATCGATTCAAAGCGATTGATTTGCGCCGATTGGCCCGAGATACGTGTATCGAATGGGTGCCGAAAGCCCTGCAAAAACAAATCGATCTGAGTTTCGATGAGCCGAAACAGCCTCTCTATGTCAAAGGCGATAAATTTCTATTGGGCGAATTATTGTCCAATTTGCTGGATAACGCCATTGCCTATGGGAAGCAACACGGCCATATCGCCGTCAAATTGACACACCATCCCAACCCCAGCCTCAGCGTCATCGATGATGGCCCCGGCATACCCGCCGCCGAAGTCGATAAGATCTTTGAACGTTTCTATCGCATCCCAGGCAGTCCGGGCAACGGCTGCGGCCTGGGTCTGGCCATCGTCAGAGAAATAGCCGACCTGCATCAGGCTCAGCTAAGCGTCGATGCCTCCGATGCCGGCGGCACGCGCATCGAACTGAGATTTAAGCCTAATCCGGATATTTCCCAAAGTCGGCCTTAGTGTTTGAAATAAGCATTGGAATATTAACAAAATAACTTCGATAAATAGTAAGCTTTTTGAAGGTTCGATAACTCGCTTGACAGGGCGCCGTGAATACATCCATGTAGGCTTGACGGCGGCTATCCATGCCACCGACACCTGTCAATCGAGATACCGAACCCTCTTCGCATATTTGAAAGTTATTTCATGCTCGTTCCATTGTAACTATTTAGCGTCTTTCAGTATTTAGGCGGCAGGGATACCACCGTCAAACCTCAAAGATGAGTTTACCCAGGCCCTAAACACCGCTAAAACGCTCAAGCCGGGAATGAGGTGGAACGAAATTGTTAGCCATATCCTCAGCCGAATCTGTCCTCGATCACCACTTCTTCGAACGTCAGTTGTCCCGGTCTTGGTCTAGCTTCCTCGGCGCCTTTACCGATGGCGACAAATAAACTGATAACATGATCGTCGGGTAAGTTAATCAATTTGCCCACCTGCTCGAAATCGAAACCGTCCATCGGACAGGAATCGTAGCCCATCGCCTTCGCCGCCAACATCAAGGTCTGGGCGGCCATACCGCAGGAACGCATCGCTTCGTCGCGTTGCACCCGTTCATTATCCCGGTAATAGCTGTCGATTGCCGGCAACACAAACTCCTGCACCTGTTGGCCGGCGTTGCGCCAATAGCGTTGCGGCTGCTTTTCCCAGGCTTTCAGATCGGCGCACAAAATCACTAACAGCGAAGCATCGGTGACCTGGGGCTGATCCCAGGCGGCGGCTCTGACCTGTCGTCGCAACGCCTCATCCTTGACGACGATAAAACGCCAGTGTTGAAGGTTGAATGCGGTTGGCGATAACATGCCCAATGACAGAATTTCTTCGATTTCCTGATTTGTCATGCGATGTTCGGGATCATACTGTTTAACCGAACGGCGTAGTTTTATCGCTTCTTTGGTCTCCATGATATTTCCTCAACTCTGTTGTTCGCGGTGATAGGCGACGATACGCTCGACTTCATGCTTGGAACCCAAAACCAGCGGCACTCGCTGGTGTATCTCTTCCGGTTCGATATCCATGATCCGTTCGCGGCCAGTCGAACAAGCGCCGCCCGCCTGTTCGACAATGAAAGCCATCGGATTGGCTTCATACATCAAACGCAAACGGCCCGCCGAAGCAGGGTCTTTGCTATCGTAAGGATACATGAATATCCCCCCTCGGGTCAGAATACGATATACCTCGGCGACCAAGGAGGCAATCCAACGCATGTTGAAGTACTTGCCGCGAGGCCCTTCCGTCCCTTGCACGCATTCGTCGACATAACGTTTAACCGGTGCTTCCCAGAAACGCTGATTGGACATGTTGATCGCGAACTCGCTGCAGTCGGCCGGAATTTTCATGTCGGGATGAGTCAAATAGAATTCTCCGACTTCCTGATCCAGGGTGAAACCATTGACGCCTTGGCCGGTGGTCAGCACCATGATCGTCGAGGGCCCATAGAGAACAAAACCGGCGCAAACCTGTTCGGCGCCTTTGCGTAGGAAGTCGACCATGTCCGGCTCGGCGCCATCCCCGCAGCGCAAAATAGAAAAAATCGTTCCCACCGTCAGATTCAAGTCAATATTCGAGGACCCGTCCAGCGGATCAAACAGGGCCAAATACTTGCCTTTCGGCGCCTGGTCCGGAATCTTAATCAAATCATCGACTTCTTCCGAGGCCATGCCGGCTAGATGACCGTTCCAGCTCAGCGCATCGACCATAATCTCGTTGCTGATGATGTCCAGCTTCTTCTGAACTTCGCCTTGTACATTTTCAGAATCGGCGTTGCCAAGCACACCGACTAAATCGCCTTGGTTGACGAGATGGGAAATTTTCTTGCAGGCCGTGACGATATCATTCAGTAATAACGTAAATGATCCCGACGCCCCGGGCATTCCGCGCTGTTGCTCAATTATGAACTGGGTCAAAGTCACTTTAGCGGTCATCTCGCTGCTGTCTCCGTCAGATTTATTAGCAAAGATCGACAGTTTACACGATTTTTCTGATGGTTTTCAGCGCGATTGGTTGAACTCAGGCTCCCCCATTAAAAAATACCTGACCCAACACCGTTGAACGTTTTGGTTTTTAGTTTGGCAGTGGATTGAAAGATTCAGGCCGGGGTTAAAAACCCTGGCCTGCTCAGTGTTTGGCGAGGATGTCGGCGGTAGGGATGCCCTCTGGGCGGGGCGGGTTATTTAACCCGCCCCGAACGCTTAACTTACTCTAGTCACGGTTGAATCGTTCAGGACCTCGTTGACCCGCATTTCGCAAGCGATGCGGACTACTTGCTTTTCGCGTCGAGGGCGGCGCTCCTACGCAAAGCAGCGTCTTGCCTTCGGATGTGTCGAACAGCGTGAAGCGCATCGAAACCGGTGCGCTTCCTATCGTCAGCACACCCTACTCACATCCGTGAGGCGGATCAAGCGCAGTGGATCCGCCAACGTAGGGCGGCTTCGCGAAGCAAGCCGCCACAACCCGCCAGGGGCAAAATTGGCCATTGTGCGTATCCAGGCGGATTGCCTGGCGGCGAATCCACCCTACGGTCGCATGCCAATGTAGCCTTGCCTTCGGATGCGTCGAACAGCGTGAAGCGCATCGAAACCGATGCGCTTCCTATCGTCAGCACACCCTACCCTACCCGCACCGGTAGGGCGGATCAAGCGCAGCGGATCCGCCAACGTAGGGCGGCTTCGCGAAGCAAGCCGCCAAAACCCCGCCAGGGGCAAAATTGGCCATTGTGCGTATCCAGGCGGATTGCCTGGCGGCGAATCCACCCTACGGTCGCATGCCAATGAAGCCTTGCCTTCGGATGTGTCGAACAGCGTGAAGCGCATCGAAACAAGGTGCGCTTGCTTCATCTCACGGATGTCGGCTGCTGTGCCTGCCGCCGACACCGGGAAACCGAACGCCCGAACCTGCTTCTAAGCAAACATCAAGCAAAAAAGGACGTAATTGTCGGCCATATCCTAAGCTACAAGGTCTGATTGTGATCCATGACCAACACCTTCGGCTCCAGCATATCCAACAACGCATATCTGGGGCCTTCCCTGCCGAGACCGGAATCCTTGATCCCACCATAAGGCATATGATCGGCCCGAAAGGTCGGCGTCTCATTGATGATCACCCCACCGACCCGGAGATGATGAAAGGCATAATATATCTTACGGCTGTCGAAGGTAAAAATACCGGCCTGCAGACCGAATTCGGAATCATTTACCGCGGCTATGGCCTGCTTGAAGTCGGAGAAAGGTTCGATCACGACGACAGGAGCAAAGGCTTCTTGTGCGCAGATTTTCATCTGTTTGTCAGTGTTGGTCAATACCGTGGGCGCATATAAAGCGCAGTCGCGATTGCCGCCGGCGATCAAGGTCGCCCCGGCCGCGACCGCTTCATTGACCCAGGCTTCGATTCTCGTGGCATGCTGTTCGTTGATCATCACCGACATATCGGTTTCGGCCGATTCAGGATCGCCGATGACCAGATCATTGATACGATCCCGAAACAAGGCGACAAAGTCGTCAAAGCGCGATGCCTCGACATAGATGCGTTGGGTGTGAATACAGGATTGGCCGGCATAGCCGAATCCGCCTTTGACGGCTTTAGCGACCGCAGTCTGTAGGTCGGCATCCTGATCGACGACCAGCGCCGCGTTGCCGCCCAACTCCAGCACCACCCTCTTCTTACCGGCGCGTTGTTTCATTTCCCAACCGACTTCCGACGAACCGGTGAAACTGAGCAGATCAAAGCGTTCATCGGTCACCAGCTGATTGCCGGTCTGACGATCCATGGGCAACACCGACAAGGCCCCCGTTGGCAAATCGGTTTGATCGATGATCTTGGCCAATAACAGGGCGCTGATCGGCGTCTTCGAAGCCGGCTTCAAGACGATCGGACAACCGGCGGCAATGGCCGGAGCGATTTTATGCGCGACCAGATTGAGCGGAAAATTAAACGGGGTGATCGCCGCGACGATACCAATCGGAAAATATTTGACGATGGCGTCCTTACCGGCCCCGGAGGGATGCCAATCGATACTCAGCAGTTCTCCGGGCAGACGCTTGGCTTCTTCGGCCGCTATCTGAAAGGTCTGTACCGCCCGGTCTATCTCGACAAAGGCGGTTTTTAACGGCTTGCCGGCCTCCCTCGCCATGATCGTCGCAAACTGTTCGCGATGCGCCGAGATGGCTTCCGCTATCTGCATCAGAACCCGATAACGATGATAAACCGGAAAATCCTGCATGACCGTTTTCGCCGAACAGGCGGCCTGTAGCGCGATTTCGAATTCGTCGGGACCGGCAAGATAGGTTTTATAAACCGGTTTGCCGCTGTAAGGGCTGAACACATCTAAGGCATGCGGCGTCAGTTGAAAATGTCCGCCGATGTAAGGAGAATATTGGGAGGGATGATAATGTTCAAAGGCTGACATACTATTTGCGCTCCGTAAATAAGGCAGGCCGCATCTTTCCGAATAGCCCCTGCTGTTTACTGGAATGGATCGGCTTCCGCCCGATAATCATCTTTAGACACTGTACACCAATTCTTTGCCGGACTGCAGTAGTTTTCTTATAACGTAATTATTCAGCGTATTTTTATCAGAGGGAGTAGGCTATTGATTTATCGGGCTGTCTGCAACAGGACGTTGCAGCCAGAGCTTACATGGATGTATTCACCCAGCACCTAAATACCATAGACTATTGGCAATGATTTATAATCGTCGTTTATTTAAGTGCTGGGTGAACGCGTCCCGAGAAATCAATGGTCTACTCCCTAAACCCTGAAAGATACTGAGAAAATATTTCTTTTACTATCAATTGCTTGTGGAAGAAGTGTATGCGACAGGGATGTCGCATCCAAGCCTATAGGGACATATTGACCCAGCACCTAAATTCCATAGGCTAATGGCTGCGATAAATCATCTTCGTTTATTTAGGTGCAGGGTGAACGGCATCTTCTGGAGCAAGTAACTGACAGTAAAAGCATTTTTATACTGAATAGTTACCTTATAACTAAGACACGCTCATCATGCATTGATCGTTGTCGACCACCTCTCGCAACTAAAGCGCACAGCTCTGACGGGCTAGAGTTGCCCGAACGACAAGCAAAAAAAAAGGCCGATTCGAACGAATCGGCCTTGGCTTTATCAACTTAAACGGCTTATAAAATATCAACCGCATTCAGTTCTTTGAAAGCCTGTTCCAAACGCGTCACCATGCCAACTTGGCCGGCGCGTTGCCAAGCGCGTGGATCATAATATTTCTTGTTGGGGCTATCGGCGCCATCCGGGTTGCCGATTTGGCCTTGCAGATAGGCTTCGTTTTTCTTGTAGTAGTTCTTCACACCTTCCCAAGTCGCCCATTGGGTATCGGTATCAATGTTCATTTTGATGACCCCATAGCTGATCGATTCCTTGATTTCTTCGGCGGAAGAGCCGGAACCACCGTGGAAAACGAAATTCAGGGTATTGGTCGGGACACCGTATTTCTCGGAAACATAAGTCTGAGAATCTCTCAGGATAGTCGGCGTCAGTTTTACATTACCCGGTTTGTAGACACCATGAACGTTACCGAAAGAAGCGGCAATGGTGAAACGCGGGCTGACCTTGCTTAATTCCTCGTAAGCATAAGCGACTTCTTCCGGTTGCGTATACAACAGGGAATGATCCATATCGGTATTATCAACGCCGTCTTCTTCACCGCCGGTACAACCCAGTTCGATTTCCAGGGTCATATCCATTTTCGACATGCGCTCCAAATATTTTGCGCAAGTCTCGATGTTTTCTTCCAGACTTTCTTCGGAAAGATCCAGCATGTGAGAGCTGAACAAGGGCTTACCGGTTTCGGCAAAATGTTTTTCGCCGGCATCTAACAATCCGTCGATCCATGGCAATAATTTTTTCGCCGCATGATCGGTATGCAAAATAACGGGAACACCGTAGTGCTCAGCCATATTGTGCACATGTTTTGCCCCGGAAATTGCCCCCAAGATAGAGCTGCGCTGCCCTTCAACAGGTAAACCCTTACCTGCAAAGAACGCCGCACCGCCATTGGAAAACTGGATGATAACCGGGGATTTCACCTTCGCGGCGGCTTCCAACACGGCGTTGATCGTGTCGGTGCTGATGCAGTTTACTGCTGGCAACGCACATTTGTTTTGTTTACAGAATTCGAAAACTTTTTGTACGTCTTCGCCGGTCACAACGCCTGGCTTGACGATGTCTAAAATTTTTTGTGCCATTGATTTAGGTCCTGATTTAAAAAGTAACACCGCTCTTAAACAGCATTCAAGAGCGGTGTATGACTAAACAATAATTGCGCTGGGATTCAAACAATCAACTGTCCACCCCGCATACCATTTAGATTAATTAAGCTTCCAACGTTGCTAAACGATCCTTCAACATTTGTTCCAAGGATACCAACGCCTTGGCGAAGCCATCGATACCTTCAGACAGCTTGTCGGTCGCCATACGGTTGTCGGCATGCATTTTTTCGAAAGTATCTTTATCGATAGAGATTTTTTCGATGCTTTGCTCGGCGGCTTTAGCAGGGTCAAGTTTGCGCACCAACTCACCTTCAGATGATTGTAATTCCGCTAACAACGCAGGAGAAATAGTCAACAGATCGCAACCGGCCAATTCGGTGATTTCACCGATATTACGGAAGCTCGCTCCCATAACTTCGGTTTTATAACCAAATTTCTTGTAATAGTTGTAAACCTCGGTGACAGACAGAACACCTGGATCTTCAGGCGCAGGATATGAATCGCGTCCGGTATCTTTCTTGTACCAGTCCAGAATACGACCCACGAAAGGAGAAATCAGGGTCACGCCGGCCTCGGCGCAAGCAATCGCTTGGTGCAAACCGAATAACAGCGTCAAGTTACAGTGTATGCCTTCTTTTTCCAGAATTTCAGCGGCTTTAATACCTTCCCAAGTGGAAGCGATTTTAATCAAAATTCGTTCTTTAGAAACGCCTTTCGCTTCATATTGGGCGATAATTTCACGACCTTTGGCGACGGTGCCTTCGGTGTCAAAAGACAGTCTGGCGTCAACTTCAGTGGAAACACGGCCTGGAATGATTTCCAGAATTTTCAGGCCGAATGATACCGCCAAACGGTCGAAGGCCAATGTCGCGACTTCATCTGCCGAGGCAGCGGCGCCCAGTGATTCTCTCGCTCCTTTCAGAGTATCATCGACAATGCTTTGATACTGTGGCATTTGAGCGGCCGCGGTAATCAACGAAGGGTTAGTGGTGGCATCACGTGGTTTAAATGTCTCAATGGCTTCAAGATCACCGGTATCAGCCACAACTACGGTCATTTCACTAAGTTGTTCAAGTAAATTTTTTGCCATAATGATGGTACCTTTATTTGATTGATAAAAAAATTTGTTAACGGACTATCATAAATTAAATTACGAAAGTCGGCATTGCATATTTTTGTATGTGGTTCGGAAGGCTAGCGATGCAACTCTAAATTCCCTAGAATTGAACAGATGATGGGAAGATCGTTTAGTCCGGAAGATAACCTGACTATGACTTGGCGACCACACTAACATCTATATTAATCAGCCAGAACGCTTGGCCCGATGAGACGCAATGTCATCACTCTCAGTTACGGAGGCGTTCAGTAAGCTTCTAGTTAAAACCCGCTCCGTCCACTTTGCATAATTCTGAATAAAATACGGAGCCCTATCCCTAAGACTCCGTATTAACATGTCATAAGGGCTGTTTAGCCTTTATTGCGCAAGTATTTTTCAACACCGGTCGCTTTTTCAGCGGCGGCTTGTCTTGCAGCAACCACTTGTTTCGCCATGTATTTGGCTACACCCGTGGCTGGTTTTTCCTCTTTACTGGCCAGATATTTAGCAACACCCGTGCTTTTTTCTTCTTTCTCCGCCAGATATTTGGCGACCCCTGTCAGGCCGCCTTCTTCGCCGGCATAAGCAGATCTCGCGGCTACTGCACCCGCTGCTGCTTTTGGCTGTCCAGCAGAACCTTTTCTGAAGAAGTAAAAGCCTACTGCAGCCAGCGCAATCAAACCGAACAGCATAGTATTGTCAGAGCCTTCTTCCGCTGCTTGGCCAGTTGGCGCAGCTTCGCTGCTGCTGACAGATGCAGACGGAGCCGCGCTTGTTTTAGGCGCCGCGACAACATCTTTTTTATGCTTATAATCACTATCCTTGTAAACCACTTTAGGCTCGAAGTTTGCTGCCGGGAATCTGGGATCGACTTCCGCTTTTTTTGCGGGAGCCGCAGCCGGCGCCGATTCAGCATGCTCGTATTCGGCATCGCTGTACAGAACCTGAGGTTTGAAATCGGATGCTGGATATTGTGTTTCAGCGCCAGCTAATGGACTCGCCAAAAGCATTGCCGCCAAAACAGCCTTTTTAAAGTTATAGTTTTTCACCATGTTCACCTATGCGTCATTCAGGAGCGGTTGAGACCCCGCCGGATTCATCAAAAAGTGAGTCCTAGTATAAGGGGTCTCTTCGTTAAATGGAATGGCTAAATTCCTTTTATATTAAAGCACCGCTTCTACGTTTGCGACTACGTTGTCAACAGTGAAACCGAACTCTTTAAACAGTTCGCCCGCAGGAGCCGACTCACCGAAGTGATCCAGACCTACGACTTTTCCATTGCTGCCAACATATTTCCACCAACCGTCAGTGCAGCCCGCTTCAACGGAAACGCGCTGAGTCACGGCAGGCGGCAATACAGAATCGCGGTATGATTGATCTTGAGCATCAAAGACGTTAGTAGAAGGCATGGAAACGACGCGAATTTTCTTACCTTTAGCCGTTAATTGCTCTGCCGCCTTGACTGCCAGATCGACTTCCGAGCCGGTTGCGATGATGATGGCATCAGCCTGTCCGTCACAGTCTCTTAACACATAACCGCCACGAGTGATCGCATCAATTTGATCTTGGCTGCGCTCGATGTGCGGCAGACCTTGGCGAGAGAAAATCAATGTCGAAGGACCATCGACGCGTTCAATCGCAGACTTCCAAGAAACCGCCGATTCAACCGCATCACAAGGACGCCAAACGGCCATGTTTGGAATCATGCGCAGTGTAGCAGTTTGCTCGACAGGTTGGTGAGTCGGACCGTCTTCACCCAGACCGATAGAGTCATGAGTATAGACGAAGATATTGCGAATTTTCATCAATGCCGCCATACGCAATGCGTTACGGGCATATTCAGAGAACATTTCGAAAGTCGCGCCATAAGGGATAAAGCCGCCATACAGCGCTTCACCGTTCATCATCGCGGACATACCGAACTCACGCACACCGTAGTACACGTAGTTGCCATCATGGCCCGGCGCATTGACGTCCTTACAACCTGACCAAATTGTCAGGTTGGAACCCGCCAAGTCAGCCGAACCACCCAACAACTCAGGCAGAACAGGTCCAAAACCGTTCAGAGTGTTTTGCGACGCTTTGCGGCTTGCGATATTTTCGGCCTTGCTGTTCACTTCGGCGATGAAGGCGTTGGCTTTTTCCTGCCAGTCGTTTGGCAAGTCACCTGCGACGCGGCGTTCGAATTCAGCCGCTAATTCAGGGTATTCGCTGCGGTATTTTTCAAACGCCTCATTCCATTCGGCTTCTTTCTTAGCGCCACTGTCATTGGCATCCCAACCCTCGTAAATTTCTTTTGGCACTTCGAAGGCCTCATGCGGCCAGCCGATCGTTACCCGAACCAAGGCACATTCATCTTCGCCCAATGCGGCGCCGTGACAATCTTCCTTACCTTGTTTGTTAGGCGAGCCCCAACCGATTGTAGTCTGACAGCAGATAATAGAAGGCTTGTCGGTGACTGAACGCGCTTCTTCGATGGCCGCTTTCACGGCATCCGCGTCATGACCGTCGACAACGGGGATAACGTGCCAGCCGTAAGCTTCGAAACGCTTAGGCGTGTCGTCCATGAACCAACCTGGGACACCGTGCTCGCCGCGAACTTCACCATCGATGGAGATGTTGTTGTCGTCATAGAAAGCGATCAGTTTGCCCAGCTTCATTGAACCGGCTAATGAACAGGCTTCGTGAGAAATACCTTCCATCAAACAACCGTCGCCTAAAAACACATAGGTGTAGTTATCTACGATCGTATGACCTGGACGGTTGAACTGACCCGCCAGCGTTCGTTCCGCTAACGCCATACCGACGGCATTAGTGATGCCCTGACCTAAAGGTCCAGTTGTGGTTTCCACGCCCGGCGCGTACCCATACTCAGGGTGACCCGGTGTTTTAGAATGTAATTGACGGAAGTTTTTCAACTCCTCAATCGGTAAATCGTAACCGGTCAGGTGCAACAATGAGTAAACCAACATGGAACCATGGCCGTTCGATAATACGAAACGGTCACGACCTGGCCATTTTGGATTGGCCGGATTGTGGTCCATGTAATCGTTCCACAATACTTCAGCGATATCGGCCATCCCCATGGGCGCACCCGGGTGACCTGAATTTGCTTTTTGAACAGCATCCATGCTTAAAACGCGTATGGCGTTCGCTAATTCTCGGCGCGAAGGCATATTCTTCTCCTTACTATAATTTGTTAACTATGAATTCTTCTGAGGAATCGTAATGCTTACGATCGGTGATTTGATACAAACATAACGGGCGGATTAACCGCCCGTTTTTCTGCATTATTCCAGATTTGCGTGTCTGCTACGCATGATCTCTTCCTCAATGCCTTTCTCATGGATGATATGAGAAACGGTCGCCTCCAGGAAGAACAGGGTAGACAGTTCAAATACCGTACCCATTGGCATGCCTTTCACTTTTTCATATTGTTCAGCTTTGCCAATTTGGAATACGCCGTCCGCCAGGTCGCCAATGGTTGAATCACTTTTAGCAGAAATCAGCATGATTTTAGCGCCGATATCTTTTGCCCTTTTAGTGAATGCAATCAATTGTTCTGTCTCACCCGAGCCGGAAATAATGATCAGCAGATCACCGGCTTTAATGCTAGGCGTTACGATCTCGCCGACGACGCTGACATCATAACCGCCATGCATTAAACGCATCGCGAAGAAATTACCGACTAGCTTCGAACGACCGGCTCCCGAAATAAAGACCCGGTTCGCCTGATCCAGCATTTCAGTCAATTTTTCAGAATAGGAATCCTCAGTTGATTCCAAAATACCTGCGATCTTGTCTACGATAAGTTGCTTGTGCATGATTATGCCCCTGCAGCATCAACCAGTTCGCGGATTTCACGAGCAGCTTCAGCGGGTGATGGAGCACCGTAAATGGCCGCGCCAACAACGATGATGTCCGCGCCTGCTTCAACAACTTGTTGGACGGTAGATTGCTTGATGCCGCCAGCAACCGATACACGCACATCCAGACCCAGATCAGAGATGTCCTGCAGATCGCCGAAAGGAGTTTGGCCCGCTGCTTGCGCATCCAGACCCGTGTGTACGCCTACGATTTGCGCACCGGCTTCGGCGCTTGCTCTTGCGCATTCAACTTTGTTTGGCACGTTGATCAGGTCAACTTGCACTTCTGCGTTATGCGCTTTCGCTGCGTTGATTACGCCGCCGATAGTCGCTAAACCAGACACACCCAGTACCGTACAAATGTCTGCGCCTGCCGCGTAGAATGGAGTGGCTTCGTATTCGCCGGCATCCATAGTTTTCAGGTCAACTAAAATCAGTTGATTCGGGAATCTTGCTCTTAATTCTTCAACCAGCTTTAGGCCATTGTATTTGATGCATGGTGTACCGATTTCAAAGATGTCGACATAAGGAGCGACTTGATCAGCAAGCGCTACTGTTGCATCGAAATCTAATGAATCTAAGGCCATTTGAATTAATGGTTTTGCCATGTTATATGCTCCGTTAGGGTTAGTTGTTGTTTATAGTTTTTTGTTTCAGACTTATTTCGCGGAAGGAACTTTAAAACAGAACTAGGTTAAATGTCAATTCTAACAGACTGACTGGCAAAATTGTCACCCGGCTCGACAACATATTTACCTTATCAGGACTTAGCGGCGTACGTCCGCTGTCCTGTTCCGTATAACAGCGGTGTCGATCATACTTCATGGGCAAAATTTAACCATTTCACAACATTCCATAATCGCGATATTCTGCCAAATCGCCGCCTTTCATCCTCCAGCCGTCGGCCAGGAAAGCCAACAATACCCCCTTCACCTCACCTTTTATTAAGCAATAATAGCTTGATAAACATAAAGTAATGAACATTAGTTAATCAATGATATTAAGCTCATTAAATTTTCAACAACTTGCGCTTTCAAGTTGGCGCCAAGCTAGACATACAAAAGCCTTGTTGTACAAATCTGACAAAAGTGATCGCATTCCAGTCTGCGAGTTTGGAAACAATTCAGCGTCTATCAGCATTCAGACAGCAAATCATTGATTGCTCGGGACGCGTTCATCCCGCATTTTATTGAATGAAAATTAGCACCTATTCAGCTTGATACTGAGAAAATATTTCTTTTACTATCAATTGCTTGTGGAAGAAGTGTATGCGACAGGGATGTCGCATCCAAGCCTATAGGGACATATTCACCCAGCACCTAAATTCCATAGGCTAATGGCTGCGATAAATCATCTTCGTTTATTTAGGTGCTGGGTAAACGGCGTCTTCTGGTACAAGTAACTGATAGTAAAAGCATTTTTATACTGAATAGTTACGGAAATTATTAATCATAGCCAATAGCCAAGGGTATTTAGCTGCTGGATGAACGGTGCCTGGCGACGATGCCGGAGGCATGAATGCCGACGTTGCCTCCACCAAAGGACGGGGCTAAAGCGCTCCTCGACAGACACACCTCATATGCTTAATGCCGCTAAAATGCTCAAATTGAAAATTGCTGCCTGAATGGTTTTCTGAAAAATCGGGCTTATAAACCTGAACGAAATCGCTCAAGCCAAAGCCTGTTAAGCGCGATGCCTCACAGCTCTTATCCATATATATAAGGTATCAACGATTAATTAACCTCAGTTCAGGATAAAAGAATCATATATTGCAAAAGATTACCTGATTACCCATAAGTTTCCGCCAACTTTAAAGAATAATTAGTAACTATTCAGTATCTTTCGGGTTTTAGGCAGTAGGTTATTGATTTCTCGGGACGCGTGAATACTTCCATGGCAGCTAACGGCATCCTGCCTCACGCGGCACTTGCACTTCCCTGTGCGGCGTAAGCTCTGACTGCAACGTCCTGTTGCAGACAGCCCGATTAATCAATAACCTACTCCCTCTTATAAAACTACGCTGAATAATTACAATAATTATTAACTACATTAAGCGTACTTGCTAAGATAGGTGAAAAACGAGCATTCGGTAACTCGCTCTGCAAGACGCTGTTCACCCAGCACCTAAATAAACGAAGATGATTTATCGCAGCCATTAGCCTATGGAATTTAGGTGCTGGGTGAATATATCCCTATAAGCTTGGGTTCGGCATCTGACCGCCAGGGATGGTGGAAATGCAGATTTTGCAAGGAGCAAAAATCTGTCATGCCTCACACACTTGCAGAACAAGCCACCGAACACTCGCCAAGTAGCTGAGAGTTATAAGTAATCAAGAAAGATTAAGCCGGTATCCGGTCGCTCTGGAAACAGTGTGCGCGGCATGACCGATTTTTGCTCTGACCGCCAAACACACTCCATGCCCTTTTTGAACGCCAAACTGATGACAGGGAAATGCTGAGGTAGCTGCGAATTTATTCGCATTGCGCGGCTAAATCCGCAGACATGCACTTGCCGACAGAACATTATTGACTATGTACTAGGCTAGACCGAACTCTGGCCGCCGATTGCTGATCGGCACAGATAAGTTGGGTGGGATTGATGACGTGAGTTTGCAGATCCGATAAGAAAATCTCACGAAGAGAGGTTGGAAACGCCCCTATTCGATAGGGGCGTAAAAGCGAATCACGCTCTATTGCGCAGATATTTTTCGACGCCTGTGACCGGCTCCGGCTCGGAAACGGCTTCTACTCTGACGGGTGGAACAGTTTTAGCCTTCTCAGCCAGATACTTAGCCACCCCGGTCAGTTCCGCAGGACCTTCCTCAACCATGACTTCGGATTCTTGCGGCAATTCCTCGACAATATCCCGACTAACTTCTTCAGGCCTGACATCAGCGGTTGTATTTTTTGTCAAAATAGCCCTTTTAGTAAGATATTTAGCAACGCTACTGGCTTTTGGCATTTCGCTGGCAACTTGCTCTTGTCTATCCATGTATTTTTCAACCCCAGTCGGGACATCAACCACCTTGGTCGACAATATCTGCCGGGTCATATATTTGGCAACGCCAGTCGGCGCCTCTCTGACGATCGACGCTTGTTTAGCGACATACTTGGCCACCCCGGTTTTAGCCGGAGCCACACTGGATGCGCCTACTTTTTTTGCCATATATTTGGCGACACCAGTCGCCCTGCCTTTATTTTCCGCCTCCAACTTCGCCAGGTATTGAGAAACTCCTGATGCCGAGGGATCATAATTATCGACTGCGGCCGGCTCTTCCTGAGCTTCCGCCCGTTGTTCAGCCGCTAATTGGGCTGCTTTCGCTTCGGCTTCTAAAAATCTCGCCACCAGCTCAACCGCGGCAGCCTGCTTAGCCGCCTTATGTTGCTCGTATAGATATTTTTCTACGCCGGTAGTCGGTGCATTTTCCTTTTCCAGCTTGGCCAGTCTGGATAAATAACTAGCCACTCCGGTGGCTACCGGTCTTTGCTTGATTCTTAAACTCTGCTTTGCCACATATCTGGCAACGCTGCTGACAGCCGGCTTTTCCTTGTCGGAAATCATCTGCCGGGTAATGTATTTCGCCACGCCCGTGCTGGCGGGCCTGTCATTAGCAGACAAAATTTGTCTAGCCATATATTTTGCAACGCCGGTAGCCGGGTTATGCCGATGGCTTTTCAGATATTTATCGACCCCTGTCACCGATGGCATATTGCCTAAATAACGGGCGACACCGGTCGGCTGATTAGACGTTTGCTCGCTTTTTTCAGCGCGGGAACCGGCCTGTTCATCAAAGGAAAAAATGGGTAACACACCCAATAAACTATTTATCAAACTATTCTTCTTCACCTGTGCCTGCCTCTTCTGTAAATTGTTCTGTATCTTTTCAACATGATTTTCCACAAGGGGTCGGATGTTGATTTATCTAGCTGTCCGCAACTGAGCGAATTTTGCCCCTGAAAACTTACAGCGCCAATATCTCCGGTCAGAAATACCCCAGTCGAAGCTCAAGCCACAACAACGGGGTAACGACTAGAAGCTATCAAGCCTATTGCACACATCCAGATAAATTAACGACCTGTTCCTATGAAATAGTGAATAGTTACATTGTTCTTTTGTATGAAAGTACAGCTCCTTAGTAGTAACACGTTCCCAACGATGAAGCCGACTTTGATAAAGCTTATTGATTGATATTTATTGGCAACAGCCTTATTGCGTTCAGATCTTTCTCAACCGGCAAAACAGACTGCAACCTTCTCAATTGAGCTCTCTGTCAACATGACTATGAGCCACACCATGAAAATCCGATGTAACTTGAAAATGGGTAAAAAAACGGGCGAAATCGAATTTCGCCCGTTTTGCAGTACTATTCCAAATTTGCGTGCCTGCTACGCATGACTTCTTCCTCGATGCCTTTGTCATGAATGATATGAGAGACGGTCGATTCAAGAAAAGCCAGGGTAGACAGTTCGAACACGGTTCCCATCGGCATGCCTTTCACTTTTTCATATTGTTCGGGCTTGCCTATCTGAAACACCGCATCCGCCAAATCACCGATAGTTGAATTACTTCTCGCAGAAATCAAAATGATATCGGCACCCAATTTTTTTGCTTTTTTGGTGAACGATATCAGTTGTTCAGTTTCACCCGAACCGGAAATAATGATCAATAAATCACCATCTTTAATGCTCGGCGTAACGATCTCGCCGACAACGCTGACATCATAACCGCCATGCATCAAACGCATGGCAAAAAAGTTACCGACAAGTTTAGAACGGCCGGCGCCAGAAATAAAAATCCGGCCCGCCCTGTCCAGTAAATACGTCAGCTTCTGGTCATAGGATTCTTTAGTTGAATTCAGAATATCCTTGATTTTTTCTACGACAAGTTGTTTATGCATTGCTTACACCGCTGCTGCATCTACCAATTCACGGATTTCACGAGCAGCTTCAGCGGGTGATGGAGCACCGTAGATGGCTGCGCCAACAACGATGATGTCCGCACCTGCTTCTACAACTTGTTGGACGGTAGATTGCTTGATGCCGCCGGCAACCGATACACGCACATCCAGACCCAGATCAGAGATGTCCTGCAGATCGCCGAAAGGAGTTTGGCCCGCTGCTTGCGCGTCCAGACCCGTGTGTACGCCTACGATTTGCGCACCGGCTTCGGCGCTTGCTCTTGCGCATTCAACTTTGTTTGGCACGTTGATCAGGTCAACCTGCACTTCTGCGTTATGCGCTTTCGCCGCGTTGATTACGCCGCCGATAGTCGCTAAACCAGACACACCCAGTACCGTACAAATGTCTGCGCCTGCCGCATAGAATGGTGTCGCTTCGTATTCACCGGCATCCATTGTTTTCAGATCAACCAAAATCAGTTGATTCGGGAATCTTGCTCTTAATTCTTCAACCAGCTTCAGACCATTGTATTTAATGCATGGTGTACCAATCTCAAAAATATCGACATAAGGAGCGACTTGATCAGCAAGCGCTACTGTTGCATCGAAATCTAATGAATCTAAGGCCATTTGAATTAATGGTTTTGCCATGTTATATGCTCCGTTGTTACAGTTATTGTTAAAACATAAAATTACCAGCTAACGGTGAACTCTAAAACAGTTAGAGGGTTGTGTCAATTTGCTGGCATAACTGTATGTTTCAAATTTTGTTAGAATGATACTCATTCAAGCGACACACAGAATTATCAAAATCGCGCGTTGACAATTCGACACCGGCCAATCTGGCTGTTTTATTCACTTTCGGCGCCTCTACCGAGTGTCCGCAGTAAAGCTATCATATTCCATTACAGAGAAACAACATTATGGCGTCTTTTTCCAACATAAACGCACTCATCATTGATATGGACGGCGTTTTATGGCAAGGCAATAAACCCTTACCTGGTTTAAACGATTTTTTTCGCACTCTGCGCGCATTACGCCTGCCTTTTATTCTGGCGACTAATAACGCCAGCCTGACCGCAGACCAATATATTGACAAACTCGAAGCGCTAGGAGTCACCGTTGGTCCTTCGGAAGTACTTACCTCCGGCATGGCGACCGCTCAATACCTCGCGAGTCGGTACGAACCGACATCAACCCGAGTTTACGTGATCGGCGAAAGCGGCGCAAAAATCCCCCTACAGCAACAGGGATTTATCCTAACGGATCATGATCACACCAATGCAGACATCGTCGTTAGCGGTCTCGACAAAAGCCTTTCCTGGGACAAGCTGGCGACAGCGGCCTTAAACATCCGCGCCGGCGCACATTTTGTCGGCACCAATGGCGATGTGACGCTGCCGACCGAACGGGGCTTCGTTCCCGGCAATGGGGCAACCTTGGCCGCATTGGAAGCCGCGACCGGTATCAAACCGACCCTGATAGGCAAACCGGAGCCGATCATGTATCAACAAGCGATGGCGATACTGAGCACTCCTGCGGCGGAAACCATAGCCATCGGCGACCGCCTGGACACGGACATCCTCGGCGCAGTCCGTGCGGACATGCGCAGCCTGATGGTGCTCAGCGGAATTTCGTCAGAACAAGACATAGAGAACGTCGATTATCAGCCGACCTGGGTCATGTCCGATATACGGGAAGTGACGAAAATGTTGAAAAACAGAGGTAACTATTCAGGGTCTTGCAGTCTTTAGAGAGCAGGTCATTGATTTCTCGGGACGCGTGAATACATCCGTGTAAGCTCTGACTGCAACATCCTGTTGCAGACAGCCCGATAAATCAATAACCTACTCCCTCTGAAAAAACTATACTGAATAGTTACAAACAGAGATGACAACCTTTGAGTATAAAAAGGCCTTTTCTATCAGTCACCTGCTCCAGAGGACACCCTTCCTCGACAGACCCCAAACACCGCTAAAACGCTCAAACCGGGAATTGCGGCTCTTTCGCCTCTACATACATTTGAACAACCTACCTGCAAACGCTACTATTAGACGATATCTCAAAATTTCGGAGCCGCCATGAAAAAATTCATCAACGATGTCGACAGCCTGCTCGACGAAAGCATCCTCGGCTTTGCCAAAGCCCACGCCGATATCATTAAACTACAAACCGATCCTACTTTCGTCACCCGGGTCGAGCCCACCCGCGCCGGCAAGGTCGTATTGATTTCCGGCGGCGGTTCCGGTCACGAACCCTTGCATACAGGCTTTGTCGGCCGAGGCATGCTTGATGCGGCCTGCCCCGGCCAAATATTTACCTCGCCGACCCCTGATCAAATGCTAGCCGCCGCTCAAGCCGTCGACAATGGCGGCGGGGTCTTGTTTATCGTCAAGAATTATGCCGGCGATGTCATGAATTTTGAAATTGCCGCGGAAATGCTGGAAGAAACACCCAATGCCAGCGTACTGATCAATGATGATGTTTCCTTACCTAAAGATCATAGCACTGGCCGGCGTGGCGTGGCCGGCACCCTGGTCGTCGAGAAAATAGTCGGCGCCGCCGCCGAAAACGGCGCCGATCTCGCCAGCTGCAAAGCCTTAGGCGACAAGGTTAACCAGGCGACCGCATCGATGGGCGTCGCACTCAGCAGCTGCACGGTCCCGGCCTTAGGCAAACCCACCTTCGAGCTGGGGGCCGATGAAATGGAAATGGGGGTCGGTATCCATGGCGAACACGGCTGCGAAACAATGAAATTAGCCAGCGCGACAGAAATCGTCGAACATATTGCCGAACTGATCGACGACGAATTAAAACCGAAAAAAGACCAGCAGGTGCTATTGCATGTCAACGGTTTCGGCGCCACCCCACTGCTGGAATTACATTTAATTTACGATCTGGCCGCACAATATTGGGAAAAACGCGGCCTCGACATTTGCCGCTCGCTGGTTGGCAACTATACGACGTCGCTGGACATGGCCGGCTGCTCGATCACGCTGACCTTAATGGATGAAGGAATGCTCAAATTATGGGATGCCCCGGTCAACACCGCCTCTTTGCGCTGGGGCTGTTGAGGGACAGGTCGTCTCGACAAAGCGGAAGGCTTACCCGCAATAGACTTAGCTTTGCTATCATGCAATCCTACAAATTATTGGACGGGAGGCCGCACTAACTATTCAGCTTGATACTGAGAAAATATTTCTTTTACTGTAATTATTCAGCGTAGCTTTACTAAGATGGAGTAGGTTATTGATTTATCGGGCTGTCTGCAACAGGACGTTGCAGACAGAGCTTACGCCGCACAGGGAAGTGCAAGTGCCGCGTGAGGCAGGATGCCGTTAGCTGCCATGGATGTATTCACGCGTCCCGAGAAATCAATGACCTACTGCCTAAAACCCGAAAGATACTGAATAGTTACCTTTTACTATCAATTGCTTGTAGAAGAAGTGTATGCGGCAGGGATGTCGCATCCAAGCCTATAGGGACATATTTACGGCGTCTTCTGGAGCAAGCAACTGATAGTAAAAGCATTTTTATACTGAATAGTTACGGACGGGATAGATATCCCGTCCCGCCGAGCGCAACAATTCCCATTTGGATAACGAAGAGGGTTTCAGGCGATTCACTGTTTTTCTATCACCGACACGACGGCGGCGATCATCAACTGAGCCGTCTTCGCTCCGGCATCGATATGCCCTTTCGTACGTTCCCCAAGAAAAGAGGCCCGACCCTTAGTGGCCACCATGTCTCGAGTCGACTCCACGCCTTGTTCAGCGACTTGATTGATTTTATTCAACAATTCCGGCAATGCCGCGTTATCTGCAGCCGCCTGCTTCAAACACTCCGCGACCGGCGCCAACACATCGAGCATCGTCTTTTCGCCCACATCGGCGCGCCCCCGCTTCTTGATCGATTCAACGCCTTCGCTCAAGGCGTCGGCAAAAACCGATAAATCCATCTGCTGATCACGCGCCGCCTTACTCATCGTGACGAAAAAAGTACCGTATAACGAACCGGAAGCACCGCCAATTTTAGACATCAACGTCATGCCAATTTTTTGCCAGGCATCCACCCAATCAAGCTGCGACAACGCCTCTTCCTGTTTTTTCAAGGCGTCGATGCCGCGCTGTAAGTTATACACATGATCGCCATCACCAATTTCCTGATCCAACGCCGTCACTTCCTCGGCATTAGCCGTGATCGTCTGATCGATCGCTTCGATCATTTCCGGCAGTAATAAAGGGCTAATTTGCATCGTCTTTCCCCAAAATCAACATAAAATTTGAGCATAACGCGTCAATCGAACCCTGTCCACCTTGCACCTTGCACCCAGCAATTCCCAATTTAAAACCTTACGTTTTCCTGGGTATTAGATTTTCACCATATAGCATGAACCGCATCAGATGCTGCCAATTATCAAAAGGCATGAACTGAAGCAAGGTTCGGAATTGTTCGAAGAAAGTGCGCCTGGAGGGCGCCGCATGGCGGACGGCCCGGTAAGCCTCGTCCAACCATTCAAGCGCGGTATGAGCGAGGAAAGCCAATAAGTTAAGGGTCGCCAAGAAGTTGGACAAATGCTGCTTGCCGTGGGCAAAGTTATGCTCGAAATGATAGCCGTGATTCTTGAGAACATTGTTGTTTTCGTTCTCTATTTTCCAGCGCGCGCGGCCTGCAGCGACCATGTCGATCACATTGTGTTCGTCGAGGGTGTGTGATGTCGCCCAGGCATTACGGTAGACCACTTCTTGTTTGGCATTGAGGATCGTCACTTCGCACCAATTGACCATTAACGCATCGTCGCTGTTGCGGAGCGGGACTTGATTGAGGTAACGGTAGCGTTCGGTCAGGCGTTGTTTGCCGTTCCAACGGCTTTTTTCGAGCGTTTGGACCTCGCCGGTCCGGGTAAAATCGTCGAGCCATTCGTACAATAACGCATGGGAATCAGGCTTGCAGACGAACAGAAAATCCAGGTGCTGCGCACGCACGGCCTCACAAAACGGCTGGTGACAATACAAATCATCGCCCAGCACGGTGATGCCTCGAGGAGCGTAATGAGCACCCCACGTGGTGAGCCAGCGCTTGGCCGCCGCCAATTCGCAGTCTTGTTTGTCGACGCCGTCTTGACGCGAACAAATTCCGGCGGCAAAGGCACCACGCGGCTTTGCCCGGGGGCGACAATCACCGGTGTCACGACGGTGTGACGGTATAAGGTTTGGCCGTTTTTCAGCGTTTGTTGAGTACAGCACGGACAGGAAATCTTTTCCGAGCTGAAGGAATCGGTGCCGTCCATCGCCACCAACAAGGTGCCGCCAACACTCATGAACGGCTTCAGACAACCCTGCGTGTAAAGCTGGTCACCCACCTCGGCCAACACCGGATAGAGTGTTTCCGGTGCAATCGGATCCAGCAGGTTGCCGATTTGGCTGGTCGAAGGAATTTGATGGACACCAAAAATTGATTGCGCATTATTTCGATTGTGAAGCTTTTGCATTCGCTGCTGATAGTCCAGAAAAGACGGGCTTTGCGTAAAGAAGACCGAGAAGGCGCTCAGGGCGGCATCTTCCACCGCATATTTCCGATTGTTGCCGGGTTTGCGGTGGTCAGGCAGGTTTTCGAAGGTAGTGCGAATCTGGTTAATTATTTCCAAGTCCATTTGAATTGACCTATGGGATTATGGGGGGTGATTTACAGGTTTAAAATTGCCACTATTTTACCAGGGTTTTAAATTGGGAATTGCTGCCTTGCACCTTGCACCTTGCACCTTGCACCTTTCGTCTTTCGTCTTTCGTCTTTCGTCTTTCGTCTTTCGTCTTTCGTCTTTCGTCTTTCGTCTTTCGTCTTTCGTCTTTCGTCTTTCGTCTTTCGTCTTTCGTCTTAAAAAATGCTAACCTCATGCTTTTTTCACTGTATTGAAAGCCGCTTAGAATGAGTCATTCGGTCAATAATTTCGACGTCTTGTGTGTCGGACACGCCTGCTACGACCTGATCTTTTCGGTCGACCATCACCCTTCGGAAGATGAAAAAATATTTGCGCAAAGTTATCACGACTGTGGCGGCGGCCCGGCAGCCAACGCCGCGGTGATCGCGGCACGCCTGGGCTTTAACGTCGCCTTTGCCGGCTATCTGGGCAACGATCTCTATGGTGAAAAACATTTGCGAGAATTACGAGACAATGGCGTCGACGCCAGCTTTGTTGTCCGCGGCGCTAACCCCACGCCTTTGTCCACGGTGCTGGTCAAGCCGGATGGCAAAAGAGCGCTAATCAATTACAAGGGCGCTACCCGCCCCTTGCCTGCCGACGCCTTGAATTTCTCAGGACTGCGCGCCGGCGCCGTATTGTTTGACGGCCATGAACCAGATCTGTCGCCGCCGCTAGCCGACTATTGCCGGCGTCAGGCTATTGCCACGGTGCTGGACGCCGGCTCTGTCCATCCTGGAACCCTGGCCTTAATGGACAGCGTCGATTACCTGGTCTGCTCGGAAAAATTCGCCCGCCAGCTTGCCGGCGATGAGGAAGCAGCGCTAGGCCTATTGGCAAAAAAATCCCCCGCCGTCGTCATCACTCTTGGACATCGAGGCTTGATCTGGCGACAAGGCTCGGAACGCGGCCATTTACCGGCCTTCCCGATCTCCGCCGTTGACAGCACCGGCGCCGGGGACGCCTTTCATGGCGCTTTTGCTGCCGCCATTGCCGCCGACATGAATTGGACCGAGACGTTGCGTTACGCCAGCGCCGCCGGCGCGATTTGCTGCACCCGAACCGGAGCGCGTCAGGGGTTGGCAACCCGACAGGAATTACAAACATTCCTCCGCCAACATCCGGGCTGATTGGATAATGATTAAAATGAATCGTAATTATTCAGCATATTTTTATCAGAGGGAGTAGGCTATTGATTTATCGGGCTGTCTGCAACAGGACGTTGCAGTCAGAGCTTACATGGAAGTATTCACGCGTCCCGAGAAATCAATGGTCTACTCCCTAAACCCTGAAAGATACTGAATAGTTACAATGAATCAAGGGTTTGACAAAAAGGAGGATTACATCCCCATACGCATCAAGCTAAGCGCCACTCCCCGTTGCTAAATCACTGTCGATCTGAACACGGAGTAACCCCGTTTCCTTTAGGCACGGTTGAACCGCTCAGGACATCGTTGACCTGCATTTCGCATAGCGACATGCGACTACTTGCGCCGCGCCTCCGCCAAAGTCTGCCCGTAGGAGGCCCGCCCTCGGGCCGAATGGCTCTTTTCGCGCCGAGGGCGGCGCTCCTACGCAAAGCACCGTCTTGCCTTCGGATGTGCTGAACGGCGTGAAGCGCATCAAAAACGGGTGCGCTTCCTATCGTCAGCACACCCTACCGCATCGTAGGGCGGCTTCGCGAAGCAAGCCGCCAAAAACCTGCACGCGGGGGCGGGTTATTTAACCCGCCCTAAACGTTTAACTTACTTTAGGCGTATTTGTTGTAATTTCTGTTTTGCCACTCATTCATTTGAGGTAGCCCTGATGGGATTTCACTCACCCCTTGTTCAGTAAAACAACGAATATTATAATGGAGGGATTTTTTCCGAGCAGGACTGAGGCAACGCAATATTGCGGGCACTTCAAATTTACGCCTGCGCCTGCGCTTCTACGGCGCGCCTATTTCTTCATTTCCTACACAAAACAATAATGCCGAGAAACAAAACATATAAACCTTGCGACCTGGTCATCTACGGCGGTTTGGGCGATCTCTCCACCCGCAAGCTGATTATTTCTTTATACCGCCTGGAAAAGGCCGGCTTAATTGAAAAAGATACTCGCATTATCGCGGTCGACAGACATGAAAAGGAAACCTCAGAGTTTGTTGAAATAGCCAACAATAGTTTGCGCACGTTCTTAAATGAAAGCATTGACGAGGAACTTTGGCAACGCTTTTCGGCGCGTCTGTCCTATCTAAAAATCGACCTGACTCAAATGGATGAATATCAGCGTCTACATGAAGTCCTGACCCCAGAAACCAACGTGCTGGTCAATTACTTCGCCGTGTCGCCGATGCTGTTCAAGAGCATCTGCCAGGGACTGCAACAGTCCGAGGTATTGAACGCCGAGTCTCGCATCGTCATGGAAAAACCGATCGGTCACGACCTGAAGTCTTCCCAAGAAATCAATGACGTGGTGGCCAATGTTTTCAACGAAGACCAGGTTTTCCGGATCGACCATTATCTAGGCAAGGAAACGGTATTGAATTTATTGGCGCTGCGTTTCGCCAATTCATTCTTCACCACCAACTGGGACCACAACACCATCGACCATATCCAGATTACCGTCGCCGAAGAAGTCGGCATCGAAGGCCGCTGGGAATACTTCGACCAGACCGGCCAATTACGCGACATGCTGCAGAACCACCTGCTACAGATTCTGACCTTCGTTGCAATGGAGCCTCCAGTCAACCTGGAAGCGCAAAGCATTCACAGCGAGAAAATCAAGGTATTGAAAGCGCTGCGCCCGATCACAGAAAGTAATGTCGAACAAACCACGGTGCGCGGTCAATATACTCAGGGCTTCCAGAAAGCCACGCCGGTTCCCGGCTACCTGGAGGAAGATGGCGCCAACACCGAAAGTAAAACCGAAAGCTTCGTCGCGGTCAGAGTCGATATCGACAACTGGCGCTGGGCTGGCGTTCCCTTTTATCTGCGCTCAGGCAAACGCATGAATTACAAACGCACCGAAATCGTCGTTTACTTCAAGCAACTGCCGCATAATATTTTCAAGGAAAGCTTCCGCCATCTGCCGCCGAACAAACTGATCATCCACTTGCAGCCGAACGAAGCGATAGAAATCGAAATGCTCAACAAGGTCCCCGGCATTGACGGCGACATCAAGCTGCAGAAAACCAAACTGGATTTAAGTTTTTCCGAAGCCTTTAAGGAAAACAAGCTATTCGGCGGTTACGAAAAACTGATTCTGGAAGCGCTGCGCGGCAATCCGACCTTGTTCCTTAGCCGTGAAGAAATCGAACAGGCCTGGACCTGGGTCGACTCGATTCAAAACGCGTGGAAAAAAACCAACGACGAACCTAGACCTTATCCCGCCGGCACCTGGGGTCCGATTGCATCGGACTCGCTATTGGCTCGTGATGGCCGCGCCTGGGAAGGTTAATTGCACTACAGGACATACTAGATATGGTTAAACAATTTTTATTCGAAGACCGCGACAGCTTATTCAATGCCTTGGCCCTGGCCTGCGAAAGACATCTAAGCAAGGCGCTGAGCACTCAAGGCCAGGCCAGCTTCATGGTTTCCGGCGGCGACACCCCCGCCCCGCTCTACCAGGCCTTATCGCACTCCGACCTGGACTGGACCAACACTCATGTAGCGTTGGTCGATGAACGCTGGGTCGACAAAGACCATGAGGCCAGCAACGAAGCGCTGATACATCGCTGTTTGCTGATCAATGAGGCGACCCAAGCTCCGTTTACCGGGATGAAAACGACTGCCGAAACGGCCCTGGAAGGCTGTGCGGAAAGCGAAGAAAACTACCGACAATTGCCTAAACCGTTCACCGTCTCGATTTTGGGCATGGGCAATGATGGCCATACGGCGTCGCTGTTTCCTCATGCGCAAGGACTGAACGAAGCCTTGGCGGAAGATAACGATCAACTGATCGCCGCTATTAACGCTCATGAAAGCGAGGTCACGGGTCCCAATACCGAACGCATGACCCTAACTCTAAACGGCCTGCTCAATTCCAAACGTCTGATTATCTTGCTGACCGGGGAGGAAAAATTGGCCGTTTTCAAGCAAGCGCTAGGCGACGGCGATGTTGAGGACATGCCGATCCGCGCAATACTGCGTCAGAACAAGGCGCCGGTGGAACTCTACTGGGCGCCATGATCAAAGTAGCAACGGCTTTAGAAATTTATCACCGGTGAATGAAATCGCCGCAACAGAATCATCCGCCATTGCCACCGCAATAGCCTAAAGGAGGAACGCATTATGCATCCCATCATCGAAAAAGTGACGCAAGAAGTCATCGAACGCAGTCATGAGTCGCGCTCGGCCTATCTGAAATACATCGACAAGGCCGCCCAAGAAGGCCCCAACCGCTCCACACTCCCATGCGGAAACCTGGCGCACGGCTTTGCCGCCTGCAGCAGCGCCGACAAAGCCGACCTGACCGGCAATCAGAAGCCCAATATCGCCATTATTTCCGCTTACAACGACATGTTGTCGGCGCACGAGCCTTATAAGGATTTTCCGGCTCTGATCAAGGAAGCCGCTCATGAAGCCGGCGGCGTCGCCCAATTCGCCGGCGGCGTGCCGGCCATGTGTGACGGCATCACCCAAGGACAGCCCGGCATGGAATTATCCTTGTTCAGCCGCGATCTTATCGCGATGGCGACGGCGATCGGCATGAGCCACAACATGTTCGACGCCGCCTTGTATCTGGGCGTCTGCGACAAGATCGTACCGGGCCTATTGATCGGCGCCCTCAGCTTCGGCCACTTGCCGGCCGTCTTCGTCCCTGCCGGTCCGATGCCCAGCGGCCTGACCAACAAGGAAAAAGCCCGCGCCCGACAGGCCTATGCCGTCGGTAAGATCGGTCGCAAAGAGTTGCTGGAAGCGGAATCGGCGTCCTACCATTCTCCCGGCACCTGCACCTTCTACGGCACCGCCAACAGCAACCAGATGATGATGGAAATCATGGGTCTGCATCTGCCCGGCAGTTCCTTCGTCAACCCTTATACGCCGTTGCGCGACGAATTGACCAAGCAAGCGGCGCGGCAAGTGCTGAAATTCACTGCCTTGGGCGATGATTACCGCCCTATCGCCCGCATGGTCGACGAGAAAGCGATTATCAACGCCGTCATCGGTCTGCTGGCGACCGGCGGTTCGACCAACCATACCATGCACCTGATCGCCATCGCCCGAGCTTCCGGCATCACATTGAATTGGGACGATTTCGACAATCTGTCCAAGGCCATTCCACAGCTGAGCAAAATCTATCCGAACGGTCCGGCCGACGTCAACCATTTCCATGCCGCCGGCGGCATGGGCGTGTTGATCGCCGAACTGCTGAAACACGGTCTATTGCATGAAGACATACTGACCGTCGCCGATGAAAAAGGCATGAACAGCTATACCCAGGAACCGAAATTAAAAGACGGCAAATTGGTTTGGGAACCCTGCCCGACAAGCTCGATGGACACCGAGGTCCTGAGCACGGTGGAAAAACCCTTCGCCGCCACCGGCGGCCTGCATGTGATGCAAGGCAATCTGGGACGCGGCGTCTCCAAGCTCTCCGCGGTCTCGGCCGATCACCGAATTGTCGAAGCGCCGGCGGTGGTATTCGATGACCAGGAAGATTTTCTGGCCGCGTTCAAACGTGGCGAACTGGAAAAAGACTTTGTCGCGGTGATTCGCTTCCAAGGCCCTAGGGCCAATGGCATGCCGGAGCTGCATAAGCTGACGCCGCCTTTAGGCGTATTGCAAGACAAGGGCTTCAAAGTGGCGCTGGTCACCGACGGTCGTATGTCCGGCGCCTCCGGCAAAGTGCCTTCGGTGATTCATTTATGCCCCGAATGCGAAATGGGCGGGCCGCTGGCCAAGGTATTAGACGGCGACATCATTTCGCTGAATTTGCAAACCGGCGAGATCACCGCGAAGGTCGCTGAGGCGGAATTCAATGCCCGCACGCCGATTCCGAATCGCGCCAACAATCACCATTACGGCATGGGACGCGAGATGTTCGGCAATTTCCGCTTAGGCGCCTCGACCGCCGAAACCGGCGCATCGAATCTGTTTCCGGTGGATTAAAAGAAGCTGTCGGGTTACGCTTCGCTAACCCGACCTACAACTAAAACCTACGGGTAACTATTCAGTATAG
This sequence comes from Methylomarinum sp. Ch1-1, assembly GCF_030717995.2. Taxonomy (NCBI): domain Bacteria; kingdom Pseudomonadati; phylum Pseudomonadota; class Gammaproteobacteria; order Methylococcales; family Methylococcaceae; genus Methylomarinum; species Methylomarinum roseum. The sequence continues at coordinate 1,736,493 of NZ_CP157743.1, read as the reverse complement.
TTTTTTTTCAGAGGGAGTAGGTTATTGATTTATCGGGCCAGCAATTCCCACTTTGGCGTTCAAAAAGGGCATGGGATGTGTTTGGCGAGGATGTCGGCAGCAAGGATGCTGCCGTCAAGCCCCCAGGGATGGGTTTACCCAGCACCTAAATTCCATGGTTACTGGACTATAATTTACATTCCAGGATAATTTAGGTGCTGGGTGAACGGCGCTCCTCGACAGACACTCCCCATACCCTAAACACCGCTAAAACGTTCAAACTGGGAATTGCTGTTATCGGGCTGTCTGCAACAGGAGGTTACAGTCAGAGCTTACACGGATGTATTCACGCGTCCCGAGAAATCAATGACCTGCTCCCTAAAGACTGCAAGACCCTGAATAGTTACAACCTACGAATCATCTTAATCACATAAAAATTATGACAGCGATCAAAGACATCATGCACACCTCCCCGGTCATCCCGGTGATGGTCATCAACCGGCTCGAGCATGCGGTTCCCTTGGCTCACGCCCTGGTCGAAGGCGGCCTGAAAGTGCTGGAAATCACCCTGCGCACTCCGGTGGCTCTGGAAGCGATCAAGCGAATCAAAGCCGAGGTGCCGGATGCGATCGTCGGCGCCGGCACCGTGATCAACCAGGAGACGCTGAAACAAGCCGTCGATGCCGGCTCAGAATTTCTGGTCAGTCCAGGGGTCACCGACAACCTGATCGATGCCGCGCTGAAATCCGGCGTACCGATTCTACCGGGCGTCATCAGCCCCAGCGAAGTGATGCGTTTGCTGGAAAAAGGCATCTCCGAAATGAAATTCTTCCCGGCCGAAGCGGCAGGCGGCATACCGATGTTGAAATCGATCGGCGGCCCGTTGCCGCAAGTGACCTTCTGCCCAACCGGCGGCGTCAGTCCGAAAAATGCCGCCGAATACCTGGCATTGAAAAACGTCGCCTGTGTCGGCGGCTCTTGGATGGCGCCGGCCGATCTGGTCGATGCCGAAGACTGGACGGAAATCACCCGTCGAGCAAAAGAAGCCTCGGCCCTCTCGGCCTAAGCATCGATTAGCCCCCAACAAAGCCTCGACCCGCCGAAAAGGCCAGTCGAGGCCTCGTTAACCTATTAAGTCCTCAACGCCTAGCTCATCGGAAGGAATCATCAGATGAAAATCATTTCCTGGAACGTCAACGGCATACGCGCCATACAAAAAAAAGGCTTTGCCGAAACGATAGCCCAGTTAGACGCCGACTGCATTTTGCTGCAAGAAACCAAAGCCCAGGATGATCAAGTCTTCAAGGCATTGGACGACATCGACGGTTACCATGTTTATTCCAATTGTGCGGAACGCAAGGGTTACTCCGGCGTCGCGCTATTGACTCGGCAGCCGCCGCTAAAGCTGAGCAATGATATCGGCATAGATGAGCACGATCAGGAAGGTCGCGTGCTCGTCGCCGAATACGAACATTTCTTTCTGCTCAATGTCTATGTCCCGAATTCGGGCCAGGATCTAGTGCGCCTGGATTACCGGCAAAACTGGGATCGCGAATTTTGCGCCTATCTGCAGCAACTGCAAAAGCAAAAACCGCTGATCGCTTGCGGCGATTTCAATGTCGCTCACCAGGAAATCGATATCGCACGTCCCAAGCCGAATTACAATAAAACGGCCGGCTATACCCAAGCCGAAATCGACGGCTTCAGCCGCTTCCTCGACATCGGCTTGGCCGACAGCTTCCGTCACTTCCATCCGGACACGGTCGCCTATAGCTGGTGGAGCTACCGCGCCAATGCCCGAGCAAAAAATATCGGCTGGCGCATCGACTACGTATTGACCAGCGAAACATTACTCGACAAAATCGATGACGCCTTCATCGCGCCGGAAATCACCGGCTCGGATCACTGCCCGGTCGGCATCGAAATCGATTTCTAAATCATTAAATCGACGAGGTTGGCGCAGGTATATAGCCTTACTGGTAGCGGGTTAGCCGTACCGCCATCGAGTCAATCTGTTCAAGCGAATCCTCTAATTCGGCGACTTTTTGCATGGCGAACTCACAGTCCAAATTCAACGCTGCGAATACTTCATCGTCATAAGACTGATTTTGTCCATCGCCGATTCCCAGTGTTCCTAATAGACAATCGCTCAAATACACCAGCAAATTGATTTGATAGTTGTCGCCGCGATAATGAGGGTTATGATGGTGATAAACGACATCGATAATCGGTTTTGGCATCGACCAGGTTCGCATCAGCCAGGCGCCCAATGAACAGTGATCGACACCAAATGCGAAACGCTCGACACTGTAGACAGTGAGCGAAGGATTGGCGTCAATCATCGTTGCCAAGTAGTTGAATTCATCTAGAAACTCATGGCCCATTAATGGAAAACCGATGTTATGCAGTAAAGCGGACAGAAATATTGTTTTACGATCCGGTCTTTCCTGCCTAGGCATGTTTTCGCTCAGCGACACAGCCAAACGCGATCCGGCTATCGCTTGTAACCAAAACATGCGGGTTCCGATTTTTCCCTGGCTAGGTGCTTTAAGCGCTGATAGCGCACTGAGGCTCAGAGCCAAATTCATCACAAAATCATAGCCCAATACTCGGACTATCGCCTCTTGCACCGACACGATACGACCGCGATATCCGTACAATGCCGAACCCGCCCAACGGATGATTTGCGAGGTCAGCAATGGGTCCAATTCTATAATCAACGCTAGTTTTTTCGCATCGGCCAGTGGATCCGAGGCCAATTGTATGATCTGTTGCGCGATGCCCGGCAAGGGCGGCAAAGCCTTGATGCGATTAATGTGATCACGCATGTCGACCGGGGGCGCAAAGTCGTCTAAACCCGAATCGATGGTATTGAGTGTCCAACTGCGTAGGTAAGGTTCCATTGCAGGCTCGTTAATTCACGTTAAGGCGTTTTAATTTTCTGTACAACGTTCTTTCACTGACGTTCATTTCAGCGGCAATCAGTTTGCGGTTTCCTTGATGTTTATCGATCAAGGACCTTATGTATTCGGCTTCGATAGCCTCTAAAGGATTCATGTCCGTAGCCTTCCGCGCTTCAGTGGCCGATCCTTGACCACGCCTCTCGACCATCCCTGGCTTTAAAGGCATCTCGTTTCGGCGCATGATCGAAATATCCCGCTCTTCGATATGATGTTTGTTGCAAAGACAGGTCGCCAGTTGTAGACAATTTTTCAATTCGCGGATATTGCCCGGCCATCGATGGCCCATTAATTTTTGCAAGGCCGCGCCACTCATCCGGTAAACGCATCGGTCACGTTGTCCGAAGGACTCAAGAAAATATTCGACAAGTTCTTGAATGTCTTCAACTCTATCCCGCAATGCCGGAATCTCCAACGGGAAAACCGATAATCGGTAAAACAAATCCTCCCGGAACAGGCCTTCCTTAACCATCCCGCTGAGATTTCGATGTGTCGCCGTCACGACACGAACCGTCGATTTTAACGCTGTCGTTCCGCCCACCCGTCTGAACTGGCCGCTTTCCAACGCCCTCAGCAATTTAGGTTGCAACGAGATCGGTAATTCACCCACTTCATCGAGGAACAATGTTCCTCCGTCGGCCAGCTCGAACAAACCTTTTTTTACCGTAGCGGCTCCAGTAAAGGCGCCTTTTTCGTGACCAAAAAGTTCGCTTTCGAACAGATCCTCACCCAGCACCGTGCAATCGACGATGACGAATTCGCCATCGGCATTCGATGATTGACGATGTATATATTCGGCGGCAAACTCCTTACCGGTGCCGGTTTCGCCGTTCAACATAACCGGAACATTCGACTGAGCCGCTTGTTGCAATTTGGTTTTCAAATTTAAGAAAGCAGAAGATGTGCCAACCATCTGCGGATTTCCTGTCATCGAGGCAGATTTACCGACCGTTAAAACCGACTCGCCCAGATAAACCGTGCCGTCCACATCGAGCAAGGGATAACCGCGCACTTTCAGAAGATGTTCCTGACTCCCCAAAGTTTCGCTAAACATCCCAGTATAGGGTTCAAGCGTCTGAAAAAAACGTTTATGCCGGCAATCACTCGGATTATTGCAGCAAATAGCGCCTAAACGCCGTTCGCGCGGAAGGGCGAAATGACCTTCCCAGGCGCGATTGACGGCGATGATTTGTTGGTCCGCATTGATGATGCTAAAGGGTTGGTCATGCGTTTCCAGCAGAGAGTCCAACGTAAATGAGTTTGTGCGCATAGTTCCAATAAGCCGGTTTTTCCTAAATCCTAAGTCGAGCCGCGTTTGTCAGCATTCCGCTTACACTGACATGACAGCCGCGTCAGCCAGTCTGACGACTCTGTCAGCCCCAACGACTATTCTAGTCGATCAACCGCCGATTCACAGGCTTATCAAACTTGGCATTGAAATTGTAAGAGATTTAGTCAACAAGTTTTCAACAAAAAACAGCCATCGCCCCGTTTAGATGACTGAAAATCGGTCAAACAAAAAATGAATATCATCAAAAAGATCGCCAAACTCTCGGCATTGATTGCCGCCACGCTTTTGTTACAGCCCCCTGGCGCCAGTGCGGCATCGATGACTTTTACCGATACATATGATCCAGCCTCCGATAAGCTGATAAGTTTTGGCGCTAAGAAGACATTTGAATTTATCCACAGCATCATCGACGACAAGGATGGCGCCGACGATGAGTGGAGCGGTCTATACGGCTATGATCAGCACAGCGATTTAATATCCAGCGCATCGATCGAGCTCAGATTCAAGGATGGAAGTGACGGAAGCGCCCCAGAGTGCCGGTCAGGAAAGTCACGAAACCAAGCATCGTGTGTTGCCGATGAAAGTGACGACAGTGCCGCAGAGTCGGTGTCTTTTTTCTTTGATCAAGACTCTTTTGGGACACAAACGATCACCAGCGGCGGAACATCCTATATCGCCACATTTTCAAGCGACTTGAATTCATTGTTAAGCGATGGCCTCTTGCAAGTCAAGCTTCAAAACACCGGCACCACGAATAAGAAACCAGAAGACAGAAGCGATTTCCTGTTCCTAAAGTCAACATTAACCGTTCATGTAAATAAGGCGGCACAAGCGCAACAAGTTCCGGAACCAGCGACACTGGCGCTTGTCGGACTGGGCGTGTTCGGCTTCGTTATCGGCCGCCGCAAAAAGATTTGACCCTTTAGGGCCTTTTGCTTTACAGGCACTCGGCTCTAATTTATCAAGACGCCGATGGTATGCCCGCAGGGCTCCCTCATTAAAAAATACCTTTTTGGTGGACGGGTTATTTAACCCGCCCCGAACGTTTAACTTACTCTAGTCACGGTTGAATCGTTCAGGACCTCGTTGACCTGCATTTCACATAGCGATGCGGACTACTCTTTTCGCGCCGAGGGCGGCGCTCCTCCGCAAAGCACCGTCTTGCCTTCGGATGTGCTGAACACCGTGAAGCGCATCAAAAACCGGTGCGCTTCCTCTCGTCATCACACTCTACCCGCACAGGTAGGGCGGATCAAGCGCAGCGGATCCGCCAACGTAGGGCGGCTTCGCGAAGCAAGCCGCCAAAAAACGCCACCGGAGGCAAAATTGGTCATTGTGGTATCCAGGCGCATTGCCTGGCGGCGAATCACCCTACGGTTGCATGCCAATGTAGCCTTGCCTTCGGATGTGTCGAACAGCGTGAAGCGCATCAAAAACCGGTGCGCTTCCTATCGTCAGCACACCCTACCCGTGAGATGGATCACGCACAGCGGATCCCCCTGGCGTATTTGTTGTTAAATTCTGTTTTGCCACGCATTCATTTAATGAGGTAGCCCTGGAGATTGCTAGCTTCCCTTTGAACTCAGCGCCCATTAGTTACATTCCGGCGTCAGCGAATAACGCCAGTGCTGGTGTTCCTTGTCGAACAGGCGGCGAGATTCCTCCGGCCCCCAGGAACCGGCCGGATAGGTGGCGATGTAGTCGCGTTCTTCGGACCATTTTTGCAGAATCGGGTCGACGATGCGCCAGGCGTGCTCGACTTCATCCCAACGTAAAAACAACGAACGATCCCCCTGTAGCACATCGAGCAATAGATCCTCATAGGCATCGGTATGATGTTCGTCATGATTGCGATAGCTGGCGTCCAGGCTGGTGATGCGGGTGCTCATTTCCAAGCCCGGCTCTTTGACCGTCATTTCCATACGAATGCATTCTTCCGGCTGTATGCCAAGCAGTAGCCAGTTCGGACTGTTGCAGCTGACATGGGTATCACGGAAAAACTGCAACGGCGGCCGGCGGAAACAGATGGAAATCACCGATTGCGCCTTGGCCATGCGTTTTCCGGTGCGTAGATAAATGGGGACGTTTTTCCAGCGCCAGTTATCGATATACAGTTTCAACGCGGCATAGGTTTCGGTGACGCTGTTTTGCGGAACACCTGTCTCCTGCAGATAACCGTTGACCTTCTCGCCGTTGATGTTGCCGCCGGCATACTGGGCGCGAAAAGCGTAGGCGTTGACGGCTTCTTTGACGATGGGACGGATCGATTTCAACACCTTGACTTTCTCGTCGCGCAAGGCCTCCGCTTCCATCGACGCCGGCGGCTCCATCGTCACCAGCGTCATCAATTGCATCAGGTGGCTTTGCAGCATGTCGCGCATCGCGCCGGAACTGTCGTAATATTGCGCCCGGCTGCCGATGCCCAGCTCCTCCGAATGGGTAATCTGGATATGATCGATAAAATTGCGGTTCCATAACGGCTCCAACATCGTGTTGGCGAAACGGAACACCAATAGATTCTGCACGGTGCCCTTGCCCAGATAATGATCGATCCGGTAAATCTGCTCTTCGCGCAAATAGTGACCGATGCGCCTTTGCAAGGCCTGGGCGCTTTGCAGGTCATAACCGAACGGTTTCTCGATGATGACACGGCTCCAGCCCGCTTCTTCTTGCAACAGGCCGACATCGCTCAGCCGTTCTATCGTGCCGCCGAAGTCGGCCGGACTGATCGCCAGGTAAAAGGCCTTGTTTTGAGGATATTTTTTACTGTCATGCAGTGTTTCCGCCAGCCCAGTATAGCTTTCCGCTTGTTTCAAATCGCCCTGATGGAAATACAGACGCTGACAAAAACGCTTGTAAACCGTCTCATCCAGACCGTTGCGCGCCTTCGCTTGCAACATCTCGCGCACTTCGGCTTGCCATTGCTGTTGATCCCAATCGCGGCGGCCGATGGCGAGAATTTTCGTCCCTTCCGGCAGCAAATTTTCCACATCCAAATGGTAGAGGGCGGGCATTAACTTGATGCGCGACAAATTGCCGGTCGCACCGAAAATCACATAAGTACAGGCTTCTGCTTTCATCATATCGCCTTATACGGTGTAAGTGGACGAGGCCGTTTTGCCGCCGTGCCCGGTCCAGTCGGTATGAAAAAACTCACCGCGCGGTTTGTCGGTGCGCTCGTAGGAATGGGCGCCGAAATAGTCGCGCTGCGCCTGCAATAAATTGGCCGGCAACCTGGCCGTGCGGTAACCATCGAAATAAGCCAGGGCCGAGGAAAAGGCCGGCGTCGGCACCTGCAGTTCGATCGCTTGGATGACCGCTTTGCGCCATCCAGACTCGGCCTTAGCCATCGCCTCGGCAAAGAAATCGGCCAACAACAGATTTTCCAATTCGGGATTGTGGTCATAGGCCTGTTTGATGTTGCCCAAAAACTGACTGCGTATGATGCAGCCGCCGCGCCACATCAACGCGATGTCGCCGTAATTCAAGCTCCACTGGTATTCTTTGGCGGCCTCGCGCATTAACTGAAAGCCTTGCGCATAAGAAATGATCTTGGAGGCGTAGAGCGCGTCATGAATAGCGTCGATCATGACCTGTTTATCGCCGGAGAAGCCGCCCGGCTGCTTCGGCAAATGCTGAGCCGCTTTGACTCTTTCTTGTTTTTGCGCCGACAGACAACGGGCGAACACCGATTCGGCGATCAAAGTCAGCGGAATGCCCATCTCCAGGGCATTGATGCCGGTCCATTTACCGGTGCCTTTCTGTCCCGCCGTATCCAATATGCTGTCGATCAGCGGCTCACCGTTTTCATCTTTGTAGGCCAGGATGTTGGCGGTGATCTCGATCAGATAGGAATCCAAGACGCCATGGTTCCACTCGGCGAAAATGGCCTGGATCTCATCGACGTTCAAGCCCAATCCCTCTCGCATCAACTGATAGGCTTCGCAGATCAGTTGCATGTCGCCATATTCGATGCCGTTATGCACCATTTTGACATAATGACCGCCGCCGTTGTCGCCGACCCATTGACAGCAAGGATCGCCATCGACCTTGGCGCTGATCGCTTGAAAAATCGGTTTAACCGCCTCCCAGGCGTCTTTATTGCCGCCGGGCATTATCGAAGGCCCATGTCTCGCCCCTTCTTCCCCGCCGGAAACGCCGGTTCCGATATACAAGATGTTCTTGCCACGCAAATAGTCGGTGCGGCGATTGGTATCGGAATAAAGCGAATTACCGCCATCGATGATGATATCGCCGGCCGATAACAAAGGCAGCAGCTTTTCAATATACAGATCAACCACCTCGCCGGCTTTGACCATCAGCATAACTCTCCGGGGAGCCTCCAGGCTGTCCACCAGCTCTTCAAGCGAGTAAGTGCCGACGATGTCCGAGCCTTTGGCCGGCCCTCGCAGAAACTCATCGACTTTAGCGGTGGTACGGTTATAAACCGCGACTTTAAAGCCGTGGTCGTTCATGTTCAGCACCAGATTTTGTCCCATCACGGCAAGACCGATCAATCCAATATTTGCTTTCATAATGCGCCCTTGTTTGTAGGTGAACTTTACAATCACTCGCTTCAGCGAGCGGATACGAACAACGAACTGAAGGTCCGGACACGTTCTCATGCGTTTTCATCGGTCTCCAGTTTTAAAATGATGCTGTTCAAATGACTCCAGTCATCTTTGCCAGCTCATCGGCAAAGGCTGAGATTCGACATTCAACCCTTTCCCGACCAATCCGCCAGGCCGCCGAACAAAAGAAGCCGTCCGTCTATTCAGCTAAACCATTACATGTGACTTCTAAGCTGTCAATACACTTGTGCGCCTATGGAAAAATATTATCCGACACAACGCTTTTATGCACCAAAACAGTGTCACCGCGCTCCGTCATGTTGCCTCGCCGTGACGTTAGAACGACCCAGTGAGTTCTAACAAATAAAATGTGGATATTATCCGCCCTACGAACCAAGGGCATCCAAATTAATCACAATACCTTGGGAACGCCGCCCTCGGCGCGAGAAGCTTCATTCGACCCATGGGTTTCATCCCATGGAGACCAGGCGGCGAGAGCTCTAAATGGGATAAATTTATTGGTGGATCCGCTGCGCTTGATCCACCCGAACTTCATGCAACTCATGGCATTATGCGATTCCGGCGTCGATTAACCCTGGCAGAAATCGATATGATTTTGTTGACTGTGAACAGAACATCTATTCCCGCCACAAACTGAACCTTCATCACGTTGTAACAGTCTCTTTTTCAAACCTTTCGGGTAAATCCTAAACTTGTTATCCAGTTCACTTTTTACCTCTTTTTACCGGCGCTACAGTAAGTTTACCTTAAGATTTCGCCCATAGACTCAAATGAACAAAATCATGTCAGCTCAAGGAAAGTTTGTGGTCAAAACTTTTAAAATATTGTTATTCACTATCGCCGCGGCGCTACTGTTGATGTCAGCCGTGCGCTATCTACCATGGCATGGCGGCGTGAAAACGCCGACCCCGGCGCCCTCGAAAGTCGTCATCCTAGACGACGATGAAAAAGCTTGGCTTAAAGCCCATGAACCTGTTCGTATTGCCTTCGACGGCCACTTTCCCCCTTACAGCTTTATCGATCAAGGCGGTCACATCAAAGGCATCGCCTATGACACGATTAAATTGATCAGCGAAAAACTCGACATTGACTTCGAGATCGATCAAAGAACGCTTTGGAGCGATATTTATCCGGCCGCTCTCGATAAGGAAGTCGATGTCATCGCAACGATGGTGAACAGACCGGAGCGTAAATTCCAATTTGAGTTCACCAAGCCCTATGTATTCAAGTCTCTGGTGATCGTGACCCATAAGAACAATCAGCAGATAAAAGACCGCAGCGGCCTGGCCGGCAAGACGGTCGCGCTGGTCGAGAATTATCAATATTCGCTGCGCGTACTCGAAGAGTTTCCCAGCATCACTCCATACTATGTCGACAGTATGCGAGACGCCTTGGTCGCGATCGAAACACGTCAGGCCGACGCCGCCATCATCTTCTTCGCCACCAGCTACTATCTGCAAAATAAGCACCAATTCAGTCAAATCAAATTCACGTCCTTCTATGACCACAACAGCGCAAACGAAAGCATCGCTGTCCGCAGCGACTGGCCGATCTTGGCCGGGATTTTACAAAAAGGCTTGGACGCGATAAGTCCGGCGGAAAAACAAGCCATTAACGACAAATGGTATGCGCCGACGAAACTACCGGTTGACTATGAAACCATCGCTAAGGTCGTTATTTCGTTACTGTTGATCTCCTTGGCTTTGCTGATTTGGATCGGCCAAATGAAACGCAAGAATCGACGCATTACGTTAACTCGCAATAAATTGCAGCAAGCCAATGAAGAGCTGAACTCATTGAAACAAGATCTTGAAAACCAGGTTTCACAGCGTACGCACCAATTGCAGCATAGCGAACAAAAATACCGCAGTTTGGTGGAAAACCTGCAGGACGAATACTTTTTTTATCGACAAAACCCGGATGGCGTATTCACTTATTTGAGTCCATCGGTAACGACGATATTGGGCTACAGCATCGAACAATTTTCCAGCCATTACAGCCAATTTTTAACCGACCATCCCGATAACGCCAAGATTGGCGATTATACCGCCCGTTGCCTGAACGGCGAAAAAGTGCCTATTTATCAAATCGAACTCTACGACAATGAAGGACATAAACGCTGCCTGGAGGTTCTGGCCAACCCCCTGCTCGATGACAACGAGCAATGCATCGGGGTGGAAGGTATTGCCCATGACATCACCCTGCTGAAACAAACCTGCGCACGTCTGAATTGGCTGTCATATTACGACGACTTGACGGGGCTGGCCAATCGCCGCTTATTCACCGACCGGGCCGAACAAATGATCGCTCTCTGCCAACGTAATCAAGAGCCGATGGCCTTGTTATTTCTCGACGTGGACCGGTTTAAATTTGTCAACGACAGCCTCGGCCATGCTGCCGGTGACGAGGTCCTGAAAGAAACCGCCGCCCGACTCAAATCGGTCGTGCGTGAATCGGATATCGCGGCAAGAATGGGAGGCGATGAATTCACGTTGATTCTGCCCGGGGCCGATGCCGAAGCCGCTAAAATCGTCGCCAAAAAACTGCAGAAAAAATTTTCAAAACCCTATGAACTGAACGAACAGCAATTTCGATTGGGTTCCAGCATAGGCATCGCCATTTTCCCCCAGCATGGCAATGACATCGACACCCTACTGCAACAAGCCGATGATGCGATGTATTTTGCCAAGAAAGGCAAAAAGGGCTTCGCATTCTGTTCGAGTGATCAGCAACATAACAACAATCGCCGCTTGATCCTTGAGCGGGACCTAAGCAAGGCATTGGCGCAACAATGTTACGACGACACCTTTGAGTTAAAAGTCGTTTACCAGTCCAAGCATTGCGCGCGCAGTCATCAATTAATCGGTTATGAAGCCTTAATGCGTTGGCAACATCCGGAGTTAGGCGAGATCTCGCCTGTCGAGTTTATTCCGCTGGCCGAGGAAAGCGGATTGATCTGCGAATTGAGCCGCTGGATGATTCGTCAGGTCTGCCATCAGGCGGTCTGTTGGTCCCAGACAGGCATCGACTTTGGCAAGATCGCCATCAACATTTCCGCGCTGGAATTGATCAATCTGGAACTGGCCAAGAACATCATCGAGCAAATTAGCGCTCACCATGCCCGTTGTGATTGGATAGAATTGGAAATCAACGAAAGCGCACTGTTGAAAACCCCGGATATCGCCATCAAGACCATGGAGCAACTGACTAATGCCGGCGTTTTCATCGCCATCGATGACTTCGGCACCGGTTATTCTTCATTAGTCCATATGAAAAATCTGCCGGCCAACTATATCAAGATCGACCAATCCTTTATTCACAACATCCTGCATAGCACGACAGACCAGGCTGTGGTCCATGCAGTGATCGCCATGTCCCATGCGTTGCACAAGAAAGTGATCGCCGAAGGCGTCGAAACCGAGCAGCAATTGCAATTTCTGACCGACCATGGCTGCGACGCCGTCCAGGGCTATTGGTTCTCGAAGCCGGTTGCCGCTCAGGAGTTGAACACCAGACCCGCTATGGCCGAAACGGCTTAAGATTTGCCGCCCTCCCTTCATCGGCGGCTTTCCAGATAATGAATGCTGAATAAATTGTCCCGGTCGACCCAGACCTTGACCGCAGCAAACCCGGAGCGTAAGGCTAGCTGATGAAATCCGGCGATGCTGTACTTATAGGAATTTTCGGTATGTATCGTCTCGCCAGCTCTAAAATGAAAACGCTGACCGGCGACCTGAATAAACTGTGAGCAGATGCTCGACAAATGCATTTCGATGCGGTTCATGTCCCGATTATAAAAGGCCTGATGTTCGAAGCGTTCCAATCGGAAATCCGCATTCAATTCGCGATTGAGCCGCGTCAATAAATTCTTGTTGAATGCGGCCGTCACCTGTTGACGGTCGTTATAAGCCGCTTCCAGCAATTTGACATTCTTAATCAGATCCACGCCTATCAATAAGCCGCCGTCAACGCCGACCAGCTCGGCAATGCGTTTCAACAAGGCGTGGGCTTCATTATCGTGTAAATTGCCGATGCTCGAGCCAGGAAAATAAGCGATTCTGCGGTTTCCCTGCAGTGATCGGGGCAATTGCCAGGAATTCGAATAATCGATACAAACGGCATGAATTTCGAGCCAGTCATAGTCGTTGGCCAGACTGGAGGCAGCGCCAAACAGATGTTCTTTTGAAATATCCATCGGCACATAAATGGACGGCCTGACGGCATCGAGCAATAAGCGGATCTTGCTGCTGCTTCCGCTACCCAGCTCGAATAAGGTCGCGCCGCTGCCGATACATTCCGCGATTTCACTGCCGTATTGTTTCAACAATCCAATTTCCGTCCGGGTCAGGTAATATTCCGGCAACCGGCAAATCCGATCGAACAGCTTTGAACCATGGGCATCATAAAAATATTTCGGCGCGATGACTTTTTGTTCTGTTTGCAAGCCGCTGAGCACATCGTCTTTGATATCGCCTAGCGCAGGCTGAAAATCGTGAAAATGAAGTCGATTGGAAATCGTCATGCATCCGCCGCCAAACGTAACCCCATAAACTGCCAACGGTTATGGGGGTAAAAGAAATTGCGGTAGGATTTGCGGATATGACTTTCCGGCGTCGCACAAGACCCTCCCCGCAACACCATTTGATTGCACATGAATTTGCCATTGTATTCGCCGACCGCGCCCTCAGGTATACGATAGCCGGGATAAGCACTATAAGGACTTTGCGTCCATTCCCAAACATCGCCGAACATTTGCATCAGCCCCTGACCGGAGAGCGCCGGACGCGGATGAAACAATCCGGATTCCAGGAAATTCCCCCTTGCAATCGAGCCTTGATTTGCCGCATGTTCCCATTCCGATTCGGTGGGTAAACGCTTGCCTGCCCAGTTCGCATAGGCGTCGGCTTCGTAATAACTGATATGGCAAACCGGCTCGTCGAATTCCAGCGTCTGCAAGCCACTCAAGGTCATGACCCGCCATTCCCCATCCAACTCCTGCCAATATAATGGCGCATTCCACGACTCTTTTTGCAGGATCGCCCAGCCATCCGACAGCCACAGCAATGGATTTTGATAACCGCCATCGCGAACAAAATCAAGATATTCGGCATTGGTGATTAGACGATTGGCCAGAAAAAAATCATTCAGCAGCACTTTATGGCGGGGCGATTCGTTATCGAAATGAAAAACGTCCCCATCATAGCCTTGATTCACTTCGCCACCCGTAATTTTGATCCATTCCAAATCGACATTCAGCGCCTGCTTATCGCAATGCCGTTGTTCGCAGTAGCAGGGAAATAGTGGATTTTGCGCAAAAATATGCTTGATATCGGTCATCAGCAACTCTTGGTGCTGTTGTTCGTGATTAAGACCGAGTATCAGCAATTGCTGAATCCTTTCGCAATCCGGCTGTCGATCCAAGCCGGCGATCAATTCCTCGACAAAACGGTCGACGTGTTTTCTGTAACGGTAAACCTCGACTACCGAAGGCCTGCTCAGCAAGCCACGCCTGGGCCTCGGAAACGGCGTGCCGACACCTTGATAATAAGAATTGAAGAGATCGTGGAACTGCCGATTAAACCGGCGATAACCGGGGTGAAAAGGAATCAGAATAAATGTTTCGAAAAACCAACTGACATGAGCCAAATGCCATTTGGGCGGACTGACGTCCGGCATCGTCTGAACCACATAGTCCTCGGCAATCAGCGGCTCGCAAAGTAATTCACTCTGCCGGCGAACCCGCCTAAATAAGCCTCCAAGGTCGTTTAAGCTGAAAGTCGAGTTAGGACTGTTACTCATGGTTTACCGTGATATCAAATAACCGCATTGAAACATTGACCTGCCTCTATCCGTTACTCGGTCACTTCGACGCCCCGCCAAAACGCGATGCGATTTTTTATGTTCAGAGCTTTTGCCTTAGGTTCTGGATAATACCAAGCCGCATCCCGGTTCACGTCATTGCCGACGACGACATCGTAATAGCTAGCCTCGCCTTTCCAAGGGCACACGGTATGGCTGTTGCTTGCACGCAAAAATTGATGATTAACCGAGGCTGCAGGAAAATAACAATTACCCTCGACCTCGATAATATCATCACTTTCTGCAATAAGAGAATTCTTCCAGATCGCTTTCATTGCCTATATGCCATGCTTTAAATCCGAGCTTAGTTTAACCTTACCATAAACACTGAGTTGGCCATATATAATATTTTCAATTCATGGTTAGAGGCTCATCGTTATACACATCTTGTCTCGACATCGCGTTGAGCCTCATGCGCAATGACGTCGGAGTAAAAAAGCTTGAGCTTTTTTAAGCAAAAGCTCAAGCTTTTGCACTCCCAGGAGCATTCCGGCACAGAGCGCAGGCATGCTTGTGAGGACATCCATAAACATTCAATCCCATCAATCTCCAACGGAACGCTCACTCTTTACGCCGATCGGAATACATCTTATCAATCAATCCTGTGACAATATAGAAAGCGCATTGGTTTTTTTGACTTATGTATAACGATGAGGGTTAGAGGACATAGCTCTTTTCACCGAAATCATTCCCTTATTGTTATTAATGATTAATAAGTCTCAGAAATTTTATTATTTATCTCGATAATGAATGAACCGGCAAACTAAGAGCGCATAAATATTAATCTCGGGGTAAGTATTCACACACCCTAGCTGAAAATACAAAATAATTGACAAACCGACACAAGAACATTGTACAAATCCATTAAGAAGCCTTAGTATTTATCCCATGCAACTCAGTAACCAGGACCTAAGCCAAATCGATGAAGACGAGCTTCTCAATTTACCGGAAGAGGAATTACGTTACCTATCGATTAAGTTACTTAACGACCTAAAAGAAGCGCGTGAGCGCTTAAGCCAAAATTCGCGCAACAGCTCTCGTCCACCTAGCAGCGAAGCGCCTTGGGATAAAGCAGCTACAGATAATACAAACGATCAAGAACAAACGGAGATCGATAAGTCTGCTGAAACGGAAGACACCGTCCCCCCCCCGTCGCCTTCTAAAAAAGATCAGCAACAGTCCGCTGATCCTAACAATGAACATCAAGAACCCCGCAAACCCGGCAAACAACCAGGCGCACAAGGCTTTGGCCGAACACAAAAGCTAGCCATTACCCACTATCAAGATCATTACCCTGAAATATGTGCCTGCTGCCATCAAACATTAGAGCCGCGTCATGCTATCGCCTATGCCGCGTATGAAACAATCAATGTCGAATGGGGCGATGTTGAGTATCCAGGCATTCTAGTCACCCATACCAAGCACACTCTCTATGAAGTAGTGTGCGCCAATGGACATATCACGCGCAAAGAAGTCAGTCGTAGCAGTCATGCTCAATTGCCGGGTATTAGCCGAACTGAATGGCGTTTAGTGGGGCCTGGACTGGCAGCAATGATTGTTTGTCTTGCCTACCGTATGCGCCTATCGCGTGAGCGTATTCAGGAATTTTTATATGACTGGTTAGGTATTAAATTAAGTGTTGGCACCATCAATAATACCCTGCATGAAAGTGGCGCAGCGGCTATGCCGCTTGAAGATGAGTTTGCACAAGAAATCATTAACAGCGAATTGCTGCATGTAGACGAAACCTCCTGGATGGAGCACACGACTTTTCTTTGGTTATGGGTGTTCAGTACGAATCGCGTCACAGCCTATTGGATTGCTACGCGTAGCGCTGAATTATTGGAAAATCTTTTAGGCGACGACTTTAATGGTTGGTTAATGAGCGATGGCTACACGGTTTATCGCAAATATCTGAGTCGGTTACGTTGCTGGGCTCATCTTCTGCGTAAAGCGAAAGGGCTCAATGAAAGCTTAAACAGAGACGCCCAGCTTTTTGGTCAACAAACGCACGATTTACTGGCTGTGTTGATAGGTGCGGTACGCAAAGCGCGAATAACACCACCTGATACGCCACTTTCTGAAACTTATCGCCTGCAATTACTGCTCTATCAGCAGATGTGTATACAAATGAAAACCCATGAACATAAGAAAACAGCAGCATTAGCCACGGAAATGCTAAATGACTGGGCAGCTATTTTTCAAGTTCTGGATCAACCGCATCAGCCCTTAACGAATAATGAAGCGGAGCGAGCGTTGCGCCACTGGGTTATTTTACGCGGCATTTGCTATGGCACGCGCTCGGAAAATGGGACGCGTGTGTTCGCTATTTTAATCAGCGTCATTGAAACCTGCCGCAAAAGAAATCAGTCACCGTGGATTTATTTGGCACAAGTGATCGCAAGTCAGCGGTCAGGCTTGCCGGTACCGGCCTTGCCAATTGTTAGGGTGTCTGAATAATTACATCTCGGGAGCCCCCATTAACATGGCGATGGAACAGATAAACTTTTATTTAAAAAAATTCTGCAGTGATACGCCAGACGTCATCGGAAGCGCCGTGATTGATATCGAAGGCGTAATCACCGCCTCAGTTTTAACCCATAAAGTTGACGAAGACTTAATTGGCGGCATGAGTTCGACGATGCTGGGTGTTGGAGAAAGAATCTCTTCGGAGTTAATGGACTCAGAGTTAGACCAGGTCTATGTGCGTTCTCCCAACGGCTATGTCATGCTCAATGCAATCGGTCATCAGGCTTTATTGTTAGTACTGGCGACTAAACAGGCTAAACTCGGACTCCTCTTTCTGGAAATACAAAGAACCGCCGAGCAATTACAAGATGTCTATGACTCCCTGAGCTCGTTAAACAATGATTTGCCCTCGGCACGACCGTGAACTTTTAAACTCAATAATTCAAGCCACCGCGATATGGCTCGCTAAAAAAACAGGTAATTAACCATGACCACTGAAGAACGGCTTATCAAAGAATATAAGAACATCGATGTGGGAAACGCCCTGAATGTGGTCCGCCCGACATTGGGCGATAACGCCGGCGTGGCCTTGTACCGCTTGTTACGACTGGTCGCGCTGGAAGACATCATCGGTAGAGGCGCGTCCGGGGCGGCTTACCTGGCCGGAAAAAAACTCGGCATATCATTGGGACTGACGGAACTAGAAGATTTTTTGCAATTGTGCAAAGACCTCAATATCGGCATTATTGAAGTGCCTGTCGCCACAGAAACGCAAATACATGTCGATGTCTACGAATGCGTCACCTGTAGCGGCTTGGAAACCGTTGGTCGCCCTATTTGCCATTTTGAGGGCGGATTAATTGCCGGCGCAGTCCAAACCATCAGTGGCCGCAAAGCTCGCGCAAGAGAAATCACCTGCATCGGCGGACTCGGCGATGAAACATGCGGCTTTGATATCGCGCTGGAATAATCCTCCCTGAGTCAGATTTGATCTGACAATACCTATTTTTAAGGGTGTCTGTCAGATTAGATTTGGGCTAGCCTTTTTTCCAACCCATTCGTTAAAAATCACTTTCAAATAACGACGCTGTCATTCATTTCATGAAGCGGGAACTTATCGTGCTATTGATGTACTAATCGATTTGTATAGTAAGCACAGATAGCGCCTCGATCGTCTCCTCTGACCACATTGATATCAACGCCTTTCCTGAGCCACATTCTCCAATTTCCATGTCCTATATCCACATGCGGGTATAGCTTTTTTTTATTCCATTTATTTATTAATTTTAAATAATATGCCGATTTGGCAATTTATTTTTTCTGCGAAAGCAGAAATCCGATATTAGTTTTATAAAGTTACCTATATGTCTCTACAGTTTTCAAGTCCTGAAAAATCAGCGAAACAAAATCCCCCCCATACCCAACGTCAAGATTTGATCCAACGCCTATCGCAATATGCACAGGCCAATACCAACAAGGCTTTCTGGCAAATCGCCAATACCTTTATCCCTTATATAATACTTTGGGGCTTGATGATTTATTTCATGCTGCAGGGTTTTTCTTATTGGCTGACCCTGTTATTAGCGATACCTGCTGCCGGCCTCTTGGTGCGCATCTTCATTTTTTTCCACGATTGCACCCACAGCGCGTTCTTTCCCACGCTCAGGGCGAATCGGATATTCGGCTATATCGCGGGTATCATGACGTTCACCCCGTTTGAAGATTGGCAACGCACTCATGTGATCCATCATTCGGCGGCCGGAAACCTGGATCGCCGCGGTATCGGTGATATCTGGACCATGACGGTGGATGAATATCAGGCGGCTTCGAAAGGAAAGCGCTTGGCCTATCGACTTTTCCGCAATCCTTTGGTGTTATTTGGCCTGATTCCGATCGCGCTGTTCCTGGTTGTCCAGCGATTTACAAGCGCCGGCGCCGGGAAACGCGAACGCTTCAGCGTCGTCGTTACAAATCTAGCGATAGTGGCCGTCATTGCTTTGATGAGTTTCACGATAGGGCTTCAAACCTATTTGATGATTCAACTGCCAATCATTTTCATAGCCGCCGGCACCGGCATGTGGCTGTTTTATGTTCAACATCAGTACGAAGATGTCTACTGGAGCCGTCAACCGACCTGGGATATGACTCAGGCCGGGCTGGATGGAAGCTCTTATTACCAAATGCCAAAAATATTGCAATGGATCGTCGGCAACATCGGCCTGCACCATATTCATCACCTCAGAGCGAATATACCCAACTACAACCTGCAACGCTGTTATGACGACATCCCGACCTTGCAGACAGTGCAGCCTCTGACTATCAGAAAAAGCCTGAACTCGCTATGGCTGAATCTATGGCACGAAGAAGGACAAAAGTTGGTCAGCTTTGGCTGGCTTAAAATGCCCCAAACCCAATAAATGGCCGTATCATGTTATTGAAGGTGTGGGGTTTGCCTTTCCAGGCCCATACCAATTTAATATCTAAATGTTGGCCAAGTTGATGTGTGAGCGTTTCAATCGGCGGTATCCATGCCGCCGACATCCTCGCCAAATACCCCCAAGCCCTCTATCCTAATTGGGAATTTCTGGGTTTTTAGCCTGATGGCTATGGATTATCAAGCCCGCCCTGTTCAGAACCAAACTACTGCAAATTAAATGGCATGACCTCATGCCAAAGCGCCTGAATCGACAACCTTGCTAACCAGGTAAAACGTCTTATCGTCGCCCATAGACAATTCCTCACGTGAGCCGCACACCCACTATTTTCCCATACGGTGATAGAGCTCAAAAAAATCATCTTGATTTTAGCGTAACCTGAACGCCAATTATTTCGTCTCCTTTGCTATCGACACTATGCTATGAGTTACCTAAATGTTTATTTTAACGATGAACTCAGGTCCAAACACGAACTCAATCCTTTGATTACGAGAATTGGCCGCAATAAGGGCAATGACGTGATCATCGACAATCCAGGGGTTTCCGGCAACCATGCCGAAATCATCAAAAACGGCGACAAATACACCGTTTATGACCTCAATAGCACAAATGGCGTTTATGTCAACGGCGAGCGTATAGCGGATAAAGAATTAAGGTTCGGCGACGAAATAGGGATTTTCAAACATAAATTAAAATTCCTCGCCGTTGATTTGCCAGACGCGGTGAAAACGAGCGCGACAAACGCCTCGGCCGAAACTGGAAACAACTCAAATTCGGCTACCGTCGAGGTCGACATTTCGAAACTGAACGGTCTATTGAAAAAAAGCATGGAAAGACAGGCTGCTCTTGAAATTTCCAGCGGAAAATTCAGCGGCCGTCAATTCAAATTAACAAGCCCCCGCTTTACTCTCGGAAAATCGGCGGAGTGCGATTTCCAAGTCGGCGGTTGGTTTGCGCCGAAAATTGCCGCAAGCATTGTCCGACAAAGCAATGGTTATTACCTGGTTCCAGAGAAAAGAGGCAAACCCCGGCTTAATGGCAAACCGGTTAAGATCAGGAGCAAACTTAAAGATGACAGCATTATTGAAATCGGGGGAACGATATTCCATTTCAGCTACCATCTCCAAGACATGGATAGGACTTAGAAGGGATTGATTTCTTTTACGCAACAGAGCATAGCGAACATTGACTATCCAAGTCCCCGGCTACACAATCCAACGACAGCTAGGCGAAGGCGGCATGGCGGCCGTTTACTTGGCGATACAAAACTCTCTCGACCGGCTGGTCGCGTTAAAAATCTTAAAAAGATTTGACACCGAGGAGCAAGTCCAACGTTTTTTCAATGAAGGCAAAATCATCGCGTCATTGAATCAACGTAATATCATCACCATTCACGACCTGGGCGAGATCGATCGGCAATGCTTCCTGGCTATGGAGTATCTCGAAGGCGGTGATCTGAAGCAACGCATCGAAACCGGATTGACGCCTGACGCGGCCCTCAAACAGATTAAGCTGATCGCCCGTTGTCTTGACTTCGTCCATCAAAAAGGCATCATTCACCGGGATATCAAACCCGAAAATATTCTCTTCAGAACAGACGACTCGCTCGTGTTAACCGATTTTGGCGTCGCCAAACTATTACAAACCGATACCTCGTTAACGATGGACGGCTCGACTATCGGCAGCCCTCATTACATCAGTCCAGAACAGGCTCAACAAAGACCTCTGGACCCGAGAACCGATATCTATAGCCTGGGCATTATGTTTTACGAAATGCTAACCGGTCAAAAACCGTTCCAAGGCGATACCCCGATCGAAACCATCATCGCCCATTTAACGACCGAAGCCGCGCCTCTTCCCGACCACCTTACCCGTTATCAGCAGTTAGTGGATTTAATGATCGCCACCGATGCCGATAACCGCTTTGCCTCGACGGCCGATTTAATCGACTATATAGAAAGTTTCCAAAACACCGGCAGCAAGCATGCGATAACGCATAAATTCAATAAAATCGTTGCCGCGAAAAAAACAGCCGCCAACACATCGCTCCATAAACTCTCTAGCGCCCCGCAAAGCCAACGCCGCCTGCACGCGTTCATAGGCTTAGGGCTGGCCATCACTCTCGCCGGGGCGACCGCTCTTTATTATTTTCACCCTAAAGAGCCTACCGAACCAGCCGATAATGTTTTGGCTGCCGACGTCGCAGAGAATGCCGTTGCATACGAATCTGAACACAACGAGATTCAACACCTATTGGACGAGGCGGACGCCATATTGACGCAAGCCAATTTATCCCTGCCGGCTCTGCGACAAGCTCTCGCTATTTACAATCAAGCGCTGACCATCGCGCCTGATGATGCCAGGACATTGACAGGGATCAGGCGCGTTGCCGTATTGGACAGAAATATTCGCGATGAAATCGACCTCAATCTTAGCGAGGCCGACAAGGCTATAAGAGCCTTCAGGTTGACAACACCGGCAAACGATAACGCCATGTTTTATTACCACCGAGCCCTGACCCTAGCTCCCGCTCACCCCGAAGCACAGCAAGGTAAATTCAAGATTGCAGACGCCTACGCAGACCTGGTCGAATCCAATTTATCGGATTTTAGATACGCCAAAGCGAAAGCAAATCTCGACAAAGGGCTTGCCATAGACCCGACATCGGCAAGATTGCTGGCGCTAAAAAATAAAACCAATGCATTTACCGATGCTCCCAAGCGCCTATTCGGCAAAGTCACGTCGATCTTTGACTAACCTCAGTTCGGGATGAAAGAATCATATATTGCAAAAGGTTAAGACAGTATCAGGTAGCTCAGGAGGAAGTGTGCGCGGCATGGAGGCCGCGCTCAAGCCTACGCCGCACAAGGACGTGTAAGTGCAGCGGTAAGCAGGAGCTGTTAGCTGCCATGGACGTATTCACCCAGCACCTAAATTCCATAGGCTAATGGCTGCGATAAATCATCTTCGTTTATTTAGGTGCTGGGTGAACGGCGTCTTCTGGAAGAGCTGCCTGATACAGGCTGGTTTGTTAACCCGAACTCAGGTTTGATTAAACAATGGATGGCAACCTATCAACGAGAGGAATCACCGATGCCCTGGAAATTTGGACAAGCACTGAATATAGGTAAACGTAGTCAACAGCAAGACCGTGTGGGTATATTTCACAATGGCGACAAACATTTGATGGTGGTCGCCGACGGCATGGGAGGCATTCCCAAAGGAGATCTAGCCGCGCAAATCGTCGTGGACACCGCTGAACAGGCCTTCAATAACAACAAAACGGATATTCCCGAATCATTACTGGAAGACATCTGTGTTCAGGCCCATGAAAAAATTAATCAGCTGGAAACAGATGGCGGATCGGCGCCCGGGACGACTTGCGCTCTCTTATACCTCGACAAACGGCACGCCCACTGGGCGCATATCGGCGACTCGCGCCTGTATCATTACCGACAAAACCGCCTGATCAACCGAACTTTGGATCATTCCTTACGACAATTGATGATTGAGCAAGGCGTGCTTGAACGAACGAGCGAAGAGGCTGATGCGGTACAAAATCAACTCTATAAACGTTTGGGCGGTTGCAAAGACCCGCAACCCGATATTCATGCAAGCATGTTGGAAAACGGCGACCTGTTTCTGCTCTGCAGCGATGGTTTCTGGCAATCGATAGAAACACAACGCATCCCGGCTATTCTTGACAACCATCCTCTCGAAGACGACGGTCCCGAACGACTGGTCGGCATCGCATTAGAGAATGGCGGCCAGCATTGCGATAATATCAGTGTCGCATTGGCTCAATGGCAAAAAACACCGCCCCGTTTTCTACCGGGAATTTCCACCTTCTTTACAGGAAAACGTTAGTACAACCCAATCGGTATCTCCCAGCGTTCAGCCATCCGGCAACATAGGCATCGCCTTAATGGCTATGCTCCCGGGAACTGCGGGGCTTCGAAACTCTCCAAGACCTTGATGTAGTTGACGCGTTCGAAAGCGCCCGGGTTGGCCGCGTTAAGCCGGCTCATCACCCCCTTGACTTCATCCAGCGATTGGTAATCGCGCGCTTCCAACCATTGTTCCAGACCCTCGAACAGCACCTGTAGATGATTCGGTCCGTGTTTCATCAGCGCCGAGGCGACCATCACGACATCGGCTCCGGCCAGCAGATACTTGATCACTTCGGTGGCGCTGTGCACGCCGCGACTGCCCGCCAACGAGGTATTGATGCGTCCATACAAGACCGCAATCCATAACAGCGGCAAGCGGATTTCCTCCGCTGTGCTGAGGCTTGCCCGCGGGTCGACTTGCAGGCGTTCCAAATCGAAATCCGGTTGATAGAAGCGGTTGAACAATACCAGACCGTCGGCGCCGGCCTCGGCCAGGCGTTTGGCCATGTTGCCGATCGCGCTGAAGAACGGACTCAATTTAATCGCCACCGGAATCGACACCGAGGCCTTGACCGCCTGCAGAATATCGAAATAGCGTTGTTCAACCTCGGCCGGCGATAATTCAAGGTCGGTCGGGATGAAATAGACATTCAGTTCCAAGGCATGGGCGCCGGCGTCCTGTATCTGTTTCGCGTAATCGATCCAGCCTTCGTTGGTGACACCATTGAGGCTGCCGATGATCGGGATCTCGGTCGCCGCGACGGCCTTGCTGATCAGATTCAGATAATGCTCCGGTCCTTTCGGGGAACGGTCGACATGGGGAAAGTAGTTCAACGATTCGGCGAAGCTTTCGGTGCCGGACTCCAGCAAAAAATCGAAGGCCTCGTTTTCCCGCCGGATCTGTTCCTCGAACAGCGAAAACATCACGATCGCCGATGCCCCCGAATCCTCCAGTAACCTGATGCCGTCCAGCGTTTCCGACAACGGCGTCGACGAAGCGATGATCGGGTGCTTCAAGTCCAGCCCCAGGTAGCGGGTTGATAAATCCATCGCGGCTCTCCTCTATTCGGTGACGGCGGCGTCGGGATGAAAATGACTGCCCGGGCGGGTCGCCATCTGCTCATAATCATCCCATTTTTGATTGACGACCTGTTGCGCCAGTTGCAACAGGTATTCGGCTTCGTCCGGATTGGTACGCTGCAGCATCTTGTAGCGCAATTCATTATAAGCGTAGTCTTTGAAAGAGACCCGCGGCCGCGGCGAATCCAGCACGAAGGGATTCTTGTCGGACTGACGCAGCATCGGGTTATAGCGAACCAACGGCCAATAACCACTGGCCGTCGCCAGCGCCTGCTGTTTCAGGCCGTTCTGCATCGGAATGCCGTGCGCGATGCAGTGACTGTAGGCCAGGATCAGCGACGGTCCCGGATAGGCTTCCGCCTCGCGCATCGCCAGCAGGGTCTGCTGCGGATTAGCCCCCATCGCGATCCGGGCTACATAGACATTGCCGTACGAGATCGCTTGCAGGGCGAGATCCTTCTTCGCCACGGTCTTGCCGCCGGCGGCGAACTTGGCCACCGCGCCCAGCGGCGTCGACTTGGACATCTGCCCGCCGGTGTTGGAATAGACCTCGGTGTCCATGACCAGCACATTGACATCGCGGCCGCTGGCCAGGATATGGTCGAGACCGCCGGAACCGATATCGTAGGCCCAGCCGTCGCCGCCGATGATCCAGATGCTGCGCCGAACCAGATGATCGACGACGGACAACAGGTCGCGGGCCGGTTCCGAATCGGTCTGCAACAACAAGGCTTTCAACTCGGCGACCCGTTCCCGCTGCCTGCGGATTTGCGATTCCGTCTGCTGCGGCGCGGCTAATATCTCGTTGATGAAATCGATGCCGAAGTCTGCGAGGAAACCGCGCGCCAACTGCCGCGCCAGCGCCCGGTGCTTGTCGGCGGTCAGCCTAAAGCCGAGGCCGAATTCGGCGTTATCCTCGAACAAGGAGTTAGACCAGGCAGGTCCCCGCCCTTCGGCGTTTTTGGCCCACGGCGTCGTCGGCAGGTTGCCGCCATAAATCGACGAGCAGCCGGTGGCGTTGGCGACGATCAGGCGATCGCCGAACAACTGCGAAACCAGTTTGACGTAAGGCGTTTCGCCGCAGCCGGCGCAGGCGCCGGAAAATTCGAACAACGGCTCCAGAAACTGGGCGCCGCGCACCGAAGAAAAATCCACCCGCGCCCGATCGTTGACCGGCAATGTCTCGAAAAAACGGATGTTTTCCTTTTCCCGCTCCAGCAACGGCGCCTTAGGCTGCATATTGATGGCCTTGACGCCGCTCTCTTTCAGGCTCAGCGCCGGACAGACATTGACGCAAAGATTACAGCCGGTGCAGTCCTCGAGATAGATTTGCAGCGTATAACGGGTTTCCGGAAAACCGCGCGCGCTGATTTGGGCGGATTTGAAACCGTCCGGCGCCGATTCCAATTGGTTTTGATGATAAAACTTGGCCCTAATCACCGAATGCGGGCAGACGAAGCTGCAATTGCCGCATTGTATACACAATTCCGGCTTCCATTCCGGGACGTAGGTGGACACATTGCGTTTTTCCCAGGCGGTGGTGCCGGAAGGATAAGTGCCGTCCGGCGGCAGCTGGCTGACCGGCAGGCTGTCACCCAAGCCGGCCATCATCTTAGCGGTCACCTGCTGGACGAAGGCCGGCGCCTCCGCCGGCACGATCGGCGGCATCGCTAGCGTCCCATTCGCCTGCAGCGGCACTTTAACTTGATGCAAATGGGCCAGAGCCTGATCGACCGCGGCATAGTTCTTCTGCACGATTTCCGCGCCTTTCTTACCGTAGGTTTTCTGAATCGCTTCCTTGATCTTGGCGATGGCCTGCTCTTTCGGCAGTACGCCGGACAGGGCGAAGAAACAGGTTTGCAAGATCGTGTTGACGCGGCTGCCCATACCGGTATCGCGGGCCACAGTGGAGGCATCGATGACATAAAAAGACAGGCGTTTGGCGATGATCTGTTCTTGCACGTGACGGGGCAGCCTGTCCCAGACTTCGATGGGACCATAAGGGCTGTTCAGCAGGAACACCGCTTCCGGGGCGGCTGACGCCAGGATGTCGGTCTTGAACAGGAAATTGAACTGATGGCAGCCGATGAACTTGGCGGTCTGCACCAAATACGGCGCATGGATCGGTTCGGGACCGAAACGCAGATGCGAAACGGTTTGCGAACCGGATTTTTTCGAATCGTAAACGAAATAGCCTTGGGCGTAACAATCGGGCAAATCGCCAATGATCTTGATCGTGTTCTTATTCGCCCCGACCGTGCCGTCGGCGCCCAAGCCATAAAATAACGCCGAGATGACATTATCGGCTTCGATGTTGAAGGCGGGATCGTAATCCAGACTACTGTGTGAAACGTCATCGTGTATGCCGATCGTGAAGCGACTTTTCGGTTGCGCCTTACTCAATTCGTCGAAGACACCTTTGACCATCGCCGGGGTAAATTCCTTCGAAGACAGGCCATAACGCCCGCCTATCGCCTTCGGCAGCGTCTTCAGTTGACCGTTGCTATAGGCTTCGGACAGCGTCATCACGACATCGTGCAGCAGCGGCTCGCCGGTCGAACCGGGCGATTTACAGCGATCCAGCACGGCAATGCCGCAGACGCCGGCGGGCAGCGCTTCGACAAAGGCATCCTGGGCGAAAGGCAGATAAAGACGCACATGCACGACACCGACCTTTTCGCCTCTCCGCACTAAAGCCGCCACCGTCTGTTTCACTGTTTCGGCGGCCGAGCCCATGATCACGATCACCCTGTCAGCCTGTTCGGCTCCTTCATATTCGAACAGCCGGTAACTTCGGCCGGTGATATCGGCGAAGCGCGCCATCGCCTTCTGCACGATAGCCGGCGTTTGCGCATAGAATGGATTGACGGTCTCCCGGGCTTGGAAATAAACGTCGGGGTTTTGCGCCGTGCCGCGAATGAACGGCCGGTCCGGGTTCAAGGCGCGCTCTCGATGCGCCCTAACCCTGTCGTTGTCGATCATCGCCTTGATTTGTGCGTCGGACAGCACTTCGATCTTATTCACCTCGTGCGAGGTGCGGAAGCCGTCGAAGAAATGCAGGAACGGCACTCGCGCTTCCAGCGTCGCGGCCTGGGCAATCAAGGCCATATCGTGGGCTTCCTGCACCGAACTGGAAGCGAGCAAAGCGAAGCCGGTGTCGCGCACCGCCATCACATCTGAATGATCGCCAAAAATCGACAGGCCCTGCGCCGCCAACGAACGGGCCGCGACATGGAAAACCGTCGACGTCAGTTCACCGGCGATTTTGTACATATTCGGGATCATCAGCAACAAACCCTGAGACGCGGTAAAAGTCGTCGTCAGCGCGCCGCTTTGCAACGCACCGTGCACCGCGCCGGCAGCGCCGCCCTCGCTCTGCATCTCGGCGATCAACGGCACGTTGTCCCAGATATTGGTTTTTCCTTCGGCCGCCCATTGGTCGGCCCATTCCGCCATCGCCGACGACGGCGTAATCGGATAGATCGCGCAAACTTCATTGATCCGGTAGGCCACATAGGCCACCGCTTCGTTACCGTCTAGGGTGGTCATCTGATTTTCGCTCATCGTTTAAACTTCCTTTTCCGGCACCATGTCTATGGCGTGACAGGGACATTGTTCATAACAGACGGCGCAACCGGTGCATAACTCGTAATCATAACGGTAACGCTTACCCGGTCCTAGTTTGATGATGGCGTTTTCGGGACAGGCGCCGTAACAGCCGTCGCATTCAAAGCAATTGCCGCAGGAGAAGCAGCGTTGCGCCTCGAAAGTCGCATCGGCCGGACTCAGGCCGGCGACGATTTCATCGAAACTTTCGCTGCGCAGTGGCAAGGGTAAGTGGCCTTGAGCTTTTTGTTCGGCGTCGGTGTGATACCAAATGTGCAACTGCCGATAGTCGATCAAATCGTGTTTCGGCGGCGGACAATAGCGTTCGCCTCTCAGCCAGGCGTCGATGTGACGGGCGGCTTTCTTGCCGTGGCCGACCGCGACGGTGACGGTGCGTTCGCTAGGCACCATGTCGCCGCCGGCGAAGATGCCGGCCACGCCGGTCTGCATGCCGGAATCGACGATCACGGTGCCGTCGCTTTTGAATTCGATGCCCGGCACGTCTCGCAAAAAGGAGGTATCGGTGTCCTGGCCGACCGCCATGATCAGCGCATCGGCCTCCAGTGTTTCATAGCGACCGGTCGGCTGCGGCCGGCCATGTTGATCCAGCTCCATCACCTCGACTTTCAACGAGCCTTCATCGATTTCCTTGATGGTGCGCAACCAGTTGATCTTGACCCCTTCCTCGATCGCCTCGTCGGCTTCGAAGCTATGGGCCGGCATGTGTTCACGGTCTCGCCGGTAAATGATCAAGGCTTCTTCGGCGCCCAAGCGTTTGGCGGTGCGGGCCGCGTCCATCGCGGTATTTCCGCCGCCGTATATCGCCACCCGGCGGCCCAATTTAGGGGCGTTCCCGGACGAGGCCTGGCGCAAAAAGGCCACGGCGTCCAGCATTTTCGAGGCGTCTCTGGCCGGGATGTCGATACGCTTACTCAAGTGGGCGCCTACCGCGACGAACACCGCATCGAAGCGTCCCTCTTGCTTGTCGGCCAGCAGATTGTCGACCTTGCGGTTCAATACGATATCGACGCCCAGCGCTTCGATGCGTTCGATTTCCCGTTCCAGTTCCCGGCGCGGCAGACGATAGGCCGGAATACCGAAATGCATCATACCGCCGGCAACCGGGCCCGCTTCATGAATCACGACTTTATGACCGAGGCGGGCCAGATGATAGGCGGCCGACAAGCCGCTGGGGCCGGCGCCGATGATCAACACGCGCTTACCGCTTTCGGGCGCGTCTGGTTCGATCCTCCAGTCCTCGCTCAAGGCCAGGTCGCCGAGAAAACGCTCGACCGCATGAATGCTGACTGCACCATCGAGCTGTTCTCGATTGCATTGGGATTCGCAGGGGTGATAACAAACCCGACCATGCACGGCCGGCAACGGGTTGTCTTTCATCAAAACCTGCCAAGCCTGTTGATAGCGACCCGCCTGCACCAAATCCAGCCAAGCCTGAATATTTTCCCCGGCCGGACAAGCGTTATTGCAAGGTGGCAGGAAATCTTGATAGACGGGGCGTTGACTACGAACCGGCCCCGTTCCTCGATCGTGCCGTTGTAAATCCGCCGGGCGGGTAATATCAGCAGTTTTCTTGCTCATCATGAATCCTTTGGCATTTGCATGATTTGGAAGCGGCTCTTTACGAAGCGCCGAATCGATTCATCCTGAATTTATCTGGGCCGGTAAAAAATGCAATGTGAAATATCCGACTTGGCTATCGGTTTATGTGCTGTCCTGGATCAACTATATAAACTATCCCTTCCACTGTAAAGCAGTACCACAGATCTTCAGCATCGAGCGCTTCAGTCTTCGACGCAAAGCCCCCTTCGCGCTTAAGAATCATTGACTCATGAGTGCACAGCTGGCCGCTTATTCCCAGGCCGGCTGTAACGCTCCACAACGCCGCCTTGTTAAACTGACGTTCGATAATCGCAACGGTCAATGCCGCCACTATCATCGCGGTCAGGATGATGCCCTGCTCTAACGCAAATGCTCCGCCTATCCTGCTATCGACCTGCTGAAAACGTGTCAGCAAAGTCTCTGAAAAAACAGGCGTCTGCCCGTCGCCGTAGTCAATTATCTGGCCTGGTGTAATCAGGGCTACCTCATTAAATGAATGAGTGGCAAAACAGAAAATTAGCAACAAATACCAGCAATTCCCATATTTGAGTATTTTTGCGAGGTTTAGGGCATGGGGTGTGTCTGTCGAGGAGCGCCGTTCACCCAGCACCTAAATTATCCTGGTATGTAAAATATAGTCCAGTAGCCATGGAATTTAGGTGCTGGGTAAACCCATCCATGGGGGCTTGACGGCAGCATCCTTGCTGCCGACATCCTCGCCAAACACACCCCATGCCCTTTTTGAACGCCAAAGTGGGAATTGCTGAACAAATACGCCTAAAGTAAGTTAAGTTAAACGTTTAGGGTGTGTTAAATAACCCGCCCCGCGCGCATTGAGAATGCTTTTAGCCGATCCGCTGCGCGTGATCCATCTCACGGATGTGGGTAGGGTGTGCTGAACAGCGTGAAGCGCACCATTTTTGATGCGCTTCACACAGTTCAGCACATCCGAAGGCAAGACGGTGCTTTGCGTAGGAGCGCCGCCCTCGGCGTGAAAAGCAAGGAGTCCGCATCGCTATGTGAAATACAGGTCAACGAGGTCCTGAATGATTCAACCGTGAATAGAGTAAGTTAACGTTCGGGGCGGGTTAAATAACTCGCCCCTCCCAGAAGGTATTTTTTAATGAGGGAGCCCTGGCGCCATTGTCTAAGTACATGGTCGATATTATTCTGTCGGCAATTGTGTATGTTGCTTCGGATTTAGCCGCGCTGTGCGTATAAATTCGCCCCTACCTCAGAATTTCCCTTATATGGCGTTCAAAAAGGATTGATCATGCGAACGCGTTCATCGGCAAAATACAAAGCCCCGTCCTGTTCGACAATACGCAATGATTGCAGTTTTTTTCCTGCGCGAGGTGGAATCATACATTCGCCGGTAGTCGGTTCAAACACATAGCCATGCATGGAGCAACTGAGCAATTGACCGTTGGCATCGAACACGGTGTCGGCCTCGCAATCCAATCTTCGTTGCCTATGCCTGCAATTATTCAGGTAGGCGTATGCTTGACCGTCATAATAGAAAATGACGGCGGTCGATTTATTCTCGCGGTATTCGATATGGCAGATCAAATAATCAAGATTGAGCAGCTTTTCAGTGCTGCAAATAAACTGGAGATTCGCATTATCCATAGGTGTAACAAATAGCGTTATTTAATCCGAGCGCGGGGCGGAAATCAAGTTAATATCGATTAAAAACAAATTGAGAAAAGTCGCTTTTTAACGGTTCGATTTCACTATTATTTAGCCAATGATTTCACTTTCCCGATAAAATCAATGCACTATGAATCGAAATATGCAGGAAAAAATCGAACTGGAGCATCAGGCAGCGCGTCTGTTCATGAGGCTATATGAGCAGAAATTCGGCATTCCGATGCGGCATATATGGCATAACGAGCCGAAAAAACCGGATGTGTCATGCTATCTAGACGATCAACGACTAGACCTTGAAATTGCTCATCTTTACGGTAGCGAGGCAGAAGCCAAGCTGATTTTAGGGCGCGAGGCCAATATTCGCACGTTGGAAGCGCTGCATCGCCTGATTGAGGTGCCAGTCGATCAGCGGCTGTTGAACGCGTTGAATGCAATCTTGGCCAGTAAGGCTGAAAAATCTTATCACAGCGACCGCGTTTGGCTGGTATTGCGTAACGCCAATCCGCTGTGGAGCCGGCAGGATTTTGCAACCAATCTTCATCAAGTCACGCTTCCGGTAGCGCATCCGTTTGAACAGATTTGGGTTATCGGCGACATGAAAGGCCTATCCGGGATTTTACGACTTTTTCCTTAAGGAAGTGCTGAAGCAAGCATTAATCGTTGCTTATGGGAATATCCATTATCTTTGACTGATTAGGAGTTTTAATCTGGCGATTCATATTGAAACAGGCAGCATGGCTACGCCTCAACAAGAAGCCTATCACAGCCGAGTCATTCATCATCTCGGTTTGGTTTCGGGGATGATCGATGAACTGGGTTTGGTCGAACGGATTGATGCCCTGATGCCGAAAAAAGAGCAACAGATCGTATCGTATGGCCAGGCGGTTAAAGCCATAATTTTAAATGGTTTGGGCTTTACTCAGAGAGCGCTGTATCTGACCCCGCATTTTTTCCGGGACAAACCGGTTGAACATTTAATTGGCGAAGGCATCACGGCGGCCCAACTGAATGACGATTTGCTGGGGCGGACGTTGGACGCCATCCATGCGTATGGCTGCAGTTCTTTGTACGGTCAACTGGCGGTTCACAGTGTCCAAAAGCTGGGTTTGCTCTGTCAAACCGGCCATCTGGATTCGACCGGCTTTCATGTCGACGGCGTCTATAACGGCGAGTTGCCGGCCGATGAAGACAGCCAATTGATTCACATTACCCAAGGTTATAGCCGTGATCATCGACCGGATTTGAATCAGGTGGTTTTGCAATTGCCGGTCGAAAGACAAGCCGGGATTCCGTTGCTCATGGAGCCGTTGAGCGGCAATAATGCCGATAAAACCAGCTTTAAACAGATGCTTGAGCGGCATATGGCCCAGTTGCAACAAGACGTTGGCCTGCGCGCTTGGAAAACCGATTAGTTCAGCTTTTTCTCAACTAACGCCACGGTATTACCGGTACCGCAGCAACGCTATTTTTCGGCGAACCTTCGACGACTCGGTCGCTGTAAACCAAATAAACCAAGGTATGGCGTTTTTGGTCATAAAAACGCACCACCTGCATCGATTTAAAAACCAGCGACGTTCTTTTCTTGAAGACATGCTCCCCTTCACGCTCGCCGCTTTTTATTTCCGGGTCCAGGTCGATGGGCCCGGTTTGATGGCAAGAGATCGAGGCATCCGAGGTATCTTCGGCCATACCGACCGCGCCGGAGAGCCCGCCGGTTTTAGCCCGACTCAAGTAGCAAGTGACGCCTGGCACTCCGGGATCGTCAAAAGCCTCGACCACAATCTTATCGTCGGGACCAATCAGCTTAAAATGGGTGTCGACATGGCCTACGGTTTCCGCGCCAGCCGCTGCGCAGACCAGCGATAACCCAGCTATAGAGATAATTTGTTTGACGTTGCGCATTTAAACTTCCGAGCGATATTATTGGCAATAGCCCATTGTCAATGATTTAGCTGATGGGATCAATCCCATACCGAGCGGTAAAGCCAACGACTAATCCGCTCAACCGACTCTGTCTAGAAAGCTAGATTCCGGCCAACAACATCGCGCCAGTCAAAGTACAACTCAGTGCGAAACCGGCTCTTGCCACCCGCCGTACAGCCGGCCCGGAAAGACCGGCCGCAATGCCGACGCCGTGCAATAATGCCGTTGCCAACAAAAAGCCCAACGCATAACTGAATGCATTTGACTCGACGCCGATCTCGGCGGCATGCAGATAACCGTGTCCCAGCGCGAACAAGCCGACCAAAGCACTCGCAAAAGGCGTGGATAGGCGGCGATTAATAAATAAAATCAAACCCAGCGCCAATAGCGAAAACGCCACCCAGGCTTCCGCACCCTGATGCTCGATACCGGCAAAACTCAGGCCGACTCCTGCGGCCATCGCCGTCAAAAAAGCGACCGGCAATTGCCATAAACTGCGCCCGCCCATCAGGGCTGCCCACAAGCCGACCGCAGACATCGCCAACAGATGGTCGATGCCTAACCAGGGATGGATGAAACCATCGGCAAAGCCGTGCATCGAACCGGCTCCGCTATGGGCGTGAGCCGAAAACGACAACGCAAACAGAAACAGGAAATAAAAATAGCGGCTGATTTTTTGCTTATTCATGATGACCTCGAAAGTCTATGCCATTAAAAATCGTTTCGTCACGTCCTCGAACATAATTCCATGATTGCCTGGACGGACAAGAGACTGGGCCGGAGAACGGCTCAAATTCTTTTCCCTACAACATCTCGCTCAACCAATAAAATCCGAAGCCCGGAACTACCAGGGTATTATTAAAAATATCGGGATATTGACCGCTGTATAAATCAATGATCTGACCAAAGCTAGGACTATTCCAGTTTCCGATCGCCTCCAAATTGAGCGATTGCGGCTTGCTGTCGAAATTGGCGATCACCAAGACGTTTTCGCTTTGTTGGTTCAGATTATAACGCTCGAATACAAACAAATGTGGATTGTCGACGTCTATCAGCTCGCGATTATTGAAATCGGCGAAGGTGTCGATTTCCTTGCGAACCGCAATCATCCTCTTCAGGGCGCTGAAGATCTGATACTCCACCGTTCCACTGGTATTTCTGAGCTCCGCCTTTTCCCAATCTACCGTCGGACGATGCACCCAACGCGTATCCCCCTGCTTATGCGGATCATCCAAATAGGACGGATCATTCAAGGTGCCTATTTCATCGCCATAATACAGCAGCGGTATGCCGCCAAATGAGAGTATCATGCTGTGCAACAGCAAGATGATGTTGATGGCGTTTTCAACCGCTACGTCATCGCCTATTTCCAAGGCGTATTGCAACCCGACCAACGA
Source organism: Methylomarinum sp. Ch1-1 (assembly GCF_030717995.2). Classification (NCBI taxonomy): domain Bacteria; kingdom Pseudomonadati; phylum Pseudomonadota; class Gammaproteobacteria; order Methylococcales; family Methylococcaceae; genus Methylomarinum; species Methylomarinum roseum. Next base: position 1,701,742 of record NZ_CP157743.1, on the reverse strand, counting down.
GGCGAGGGAACCGGAAATACGCGCATCGCCGGTTTTTTCATTATGCCCGAACGGCAGTCCGCGGGCGTGTGAGTCATCGAACTGTCCGGTATAGTAGTCGATCAAGAATTTGCGGTGATTGAAGGGCTCATAGCCCGCCAATACGATATCCCTATCATCGAAACCCAAACCGATATCATCATGACAACGAACGTAGTTGAGCCAAGTCGCGCGTTCCAATTTGACGGGCAGGCTCTTGATGCCCTGCTTCAGCAACTTGGAGTTCTTAGTCGCGACCGCATCCCATAATAACGCCATGAAGGTGGCGTTGTAGGCTATTTCGCACTCCTTGGCGATGACCGCATCCTCGCCGAAATACTTGATCACTTCGACCGGCGCCACGATCGCCTCGGCAATGAATAGAACGCCCGGCGCCGTCACCTGACAACAATCCTTCATTAATTGCAGAATGAGATGAGCCTCGCGTTCATTTTGACAGGTGCTGCCGATTTTCTTCCACAGGAACGCAACGGCATCGAGACGCAAAATATCGGCGCCTTGATTGGCCCAATATAGCAGAATATCCAGCATTTCGATGAAGACCGCAGGATTGCTATAGTTCAAATCCCACTGGTAATCATTGAACACCGTCATCACCCAGCGCCCCATTTCCTCATCCCAGGTAAAGTTTCCCGGCGAGGTTTCAGGAAAAATTTCCGGCATGCTTTGCTCAAACATATCCGGTACGTTACGATTTTTAAACGTATAGTAATAATTTTGGTAAACCGAATCTCCGGCCCGCGCCCGCTGCGCCCATTCGTGTTCGTCGGATGTGTGATTCACGACCACATCCAGCACCAGTAAAATTTCTCGTTCCTGCATGTCCTTAGAAAGATCCCTCAAGTCCTGCAGCGAACCGACGCGTTCGTCGATCTGACGAAAATCACTGATCGCATAACCGCCATCGCTACGTCCTTCCGGACAGCGCAGTATCGGCATGATATGAACCAGGTTCACCCCCAGTTCCTGGAAGTAGCCCAGGTGCTCACGCATGCCTTTCAGATCGCCGGCAAAGCCGTTGCTATAAAGCGCCATGCCAACCCATTGCTGATGCAGGAACCAGTTGTGATCCTTTTCCCTGTCGATATCGAGCTGTCGGAGTTTTTCCGGCCGGTTGATATATTTGCGCGCCATCGTTTCCACCAGACGCTGGGCCTGTTCCTCAAAATCGGGCCGATCGCCATATAAACGATAAAATAAGGAGTGGATGGCATAAAAATTCGCCCCCAAGCGGGTATAAAAATAACGTAAGTCCTGCTTGGAAATCTCGGTCTCTAACTTATTGAGAACATCATTCAGCAGTGAATGGGAAACCTGTTCGTACATCTAGCTTTTCCAATTTTGTAAAATTTATAAACGGCAATCAATCATCCCTGCCGTAACAAAAACAATGGCATTCATTGACTATCGTTAACGTAAACGCCATGTTGAGCTAAAATCAATCGTAACTGCTCGCCCCACTTATCGAACGCGGCAGGGCATGTAGGGTGGATAAGCCTGAAGAGCGCATCCACCCTACGAATGGGGGTGAGTAGTTACGATCAATTAAGGATATCATTGACAGGGAAACGCCCAATATCGACTGTTTATAGGCGCATTAGTCAATAAAATGCCGATAGAAATCAGGATCGGTGGTGATCGCGCCGCGCAGCCCGATTACTTCACTGGCAAACTGTTGCGCCATCGTCAAGCTATCGGCCACCGACCAATCAGACATCAGTCCATGAATATAGATCGCGGTAAAGGCATCGCCGGCGCCGACCGTATCGACGATGTGTTTAACCGACTTCGGTTTGACGCTATCAAACCCGCCGCCCTCGCTCAAGACCAAAGCGCCTTCCCCGCCCCGCGTCACGATCAGCTGTTGCAACTGGAACTGGGATTGCATTTTGCTCATTTCCTCTCTGATATCGGCGGAGCAAAAGCCTAATTGCTGCAATTCATCTTCATTCAATTTGACCCATTGCGCCCGTTCCAGACACCGATAAACCTCGTCTTTGCTCCACCAGGGAGAACGCAAATTCACATCTAAAAAGATCGATAACTCCGGCTGTTTGGCAAGCCTCTGAAATGCCGCGCGGGAAACAGGATTTCGCAAGCCTAACGTGCCATGATAGAGAATTCCGTTGGATGGCAGGCCGGCAACGCCCTCGGCATCGATGAAGTCATAGGCGCAATCCGGAATGATCGTATAATGTGGCTCGTCCTCGATGACCTCGATCTCCACGCGTCCGGTCGAGTGCACTGGGTCTAGCTGAACAGTCGACGCATCCATGCCCCAGTCATTCATCGCACTGAGGATTTTCCCGCCGAGCTCATCGTCTCCGACTCGGGAAATAAAATGCGGTTGCTCGCCTAAGGCCTGCAAATGCCAAGCGACATTGAACGGCGCGCCGCCTAAAACCTGCTCTCCGCCGGGAAAACAGTCAAACAACACTTCGCCGAACACCAATACTTGCGCTTTATCCGTCATCATCAACCTCGTCTTGTTGCAGTTTGTCACGAAAGTCAGGAGCGAAATGCCAAACGCCTTCCAATACCCCGGCCGCATAATTGCCATTCATGTGCAAGCCTCTAGCGGCAGCGATGTAAAGCGCATCACCATGACCGTTACGCCGCGCCAATTGTTGGGCCGCCTGTTTTATTTCATCAGTGGCATTGGCCACCAATACTGACCGAATGGCGCTACCCAAGACGGGTAAATCATTGCCACTGTCGCCAGCAAAAACCACGTCAGTCGGATGATAACCCAACTGTTGTTGTAGGAACTCGATCGCATGCAATTTGGTCGCATTACGCGGCAACACATCCAGCAACCCGATGCCCTTAGGCTCATCGATGCTCCACACCAAGCTGGCATCGATGTTTTCCTTCTCCAAACGATCCTTGATCGCGGCGATCACGCCGTCTTTGTCCACATGCAGTGGCAAATAATAACTGAGCTTATGGGTATTTTGTTTACTGGGCTCCTGTAGATGGAGATTGGAAATATCGCCAAGCAACTGCTTGATCTGTTGATGCGATTTCCCATGCCAATCTTTATCGATTTCCATTTCCCAGGCGCTCAATTCACGCCATTGATCGTCAATGACCCGATAAATTTTGCTGCCGACATCGGTAATGACAAAGTCGGGGTCAGGCAAGGCATAGTTTTTGATGGCCTGCTTGACCAACGCCTGATGACGCCCCGTCACGTAAACCAATTTAACTCCCGGTTGCCGACAAAAAGCCGCAAAGCGTTTGCGCGCATTGGGGTGTTCCGATTGTACGCCATTGGGAATCACCGTTCTATCCATGTCGGTGCACAGCAATAATCTTCGTTCACTCATGAGATTGCTCGATCTCCTTCGGATCTTGGCATTGATTAAAAAAATCGTAATAGTCCAGCGCTTCCAATATACCGGCGGCAAAAGGCTGGCTGGCGAAATAGATACGCTCCACATCGACCAATTGAGAGAGTTCTTCGTGATGACGATTGGCCGCAACAGCGGCGAGGGTATTGCCGCGCATCATGTCTTCATCGGCGCCGGAACCTCCGGCCACAAAAATACGCTCCAACGGAATTTGTAGCCTATCGGCGACATAACGCAACGCCAAGCCCTTGGAGGCGCGCATCGGCATGATATCCAGATATTGACCGAAAGCCAGTTGCACATGCACCGATTGCTCTTCCTTATGCAGCACGCTCTTAACTTCTTCGATATCGGCGACTTCCGGATCGATATAATAGCTGAGTTTATAGCGACTCTGCTCCGATTTAGGCTGTCTCTTCAGACCAGGAAATGTTTCTATTAACTGCCTCACCTTATGCGGTGTCCAGTGATAATCGATGTGCTTGGCCCAGGCGACATCGGCCGTTAATTTAGGCGCATAGTAAATCTCGGTGCCGCCGCTGGTGATTAAGATATCCGGCTCCGGGATGCTGTGTCTTTTCATCAGTTTCAAGGCCGAATCTAGGCGGCGACCGGTTGCGATGACGAATTTGGAACTCTTGCGATGCTGACGCAGAACATCGATCAATTGCTGCAATGATTGATCATCACCGATTAGGTTTTGATCCAGATCGCTGACGATGACGCGGTCTGCATACAGTCCTGGGCGACGCCAAACAGGATCGCGCTGCAAACGCTCCGAGGATTTTGCGATCGGCAGGATCAAGCGCAAATAGCGTTTGGCGTGAGCATCCCATGAATAGTGCTCGCGCACCCCTTGCAAACCTTGATCCACATTGCGCTGCCATAATGCCTTATCGAGCAGCAATTTTTCCAAGGCTTCGCTAATGCTATCGGCTTCCAACGGATCGATTAAAAAGCCGTTATGACAATTGCCGACAATATCCTGCGGCCCGCCGTCTTCGGTGGCGACGAGGGGTAAACCGGAAGCCGCCGCCTCGATCAAGGTCAGGCCGAAGGGTTCGGTCAGCGCTGGATTGACGAAAACGCCGCCTGAAGCGGCCGCGATTCGGTAAATAAACGGCACCTGATCCCGATTATGGTGCTTAGGCATCGACACCTTACCGTAGAGCTCATAACGATCGATGGCGACCAACAGCTCATGAAAAACCTCCTGGGCGCCCTCTTCCAAATCGTCGATATCGTCACGATTGCCGGCGACGATAAGCAAATTGGCCAGCTCCTGCAGCCTGGCCGACTGGCCAAAGGCTTCGACTAACATCGTGATATTTTTGCGTTTATCCGGCCTAGACAAGGCCATGATGACCGGTTTGTCCGGCGCCTTTAAATGCCGGGTGATTTCTGCGAACAGCGGCGAATTCAATTCATCCCCGCTAGGCGGCATGAACTTAGTCAGATCGGTCCCCGGCGGCACGACACACATCTGTTTCGGCTGATAGAAGTCATAAAGCTCATATTGCTCCTCGACTTCCTGATGAGTGCTGGTAATCACCCGCTCGGCCGTCGCCAGCACCAGTTCTTCCGCCTCGATGCGTCGCGCCATGTTATAGCGTTCTTCGATGTCGGCATTGGAAAGCCCGCTGGCCAACAATCGCAAACGCTTGACCCGTCCCAGAGAATGCCCGGTATGGATCAGGGGTATCCCCAACAGATTGGCTAAATGCGCGCCAACCCAGCCGGCATCGGCATAATGGCTATGGATGATATCGGGGAATTCGCCATTCAGCCTGAAAAAACAATCGACGTTATCGGCAAAACCATCCAGGTGATCCCATAGCTGCTCCTTGTAGATATATTCATCGGGACCGGCATTAATGCGAACAATACGTAAGCTTTCCGAAAGCATTTCAACGGGCTCGGCATAATCATCGGCAACCGATTCATCTATCACGCGCCGGGTGATCAAGTCCACCCGCGCCACTTCCGGCTGCAGCGACAATGCCTGAGCCAATTCGAGCACATACAAGGTTTGTCCGCCCGTATCGGCATCACGACCCAACTCAAGATTCTTACCGCGAATCAAACCATGAATACTGAGTAAGGCGATATAGAGTTTGCCTGTTTCTTTGCCCATAACCAAGTTTTCCTTTAAATAATTGACGAGTCAGCGAGGGAGTCCACAATCAGACTAGCAAGGCTTAGCAAAAAATTCCACGCCTAATCACCTATGTTCAAAGGTAACGGCAAAATGGTCAACCGCAAAGAGCGCCGTCGCACTCCTTAGCGGCAACAGATAGCGCTCAATGATCAAGGCAAATGCTTGGCGTCTCCGAGCCAAAATCATTTATTCACATCATGCTTATCAACAGTCAAGCATCGGCAGATCCGGATTAACGACACCAGCTTTGCCTTTTGCCTCCCTGGTAAGGCCGGGCGAGACCTTTGGCGATCAAACTGAACGCCAAGCTGTTTCCAGCAATATAGACGTCGGCCAAAATCCGGAAATATTTGCCTCGTTGCATGTTTCTCAATTCTATCATTTTACCGGCGCGCAATAACGCAACCGTGTGCTGTTTAGCTTTGCGGGCGGCAATTTTTTCCGCCTTGCATTTCCCTCTAATTTCCGGCGCATCGACGCCGTTGACGCGTATGGGAACATGATTGCCGATAATTTCCGGCCAACCGTCAATATCGACGCGAAAGGTATCGGCGTCGTAAATACTGGTCACCTGTTTCACCCTGGCATCGCCATAGGTTGAGGCCTGAACGGAGAAACTCATTAATAATAGCGCGACAATGTTTAAATGCATGGTGTTTTTAAAAGAATTTTTTCGTTCAATATCGTTATGATCCAGTCCGGGCCTTTAAAAACGGCGGGCATAAAAAAAGGGCTTAGGTAAAAATACCTAAGCCCTTATTTGATTTGGCTCCCCCGGACGGGCTCGAACCGCCGACCTAGTGATTAACAGTCACCCGCTCTACCAACTGAGCTACAGGGGATTAAAACTTTTTGTTCAATGGCGCGCCCGGAGAGATTCGAACTCCCGACCGCTCGGTTCGTAGCCGAGTACTCTATCCAGCTGAGCTACGGGCGCCTATTGAGCCGACTATTATCCATTTTATCTTTTTTAATGTCAAGACTTTTCCTTAAAATTTTGACCTTTAAAATGTGGCGGAGAGTGAGGGATTCGAACCCTCGATGGGCGATAAAACCCATACTCCCTTAGCAGGGGAGCGCCTTCAGCCTCTCGGCCAACTCTCCTAGTAAAACATTTTAGCTATTCGTCAGAGCTCGAAGAATCGGCCTGCTCTTTCTTGATTCTTTCGTAGATCTCTTCTCTATGCACTGACACTTCTTTCGGCGCATTAACACCGATACGAACTTGATTACCTTTAACACCTAGAACGGTAACAGTCACATCATCACCGATCATCAAGGTCTCTCCTACCCGCCGAGTTAAGATAAGCATACTCTCTCCCTACGTTTCCTAAAATTTCTGCCGCTCGTGCAGTGCTCAACCAAGCTGTGTATTATATCTTTTTTTTTCACGAAAAGAAAGACCGATTATTCTTCCTTCTCTTCCAGCCCAAATGCCTTATGCAAAGAACGAACAGCAAGCTCTAAATATTTCTCATCAACCACAACAGAAATCTTAATCTCTGATGTCGAGATCATTCTAATATTAATTCCCTCTTCTGCCAATGTTTTAAACATCGTACTGGCAATTCCGGCATGTGAGCGCATACCGACGCCAACGATGGAAACCTTTACGATACGATCATCGCCAGTGACCTGTCTGGCGCCCATCTCCCGGCAGACGCTTTCCAAGATGCTCATGGCGCGCTGATAATCGTTACGATGCACGGTAAAGGTAAAGTCAGTCGTTGCGTCATCGGCGATATTCTGCACGATCATATCGACTTCGATGTTCTGCTCGGCAATCGGCCCCAGAATCTTCGACGCCACCCCCGGCAAATCCGGCACACCGGTCACCGTTAGTTTGGCTTCGTCCTTGTTAAACGCAATTCCCGAAACTAATGCTTTTTCCATTTCCGATTCCTCATAGGTAATCAGCGTACCCTGACCTTGTTCAAATGATGATAACACTCTTAACGCGACATTATATTTTCCGGCAAATTCCACCGAACGAATCTGTAACACCTTAGAACCCAAGCTAGCCATTTCCAGCATCTCTTCGAAGGTGATCTTATTCAGCCGGCGAGCCTTAGGCACCACTCTTGGGTCGGTGGTGTAAACACCGTCGACATCGGTGTAAATATGGCACTCTTTTGCCTTAATCGCCGCCGCCAACGCCACAGCCGTGGTGTCGGAACCGCCGCGCCCCAACGTGGTGATATTGCCATGCTCATCGACCCCCTGAAAACCGGCTACAACGACAACTTTGCCGGCATTCAGATCCGCATGAATCTTGCGATCGTCGATTTCCTGTATACGCGCCTTGGTATGACTGCTGTCGGTCAAAATTCTGACCTGCGCACCGGTATAGGAACAAGCCTGACAACCGATTTCATGCAACGCCATACACAGCAGCGATATCGTGACCTGCTCGCCTGTCGACAACAGCACGTCCATTTCCCTTTCGACGGGTTGCGACTGTATTTCCTTCGCCAAGGCAACCAGGCGATTGGTCTCTCCACTCATCGCCGAAACGACAGCGATAATCTGATCCCCCTGATCACGAGCCTTTTTTATTTTCTCGGCGACCGCCTTGATGCGCTCCACCGAACCGACGGATGTGCCGCCGAACTTATAAACATAAACCGCCATTCTAATCGTCTTTTAAAAACCAAAAATCAATCGTCATCGCCGGCCAACTCCCCTGCCGACGCAGCCAGGCCGCATCACAGGTTAATGGGCGCATATATACAGCAAGCAGTCGTTAACGAATTCAAGCCCCAAACTGCTGTTTGACCCACTCCGGCACCTGTTTTAAGGCCTCCTCCAAGCCGGACGGATCATTGCCTCCGGCCTGCGCCATATCCGGCCGGCCGCCGCCTTTGCCGCCTACCTTGGAGGCGACCGAGTTCACTAGGTCGCCGGCTTTCAGACGGGGCGTTTGATCCTTGGACACCCCAGCAATCAGGCTGACCTTGTCGTCTTTGACGGTCGCCAACACAATCGCGGCACTGCCCAGTTTGTTTTTGAGCTGATCGACCATATCGCGCATGGCCTTGGGATCGACATCGTCCAATTTCACCGCCAACACCTTAACGCCATCGACATCGATCGCCCGACTGCTCAACTCTCCACCGGCCGTACTAGCCAGTTTTGCCTTGAATTTTTCCAGCTCTTTTTCCAATGTGCGGTTTTTTTCCAGCAATTGCTGAACCTTGTCCAAAGCTTTTTCCGGCGAGCTCTTCAGCAATCCGGCGATGTTGCCCAAGGCCTGATCGCGATTCGCCACCCAATCCAATGCCGCCTGACCGGTCACCGCCTCCAGCCTTCTGACGCCGGCCGCAACACCGGTTTCGGCGATGATCTTGAACATACCGATATCGCCGGCCCTGTCGACATGGGTGCCGCCGCATAATTCGGTCGAGAAATCGCCGATCTTCAGCACCCGCACTTCGTCGCCGTATTTTTCGCCAAACAAGGCCATCGCCCCCGCCTTGACGGCCTCGTCCTTAGCCATGATTTCGGCGGAAACTGGATTATTCAGCCGAATTTGCTCGTTCACCCGGTGCTCGATCGTGGCGATTTCATCGGCGGTCAGCGGCTCGAAGTGCGAGAAGTCGAAACGCAGGCGTTCCGAATTCACCAATGAGCCTTTCTGCGCGACATGATCGCCCAGCGTTTTTCTAAGCGCCGCATGCAACAAATGGGTGGCCGAATGATTCAGCTCCGTTGCCTTCCGTTTCTCGGCATCGACATGAACCCGGCAAGCCCCATCCCGTTTGATTTCACCCTGCAGCACCCTGCCTTTGTGCAGGAACAAATCACCGCCCTGTTTTTGCGTATCGTTTACCTGAAAAACCGCCTCACCGGCTTCGATGCGGCCGCTGTCGCCAGCCTGACCACCGGATTCGGCATAAAACGGCGTCCGGTCCAATACGACGATGCCGTCTTCGCCTTGCTTTAGGCTGTCGACCGCTTGTCCCTTGTGGAACAGACCGATAATCTTCGCGCCATCCTCGATGTGCTGATAACCGGTAAACTCGGTCTGACCGTCCAGTTTGATGTCTTGGTCGTAATCGGCGGAAAAGTGGCCTCCGGCGCGCGCTCTCTCCCGCTGAGCCGCCATTTCCACCTCGAAACCGGCATGGTCGACACTCAGCTCGTGTTCACGGGCAAAATCGGCCGTCAAGTCCACCGGAAAACCGTAAGTATCATAAAGCAGGAAAACCACATCGCCGGGAATGACTCGACCTTCCAATTTGGCGACACAGGCTTCCAGCACCTTCATGCCCTGCTGCAGAGTTTCGGCAAAACGTTCCTCTTCTTTTTTCAGGACCCGCTCCACCTGTTCTTGCGCCTGTTTCAATTCAGGGTAGGCCTCGCCCATTTCCGCAACCAACGGCGCCACCAGCTTATGAAAGAAGACCTCATGAATACCTAGACGGTAACCGTGACGTATCGCACGGCGTATGATCCGGCGCAACACATAACCACGCCCTTCATTCGACGGCAACACACCATCGGTCACCAAGAACGCACAGGAACGGATGTGATCGGCGATGACTCGCAGCGAACTATTGTCCAGATCAGAGCTATCGGCGAGTCGCGCCGCCGATTTCAGGATGTTCTGGAACAGATCTATTTCATAGTTGCTATGCACCCCCTGCAACACCGCGGCAATCCGCTCCAAGCCCATGCCGGTATCGACAGAAGGCGCCGGCAACGGCGTCAGATTACCGTCCTTATCCCGGTCATACTGCATGAACACTAGATTCCAGATCTCGATGTAACGGTCGCCTTCCTCATCGGGGCTGCCCGGTGGTCCGCCGGCCACCTCTGCGCCATGGTCGTAAAAAATTTCAGTGCATGGACCGCAAGGACCGACATCGCCCATCGACCAGAAGTTATCCTTGGCGCCGATACGGGAAAAACGCGCCGGATCGACCTTAACCTCCTCCAGCCAGATCGCTTCCGCTTCGGAGTCTTCTTCGAACACCGTCACCCACAGTTTTTCCGTCGGAATGCCCAACTCCTTGGTCAGGAAGTCCCAGGCAAAGTGAATGGCGTCTTTTTTGAAATAATCGCCGAAACTGAAATTGCCCAGCATTTCAAAAAAGGTATGATGTCTGGCGGTATAGCCTACATTTTCCAGGTCATTATGTTTGCCGCCGGCGCGAACACAACGCTGACTGGTCGCGGCGCGGTTGTAATCACGCTTTTCCCGCCCCAGAAAAACATCCTTGAATTGCACCATGCCGGCATTGGTAAACAACAAGGTCGGGTCATTGCCCGGCACTAGCGAACTCGACGGCTGGATGGAATGTCCTCTGGCTCGAAAAAACTCCAGAAATGCACTGCGCAATTCTGCGCTGGTCATATATTTCATAATGTTTAGGTGTAATAACTACGCTATATTTATATCTTTGTAACTATTCAGTATAAAAATGTTTTTACTATCAGTTACTTGCTACAGAAGACGCCGTGAATATATCCCTATAGGCTTGGATGCGACATCCCTGTCGCATACACTTCTTCCGCAAGCAATTGATAGTAAAAGAAATATTTTCTCGGTATCAAGCTGAATAGTTACATATCTTTTTAGAAACGCCTGAGCATCAGCGCTCCAGACTAATATCCAATTGCACAAAAAGCGCCTTGATCATATCGCCGCTGAATCCTCGCTGTTGCAAAAACCGGCTGCGTTTAAGCCACTCTTTCGCGGGCATGCGCTTATCGTTTGCATATTTGCCCAAATAAACTCGTTGCAAGGCCTCCATCCAGCTACCGGCCAGTTCGGTCACGATCGCATCGAGGTCGGCGTCGCCTCCCCCGCGCAGCTTCAACTCATGGGCGATACGCACAGGACCGCACCCCTTCTCGATGCGTTGGCGGGCATAACTTTCCGCATAACGGTCGTCGCTTTGCCAGCCCTGCTCCGCCAGCTCTGCGATCACTTCCTGTGAACTAATGCGATCGAACCCTCTCAGCACCAGCTTGTCTTGCAACTCCTTCTGGCTATGCTCGCGCCGAGCCAACAATCTTAGGCAGATGTCCTTAATTTGCTGATATTGTTCTGTCACGATTTAGTTATCGGTCTTTTCCCGTCGTCAAGATTCATGACTAAAAACAAAAGTAACTATTCAGGTAACTATTCAGTATCTTTCAGGGTTTAGGGCGTATCCACCAAAGATGCCGACCCGGTGGATGCGCTCCGCTTATCCACCCTACGAATGGGGGTGAGCAGTTACCTATTCAGTATAAAAATGCTTTTTCTATCCGTTACTTGCTCCAGAAGACGCCATTCACCCAGCACCTAAATCATCGAAGATGATTAATCATAGCCAATAGCCTAGAGTATTTAGGACTGGGAAATCCCCGACAACTCACCGCTCCTGCTTGACGTGCATGGATATCCCTGTGTGTCGGCGGCTGAACCTGTCCCAAGTAAACATGAAGTAAAAAAGGAAGTTATTTTCGGCCATATCCCAAAAACAAAATTCAATTTGCTTTTTATCTGCTTCCACAGGATTTTTCAAGGCTAGGACTTGGGGCTTCCCTTTTCCTTAGTCGCTTCAGCCTTTTTTTCCTTAGCCGCCTCAGCCTTTTTCTTTAAATCGCCCAACGCCTCGCCTCTGATAGCCGCTTCCAATTCTTCCGCCTTGTCGGGATTGTCTTTCAAAAACTGCTTGGCGTTTTCCTTGCCTTGGCCAATTTTTTCATTGCCGTAGCTATACCAGGAGCCGGCCTTTTGCACAAAACCGTATTGCACCCCCAAATCAACCAGCTCGCCCAGGAAAGAGACGCCCTCTCCATAGAGAATTTCGAATTCAGCCTGTTTGAACGGCGGGGCCACTTTATTTTTAACGACTTTCACTCGGGTATCGTTGCCGATCACTTCTTCGCCTTTCTTGATCGCGCCGATACGGCGAATATCCAACCGTACGGAAGAATAAAACTTCAGGGCATTCCCGCCGGTAGTGGTCTCTGGATTACCGAACATCACCCCAATTTTCATCCGCAATTGATTGATAAAAATGACCAAGGTGTTGGAACGCTTGATATTGGCGGTCAGCTTCCTTAACGCCTGGGACATCAAGCGAGCCTGCAGGCCCATATGAGAATCGCCCATTTCGCCTTCGATTTCGGCCTTGGGCGTCAGCGCCGCCACTGAATCTACAACCACAATGTCGACGGCGCCGGAACGCACTAGCATATCGGTAATTTCCAGTGCCTGTTCGCCGGTGTCCGGCTGCGAAACCAGCAAGTCATCGACATTGACGCCGATTTTTTCTGCATAAACCGGGTCCAACGCATGTTCGGCATCGACAAATGCCGCGGTTCCGCCAAGTTTCTGCATCTGAGCGATGGTCTGTAACGACAGCGTCGTTTTACCGGACGATTCCGGCCCGTATATCTCGACTACGCGTCCACGCGGCAAGCCCCCGCACCCCAAGGCAATATCCAGCGATAAAGATCCGGTAGACACCACATCGATATCGCGGCTTGCCGCCACATCGCCCATGCGCATCACAGAACCTTTGCCAAACTGCTTATCTATCTGCATCAGCGCCGCACCGAGCGCTTTTTTCTTGTTCTCGTCCATTGTTCTGCCTGGCCGTATCTGAATAGTTGGAAAATAAACACGTTATTATCACATAGAGCAGCGCAAGGAAACAGCCTTGCAGCAATAAATATTACCCGGCCATAAGCAAATCAATTAAACCCGATGAGCCCGCGGAAATTTCAATAGTCCGTCATTGGTCAATGAGTCGATATCAATTACACTGAAGCCACCCTGCTAGATTAGGAATGGTGTCATGATTCATAAGCACGCCCAATATTACCTAAAGCATCTTAAAGACGACTTTCCGGCCGGCATCGTCGTATTTCTGGTTGCACTCCCTCTCTGCCTGGGCATAGCCCTGGCCTCCGGCGCACCGCTTTTTTCCGGCGTCATCACAGGCATCATTGGCGGCCTCATTGTCACCTGGCTGAGCGGCTCACAATTAAGCGTATCGGGGCCAGCGGCCGGCCTGACGGTCATTGTGCTGAACGCCATCGAGACATTGGGCAGTTTTCAGGGCCTGCTCACCGCCGTGGTCATCGCCGGCCTCGTACAAATCTTGCTCGGCCATTTTCGAGCCGGAATTATCGGCGCCTTTTTTCCGCTTAGCGTCATCAAGGGCATGCTGGCGGCGATCGGCCTGATTTTGATCATCAAACAGCTTCCTCACGCGCTGGGCTATCATGTCAGCTATGAGGGCGATGAGAGTTATATGCAGGAGACCGCGCAGAGCAGTTTCAAGGAATTGCTGGACACCTTTTACAATATCTCGCCCGGCGCCGCGATCATCAGCATGATCGGCCTGCTGATCATGCTGATCTGGGAGACTCGATTTTTTAACAAACTGACGCTGACGAAGCTGATCCCCGGCCCGTTGATCGCGGTCGGTTGGGGAGTGTTATACAACATCACGGCCCTAGAAGTGGACCCGCAATGGGCCGTCACCGAAAAACATCTGGTGCATCTGCCGGAAACGACAAGAGTCGACGACTTTTTTCATCAATTGAGCTTCCCGGACTTCAGTTATTTAGCGTACGCCGAAACCTATAAAATCGCCTTGACCCTGGCCATTATCGCCAGTTTGGAAACGCTATTGAGCATCGAGGCGGTGGACAAGCTCGATCCGTTAAAACGCATCGCCCCGACCAATCGCGAACTGAAGGCCCAGGGCGTCGGCAACATTCTCAGCGGCCTGCTCGGCGGCCTGCCGATGACTGCGGTGATCGTACGCAGTTCGGCCAACATCAATGCCGGCGGCAAAACCAGCATTTCTTCGTTTATACATGGCATTTGTTTGCTGCTCAGCGTGTTGTTTTTTTCCGCTTATCTGAATCAGATTCCTCTCGCCTGCCTAGCCGCCATATTGCTGCACACCGGTTATAAACTGGCCCGCCCCAGCCTGTTCAAGGATTTTTACAACCGCGGCCGCGGACAATTTTTGCCTTTCAGCATCACCGTCATCGCCATCTTATGGAGCGACCTGCTGATCGGCATCGGCATCGGCCTCGCGGTCGGCCTTTATTACGTCATCAAGGCTAACTACCAAGCCACCATCAGTATGGTGCAGGATGATACCCATTATGTGTTATCGCTGCATAAAGACGTGTCGTTCCTGAACAAAGCCTTGCTGCGTAAGTTCATCTTGCATATCGAACCGAACAGCAGCGTGACCATAGACGCCAGCAATGCGCAATTCATCGATCACGATATCCTGGAAACGATCGAGGATTTCCTCACCACGGCCAAGGATGAAAATATTAAAGTCGAGGTGAAAAACCTCCATGGCAAACAACACGTCAAGCGACGCCACCACATGCCTGAGGTCATTAAGGAACGCAGCGACAAGTAAAACCTCTGAACGGCTTGCCGCCGGTCGATAACATCCAATGACTTGCCGCCACCGACTTTGGCGGCGCCGATTTAATCAACGCATAATTACTCAACGTCCTTTTAAGGGAAGTGCAAGCGGCGCGTGAAGCAGCTGCAATTCCCATGCCATCAGTTTGGCGTTCAAAAAGGGCACGGGATGTGTTTGGCGAGGATGTCGGCAGCAAGGATGCTGCCGTCAAGCCCCCCAGCACCTAAATTATCCTGGAATGTAAAATGTAGTCCAAAAGCCATGGTATTTAGGTGCTGGGTGAACGCGTCCCGAGAAATCAATGACCTGCCGCCTAAATCCTGAAAGGCACTGAAAATCACATCAGCACTTCCTAAAAGCATTGTCACTTTTACGGTTAGCCTGCCTTCGGGACTGAATCAAAGAGGCGCTGACGACAAAGATCAGAATCGCCAGGGAGAGCTCCAGCAACAAGAAAGAGCCGATTTTGAAATAAGCGAAGTTTGGATGAACAAATCGCACCAACCAACCGGCCAGTTCGTCAGCAATGGCCGAAACATAAACCAGGGCGCTGACCCAAATCTTCAGCAATGTCGGCAAACTGGTCATCAGCATCAAATGGGTCAAGGTCAAAATCAGCATCCCCATCGCAAACAAATGAAAATGACTGACTTCCAGCAGGCTCTGGTAACTCTTCGGTTGGGTAAATTCCTCCTCGGAGCCCAAATAGTAGGCAATCACCGAATCTGCGGTCAGCCCCATTTTATGGAAATACATCATGCCGTTGCTGAGCCATAATAAGGCGACATAGCCCAGAAACATTAGGATCAAGGCATTCAGCATCATTTGACGATTTTGTTCGCCGGTTACAAAAAAACGCATCAGTTCTGTTTATTCTTGACTAATATTTGATAAATCGCCATCACCTTGCGGGAAATGTTCAATGCCGAACGCGTACTCAACGTAGCCCCGGTCATGCCTTGTATATCGGCGCTGAAGCTGAGTCGCTCCAGCTCCTTCTGATATAGCTGTTGATACCAACGCTGTGGCGGCTGATACTCCGGCGGCTCATGGAAGGCCAGCGTATGGACGGCGCTGATCTTGCCTTCCGGCGTCAACACCACCAGCAACGTTTCAGGCTTGGTGCGAACGGTATGGCTCTCTATCGCCGCATAAGCGATAACCTGATCGCCTTTTTTGCCGACATAGAAGGTATACAGAGAAGACTCCATTTTTACCCGCGCCATCTTTTCGATCTGGGCAAGCTCATCAGCCGTTGGGAACAACGACAACATTTCAACCGTCGCATCCTTGCCGAAAGCCAATTCCATGGCCTCGTTTTTGCTGTAATAAATTTTGCCGACGCAAGGAAGAGCCGACAATAGCAAGCACACGGCAACGATTAACTTGACAGATTTTAATCTAAACATGATTAACAAAAGAAGCGCCAAAAAGCGTATTATAATAAATCAATATGGCAAATAAACGCCAATCTAGCAGCAATTCCCACTTTGGAGTTCAAAAAGGGCATGGGGTGTGTTTGGCGAGGATGTCGGCAGCAAGGATGCTGCCGTCAAGCCCCCAGGGATGGGTTTACGGCGCTCCTCGACAGACACACCCCATGCCCTAAACCCCGCAAAAATACTCAAACTGATGCTGTCAATCTAGCGCTAAATACCTCATATGCCAAAATAAGCGTAAGGTTGAAGAAAAAAGCGCAATCGATGACTGCGGCAATTCCCTCTCAACCTTTACTTCTTTCGTTTTTAAAAGATAAAGCCCAAGCCCAGGTTGAAATCATCCGGCAAGTCGCCGCCTTCGGAATCCCAGTTACGGTAATCGGCTTTAATAACGACATTTGGAATCGGCTTATAATTCACGCCGACCTGGAAGATTTGTCTGTCCATAGTCGGATCATCGCCGAATGCATTGCCCGCCGCGACACTGGCCACGGTGTCCAGCCTTTCATAACGGAAGAATGGCGCCAAATATTGCGTCGTTTCCGGAAACAGGTGAGGCATGACGTCGTAACCGACTTCGGCATACCAACCAAAGCTCTCCTCGCCGATGACCTCGCCTTTCGCAGCACTCAGCGTCGCCGTATCATCGATATGTCCCCAAGACCCCAAGGCTCGGAATTCCAAGCCGCGATACTTCACCTGCACATGACCTTCATACAGTTGCGTAAATGCATCGACCTGCTGCCCGGCAAACTTCTGATTCTGGCCGGAGTTACCCAAATAAGCCGAGCCGCCTAAGGTCACGCCCGGTACTTGCGGCAACTCATAATCGACGCGACCGACGAACGCCAAGTCCTCCGCCCTCGCCTCGCTGCCTTTTTGACGACCGCCGCGTATGCCGGAAGAACCAAAACCGTCTGCATCCAAGCCATTGACGACATAAGTGGTATAGGTCAGGCCAGGCAACAGCTCGCCGAACAGGCCGGCGCCGATTTCCCGCCAGGTGCTGGGAATGATCCTACGCTCAACCTCGGGACGATTGTTGCCGAAATAAAACGGCGGCTCATGGATCTGGTTGATGAACCCCATAGGCATCAATACCATACCCGCCCTGACGTTGGCCATCGGGTCGATAAAGAAATCCAGCGCGGCGAATTCGACCGACACGGAACCATTTTTATCGGTCGAACCGTGCTCGAATTCGATTTCACTGTTGAACAGAATGTTATCGGTGAATTTATAACCGGCATACAGCACCAAGCGTTCGAAATCGGCATTATCGTTCTTGCCTGTCTCGTCGTTGACGATCGCCTGGTAATTGGCTTCGCCATAACCGCCGATCGACAAGCCCTTGCCGACCTGATAGACCTTCGACGCCGCCGGCCCCAGACCGTATTGACTTTTGTACTCGATATCTTCAGGAATGAACATCTCGGTGCGAATTTTTTCCACCTCCTCGGCCAGCACATTGGTCTTGCGATCCAATGCCTGTACTTCCTGGTTTTTCGCCGTTTCCGAAACGGCTTCCAGCTTTTGCGTCATCTGATTGATTTGCTGTTGTTGCGCCTGGATGATTTTCCACATCTCTTCCATCGTCTGCGGCTTGCTCAACTCGCCTTCCGCGGCATAGGCGCTACTGCCGAGAGCAGCCAACGCCAGCGCGGAACAAAACTGTCGGTTGCTGATTTTCATTATGCACTCCAAAAAAAATAAAGCTTAATTTTAAACCAACAACTAAACTTAATGCAAATCATTCTCAACTGTATTATTTAACAATCGAAATCAACCAGCCTTCCACCTGCCCACACCTTCATGTTGCCTGATTACAACATTATGACAAAGCCCTATCAGACCAAAAAAAAATGCCGCCGATCCCGGCCCGTCATAATTTTGTAATAAACATCCCCTATCCTGTGTCGAGTTTTTACAACAAATTGCTTTTTTCACACAACATATAGGGTACGACTGATGGCGATTAACAAAACAGCCAAAATGTTAGCACTGGGCGCTGCAACAACACTGGGCAGCATGACGGCGCAAGCGGCGGACAAAGAATTATTGGACATGCTGCTGCAAAATGGCGCAATCAACCAATCCCAATACAACAAACTGATCCAACAGGAAACACTCAGCAAAAGCGATGTTGATAACATCAAAATCAAGCTGGGCAAAAAAGGCCTGCAGGTTGAATCCGGCGACGGCGACTTCAAATTCGGCTTTGGCGGCCGTATCCATGCCGACGCCACATTCCACAGCAACGATAAAGCTGCCGGTGACAAAGGTGTCGGTGGCGCAACCGACGGCACCGAGATCCGCCGCGGCCGCCTGGCTTTCAAAGGCTTATTTTGGGATGATTTCAAATTCGTCTCAGAAGTCGACTTCGCCGACAACAAGACGGCCGTCAAAGATATGTTCATCACCTATCAGGGCCTCGATTGGCTGGAATTGACCGTCGGTCACCAAAAACAACCGATCAGCATGGAGTTGCAGGAAAGCTCGAACGACATCATGTTCACCGAGCGTTCGCTGGTCAACTCGCTGACCGCCAGCCTGTTCGACCGGGCCATCGGTATCCATTTGAAATCATCCGGCGACGACTGGTCGGCGCAGATCGGCGCTTACGGCGATGCCATGTCGCCGGAAAAAGACCATACCGTCGATGAAGGCTGGGGCGCGGCTTCCCGTTTGACTTACGCGCCGATCAACAAAAAAGATCAAGTTCTGCACTTGGGCGCCTATGGCGGTTATCGTGCTCCGGACACCCAAGGTGGCGCAATGTCCAACGGCAAGGATCATGTCGAGTTCTCCTATGAAACCACGCATATGTCGAACGTAAAGACCTCGAAACTTAAAGTTTTCGATGCGAAAGACTTCAAAATGGCCGGTTTCGAGGCGGCCTATATGCAAGGCCCGTTCTCGGTACAGGGTGAGTACGGTCGTGTCTGGGCGGACCTTGAAAACGGCGAAACTTTGGACTTAGATGCTTTCTATGTTCAAACCGCTTGGACTTTGACCGGCGAATCGCGTTCATACAAAGGCTCAGACGGCGAATTCAAACGTCTGAAACCTTCGCAAAACTTCAGCCTGAAAAACGGCGGCTGGGGCGCGGTTGAATTGGCCGCTCGTTACGACCAAAACGACCTTAACTCGGACGGTCACGACGGTGGCAGCGAAAAAGCGGTGACCGTCGCGTTGAACTGGTATCTGAACGAAAACCTGCGCCTGATGGCGGATTATCGTCACGCCTTCGATCTGAGCAGCTCACCAGCGGAAGTCGCCGGCGAAGACATCGAAGACGTCCATGCCTTCACCTTCAGAACCCAATTGGCGTTCTAAGCAGCCGAAACTCTCGGATAAAGTTCAAGAAAGGCCGGCACTCGCCGGCCTTTTTTATGGCTGTCGTAAACTTGCCTTTGTTGAATGGGACTAAACCGGATGACCGTTTAAATCGGCAACCATTCTGTCGGCAATGCCATGCACCTTGATGCCGGCCCTAATCGTCGCGGTATAATGCTCATGCAAATGCCCATGAAAAACCTTGCTGACCTTCAACGCGGCTGCCAATTCATCGATGACGATAAAACCGTGTCGATGACTACGCGGCGCTTCATGGGAAACCAGGATATCGGCATCCAATTGTTTCAGGCGCTGCACTTCATCATGCCAGATGGCCGCTTGGTACTTTAAAGACAATCCCGCCGTCCTGACATGGGAGGGTTGTTGACTGAGAAAATGGCTTTTGCTTTTCCATCTAGGTCGATTCGGCGGATACCAAACCCGCCCCAGGAAAATCCCGCCCAACCCAGCTATTCTGAGCCCGGCGACGTCCTTGACCTGCAAATGCAGTCCGTTGTCGGCAAGTGACGAATCAAACAAATAGCGGTGCTTATCCGGGTGCTCAAATTCGTGATTGCCGGCGATCCACCAGATCTCGGTTACATCGACAATGGGACGCAAATAGTCTTGCAGCGGTTTTTCCAGGTCATAATCACCCAACAACACCACTGCCTCAGGCTTTTGGGTGAGCACGGCTCGGATTAGCGGTGCAAAGTCGCCATGCGGATCGCCTGCAAATAATATTCTGCACTCGTTTGTCATCGCTGTTCCCTTATAGCAAATAAAGCGCTGTTAGCTCGGCAATCCCCATCAATTTGGATAACGAAGAGGGCTCTTGGGGGCGAGGATGGGTTCCTCGACAGACACACCCCAGGCCCTAAACACCGTTAAAACGATCAAACCGGGAATTGCGGCGATACCTACTTCATTTGCAATTCATTATCTGCCGAACCGATCAGCCGCCACTTTTCCGCCCGCGTTAACTTCTTGATCACGCTTTCCCGCTTGCTGGCGGAGCTGCGATCATGCCCGCCCTCGAGATAGATCACATGTTTGGGTCGGCGCCCCCGAAAATATTTAGCGCCCTGACCCTTAAGATGCTGATTGAACCGGCTTTCCACATCGTTGCTGATACCGGTGTACAGACTGTCATCACTGCACAATATGATATAAACGAACCAAGCCATCGCCGTTCAAACCGAAGTCAATCCCGCTCTTTGCTGCCGGCGAATTTCAGATTAAAAAATACCGCACAGGCCAAGCCCACCATTATATAGGCGTAACGGGTCAGAAAAATCAAAAATCCGTTCTGGCTGTGCGAGGCCGCATCCTTGATCGGTGGGGTGACGAAATTAGTCCACATCAGCGCCACCATAAAATAAACAACGATACCGGCCACCGCCCAGGAAATAGGCTGGCGCCCGGTCTGTTTAGCGGTGTGATAAAACCATATTGCGACAAAGGCAGCGACAACCGAACCAATCATAACTCTTACCTCTAATGTTCTATTGATATCCCGTATTATTCGGCGAAATCTTCTGCAGCCGATAACTGGCTCAGTATAACCAGTTAAGCCGGCGCAACCAAATGCAAAGCCTCCGTCGTTCTCACCGCCAAGACATCGCAGCGCGCATGATGAATGACGGCATTGGCGGTAGAACCCAATAACAACGCCAGGCCATGACGACCGTGCGAGCCTACGACAATCAAATCGACCTGCTGCTTGCCCGCCAATTCGACTATCTCCCGTTGCGGATTGCCCCAAACCAACCAACGATTAGCTGGCCCAACCCCTAACCGTTCGGCCAGTATCTTAAATCGTTGTTTTTCTGCATCTAGCGGTTCATTGTCGCCATCAGCCTGCAGAGAAATCACCGAGCCATAGCCGGTATCGGGCATCGCGATGTTATCCAGCACATGCACGATACTGAGCCGGGCGCGATGCTGCTCGGCCAACGCCGACGCCTTTTCAGCGACCTGTCGATGCTGTTCGGAATAATCCAACGCCATTAAGATATGGTGATAACGCGCCATACTGAAATCCTTTTACGCCGCCTGCAGTGAATCGATGCCTTTATTGGCGAGACTATCCGCTTTTTCATTGCCATGATTGCCGGAATGACCTTTTATCCAAATCCATTCGACCTCATGCTGTAACAAAGCCTTATCCAGGCGTCGCCATAAATCCACGTTTTTAACCGGTTGTTTACTGGCGGTTTTCCAACCGCGTTTTTTCCAATTCGCCATCCACTCGGTAATCCCCTGCAAGACGTATTTTGAATCGGTGTTCAATTTCACCCTGCAAGGCCGTTTCAAGGCTTCCAGCCCCTGGATTGCCGCCATCAATTCCATGCGGTTATTGGTCGTTTCGGCTTCGCCGCCATAGAGTTCTTTTTCCGTGCCTTTATAAGATAAATAAACTCCCCAGCCTCCCGGCCCCGGGTTGCCTCTACAGGCGCCATCGGTATAGATGATGACGGTTTCAGTCATGTTTTTTCTTCCTTTGCAGATTTGATTCCAGACCGTTGCCAACGCCGGCAAAACGCGGTCTTTGTTTGCCAGTCTCACCGACCGGGATGAGTCGGTAACGTCGTTTGACCGCCTTGACTCCATAGGCCATGGCGAAAATCGAACGCCCGCTAAACTGAAATTTACCCGGTCTAATGGTAAAGGTATCCAGATTGAACTCGACGGTATTCAGCATTTCAAAATTCATTAATTTCAGCCAATCTCTGATTCTACCGCGGGTTATAAAATGACTACGCCAGGAATTGGCCAATTTCACATCCCATAAATATAGATAACGCACCGAAAAACTGAGCGGATTGAAGTTTATAATAATCACCTCCCCACCCGGTTTTAACACCCGTTCGATTTCCCTCATCGTCTGAAACCGGTATTCATCAAATTCCAACAAATGCGGCAAAATAATCAAATCGATCGATTCGCTCTGCACCGGCAGGGTATAGGCTTTTCCTTGAACTCGTTGCGCGCCTTCGCAACCGAGCGCATCGACATCGAGTATACAATAACGCTGATACAGCGAGCAGTCTATAAAACTGTCTTCCCAACTCAGGCCGCCGATTTGCAATAGCTGCTGTTTACAACTGACGGTGATAGAACGCTTTAAGTACTGCCCTTCCATCGTTTGCAACAACTTTCCCCGTGGCGTCTGATACAGGTCAAACAGAAATATTCTTTTCATCAGTAATCATTTAGAAATAGCGGCAACTTAGGAAAATCAAGGAAAAACAGGCTATAATTAAAGCTTTTCCGAATTAGTAATGTGTATCAATAATGACACGTTCCACCCCTCTGACCCATCATTTTATTTATCTATCCATTATATTGGCGACAGGATGCGCGCAACAATCCCCTTCGCATTTCACCATCAGTGAAATACCGCCGGATACTATGGCGTCTCTCAACCGCCCTCCGCAAGCTCGCTCGCCTGTAGCCAGCACGGCCCGGAAAAACATGGCCGCCGCAAAAAATAACGCCGAACACGCCACCGTCTGGGAACGTTTATTATCGCTTTACGCGCTGCCGGAGATCGATAATGAACGCATAAACCAACAATTACAGTGGTATCTGCGACACCCCGAATATATCGAGCGAATTCAACAACGCGCGGAACCTTATCTATACTTCATCCTCGAGGAAGTGGAAGCGAAAAAGATTCCCGGCGAGCTGGCCCTATTGCCAGCGATTGAGAGCGCCTTCAAACCCCAAGCCTATTCGTCTAGCCGGGCCGCCGGACTATGGCAGTTCATACCCTCTACCGGCCGTTTTTTCGGGCTTAAACAAAACTGGTGGTATGATGGCCGCCGTGACGTCTTCGCTTCAACACAGGCCGCCACCCGCTATTTGAAGGAGCTCAGCGAAGAATTCGATGATGACTGGTTATTGGCGCTGGCTTCGTATAATGCCGGGAAAGGCAATATACGCAAAGCCATCAAAAGAAACCTCGACCTCGACCTAGAAAGCGATTACTGGGCGCTGCAGTTACGCCAAGAAACGATGGACTATGTGCCGCGCCTGCTGGCCATCGCCAAGATCTTCGCCGATCCACAACAATATAACATCAAGCTGCACGACATCCCTAACCAACCTTATTTCGAGGTTGTTAACATTCAATCGCAACTCGATCTGAGCAAGGCCGTAGAAATGGCGCAGACGCCTACTGACGCCTTCTTCAAACTCAATCCCGGATTCAACCGCTGGAGCACCGATCCGGACGGCCCGCATCGTTTATTGATTCCAATTGACAAGGCCGACCAGTTTAAACACAAACTGGCCCGCTTACCGGAAAAAGAACGCATGAAATGGATTCGCCATAAAATTCAACCCGGCGAAAATTTGGGCATCATCGCCCATAAATACCAATCAAGCGTCATCGCTATCAAGCGGAGCAACCGCTTAAGCGGAAACATGATCCGCGCCGGTAAATATCTGCTGATTCCGGTTTCCCAGCGCCCTCTGAACATGGCGGCGAGCCGCGACCACCCGCAGACGAGTCAAGTCTACACGGTCAAAAAAGGCGACACTTTCTGGCAAATTGCCCGCAAATTTTCCGTCAACAGCCGGGACATAGCCCGCTGGAACCAACTGTCATTGACAACGCCTCTGCAGCCGGGACAAAAACTGTTAATCAAGCAAGGCGGCAACGCCGCAGTCGCTTCGGGTCAACCGCTGCCATTACGCGGTGGTTGAACGCAGCCTTCGCGCTCATGTGAGTCCACAGCGCAAGGCAAACAGCGATATATCATCATTTTCCCCGCCGCCCTGTAGATAGACTTGAACGCGATTCTTGACAACATTGACACGCTGTCCCGGACCATGCTGGCATAGCATGCCAACCAATGCTTGCCTATCAAAACTATTTCCCTGTTGATCGCGGACATCTGCTAAGCCGTCGGTATAGCCAATCAGCTCACAGGGTTTTTCCCAATGCAATAAGCGAGTCGTCGTATTGAAACGCGGCCGGTCGAGTAAACCGATTGTCTGATGGCTCGAAGGCAACGCCTGCATCACCCGACCTTCATCATCGATCAACAAGGCATCGGGCAAACCGCCATTCCAATATTCTATGGTCTGGTGATCGAAGTCGATGGCAAACAGCGCGGCCGCGATAGCATGTCCCTTGGTCAGATATTTTTTTGCGTTGCGATTCATTTCAACGAGCATGCTGGGCAACGTAAACCCCTTGTCCGACATCGCATGAAAGGTCCTGGCGATCAACAATGTGGGCAGCGCTGCGGTGAGCCCATGGCCGGTGGCGTCGGCCAACATCAGATACAACTTGCCGCCAATGGTGCGAGTGGCCGCGATCAAGTCGCCGCTGAATCGAGTGCTCGGGCATAGCCAATATTGCAGACCAGGATAATCCAAATCGCCGAGATCCAGCATTTTATCGAGCAGACTCTTAGCCAGCCGTTGCTCGTTTTCCAATGCCCGATGAGCCTCGCTCAAAGACAAGGCGGTTTGCTGATTAATTCTTTGCAAATATACGAAATGCCGTATCGACTGGATCTTGGCGCTCAGGATATTGAGGTTCACCGGTTTGGTCATGTAATCATCGGCGCCGGCTTTTAAGCCATTGATGATATCCTCTTCCTGAATATAAGCGCTGAGTATGATAATCGGAACCCAGGTATCGGCATGCCATCGCCGCATTTGCTCGATAACCTCCAGACCATTGACGATCGGCATGTTGATATCGGTCAACACCACATCCGGCTGTTCAAGACGGTATAAATCCAGCGCCTGTCGGCCATCTTTAGCCAATAACAGTGTATGCCCCTGCCTCTGAAGAAACTTGACCAGCAAGGCGATAGTGGCGCGATTATCTTCGGCAATCAGAATTTTCAGCGAGTTGTCGAGTTTCGTTTTCATTGTTGAGATGTCGAAAAAAAATCGAGAGGTGACATGAGCGTCGAATTTATTCAGCACCCAACAATCGACACCGAATAAAAGCGATTATCTTACTTTATTTATCGGAAATTCTGCCGAATGCAAGTCGAATGGGGCTGCGCTAAACCCGGATATTTCACAGCGCCTATCCCCAATCAATCGTTATTGAGCAATTTGTCTATAGTTCCCAAAAACGCCTGAATTTGAATCGGCTTGCTGACATAAGCGGTAAAACCGGCCGCTATCGCTTGTTCGATCTCTTTTTTCATCGCATTGGCCGTCACCGCGACCACCGGTGTATTTTTTATCGCCGGGTCAGATTGTAAGATTTTCAGCACCTCATAGCCATTCATGCCGGGCATATGGATATCCAGCAGAATCAAATCGGGGCGATGGGCTAAGGCGAGCTCGATGCCAAGCTTAGGCGTATGAGCGATTAGAATCTTCAAATTATCGCGCCCCCCCAGTATTTGTCTCATCAACTTAATATTGACCGGATTATCGTCAATACATAATACCTGCTGCACGACATTGACCGACGCATCGGCGTTCCCGCCTGTTATCCGTTTGTTAAAACCGCTTGCAGGCTTTTGCGCACTTGCAACAGGCATTTCGACCCAGAAGACCGAGCCCTCTCCAGGCTTACTGTCAACCCCAATTTTCCCTCCCATCAGTTCGATCAGGCGCTTGGTGATCGGCAGGCCTATCCCCGTTCCTTCGATGCCACTTTCCTCGGCATCGAGACGGTTGAAAGGTTGAAATAGCTCTTCCCGTCGCTGCTCCGAAACGCCAATCCCGTTGTCACAGACCATGATGCGCAAATAGCCATTAGCAAGCGTTTGACTATCGATCCTTATCCAGCCGTTTGGACGGTTATATTTGACCGCGTTGGAAAGCAAGTTGAGCAAGACCTGCTTGAGCCGGACCGCGTCCGCTTTAACGTTGATCGCGGCATCAATGGCGTTAGCGATGCTGATTGAACGGGCTGACGCCAAAGGCTCAATCAAACTGACGCTTTCCTGCACCGCCGAATGCAGCGCCACCGCTTCCAACGAAAGATCGATATGGCCGGCTTCGATCTTGGCTAAGTCCAAGATCTCGTTGATCAATTGCAACAGGTGGTCGCCAGCCTTGATAATCTCATGCAGACTTTCCTGTTGCTCCATGCTCATATCGTCATCGAACTGCAGAATCTGCGCAAATCCCAAGATCGCATTCAACGGCGTGCGCAATTCATGACTCATACGCGATAAAAATTCCGATTTTGCCTGATTGGCCTGCTCGGCTGCATCCTTGGCTCTCGCCAGCTCACTACGGCGTTTCAACTCATCGCCAAAATCACTAAATATATTGAAAATGCTTTTTATGTTGCCCTGCTGATCGGTGATTGAGCCGATATTGCTGGAAGAAATGAATTGACTGCCGTTTCTGCACAAGATGGGCAGCTCACCGGTCCAGGATTTATTCGTTTCCATCGAGACCATGATGTTTTTCGCATCCTGGTCCCGTCTGTGCTTAGGCAACAGACAACGAAAATGACGACCGACGATGTCGCTCGAACGATAGCCTACCCGCTTGCATAAGGCCGGATTAACATAAGTTAGAAAGCCTTGATGATCGGCAATGCCGATGAATTGCTCGGAAACTTCGAAGATATGGCTAAATAACAACAGCTTTTCTTCCAGTTTTTTCCGTTGGCTAATATCGGTTTGTATCGCCGTCATCCGAACCGGTTTATTGTTACGGCCACGACTGACTACCTTGCCACGACATAGCATCCATTTCCAACTATGATCTTTGCAGCGCTGACGCATCTCGATTTCGAACTTCGGAATCTTGCCATTCAAATAATCCAACAGGGTTCGATTGACCCGGTCGCGATCGCCCGGATAGATAGTGTTGATCCAGGTGTCGGCGCGCGGCTTCAATTCCGATTGCTGATAACCCAGCATTTGCGCGTATAACGTGGAAAATTCCATTTGATTGGTCCGCATATTCCAGTCCCAGATGCCGTCGCCGGCGCCTTCGATCGCGACACTGAGACGCTCCTCGCTTTCCTTCAGTTGTTGTTCGGTCAGTTTGCGGGCATTAATATCCTGAATGACCCCCAACATTTTGATCGGCTTCCCCGCCGCATCACGGACGACGTCGCCATGTTCCGAAACCCAGCGAATTTGGCCGTCCGGCCAAACCACACGGTGTTCGATAAAATAAGGCGCGTTGTTTTCGAAGCAATGCCCTATGGCCCGTTCCAACGGCTCCCGGTCATCAGGATGAACGGCCTTGATAAAATTCTCATAACAAGTTTCGAGTTCATGCTCGGGATAACCGAATAAAGGCGCAATGCGTTCGGACCAGTACAAATCATCGGTTTCGATATTCCATTCCCAAGTACCGATATTGGCGTAATTTTGGGCGCGACGAAAGCGTTCTTCACTGCCGGATAATGCTCGCTCCATTTGTTTGCGTACGCTGATATCTCGAAAGACCACCTGCGCGCCTTCGCAATGCCCATGGTACATTTTCGGCGTCACCGTCAAATCAACCGGAAACGAGCTTCCGTCGTTGCGGCGAAACAAGCGCTCTTGACGTCGGGTTTTACCGTCCGCAACTGTCTGCGCTATCGGGTTTTCCACCAACTCACAATCCTGTTGATCGCTCTCAGACAAACTAAAAAAGGATTGTATAGCCTGCCCCAGAACAGTATCTTTTCGGCAGCCCAGCATGTCGGCCGCGGCGGAATTGATGAAGGTGCAGTCCAAGTGGAGATCGACCCCGAAAACGCCCTCGCCTAACGACTCCAACAGCAGTCGTGTCTTTTCCTCGGCTCGTTTGATATGGGAAATATCGGTCCGGTAGGAAATATACTTGTAGGGTTTGCCGCATTCATCGAGAAAAGGAATAATACTGGCCTTGACCCAATAAAAAACACCGTCTTTTCGCCTGTTGCAGATCTCCCCCTGCCATATTTTCCCTGCCAAGATCGTATGCCACATCTGCTGGTAGAAGGCTGGTGGATGCTGGCCGGACTTCAGTAGGCGATGATTATTGCCGATTAATTGCTCGCAGCTATAACCGCTGATGCGGCAAAACTTGTCGTTGACATGGATGATATCGCCTTGAGCGTTGGTAATGCTGACGATGGCATGACTATCGATCGCTTGTTGTTCGCGCTCATGCTCATAATTGAAGCGTTGCAAAGATTGGATCTGCTTTTTTTTAAGCCGTGATTGCCGAATCAGCCGGGCGCCGATCTCTACGAGTTGATCGGCAGACAATGGGGCCTGCACAACGGTGACATTGTCAAGGCCGGCCAAGGCCTGCTGTAAAGGCTGCTGTTCGGGGTAAGTCAACAGCAATAGCGGAAGTTGATAATATTTGGCGCGCTCCCTGAGACGATCGATCAGTTGCCGACAGTTCTCGACGGGCATCGAACAACATTGCATAAACAACAGTTCGGATTCGGTCTTAGCCATTTCCGCCAACAAGCGATCCGCCTTGTCGACCAGTGCTATGCTAAAGCCAGCCGCCTGAAAAACAAGCGCGTGCCTGGAAGCCGCCAATGGATGTTGATCCAACAGAAAAATACGCAGCGGCTGTTCCGTCGACGATGCATCATCAGCGGTCGATGCAGTGGGTAAAGAGAGCGGAATAGCTTGGCTTACCAGGGTCTCGAGTTGACCCAACTGTTGCTCGATCCGCCGGGCGATAGTCTGGTCGACAGGAAGGGCGTTTTCCGATACGACCAGCAACAGTTGTTGCAGCTTGCAGGCCTGCTTGAATAACGAAGCATCACCCAGTGGCGCAATAAACTCGATAAAGCCATGAATCAAATCCGATAATAATTTTGGATCGCGAATTTGCCAGGCTTCCGCATCGAGTGTCTGACGGACTCGTCCCAGTTGCCGGAGGAGCGCGGCTGTCACTTCTTTATTGAGGTTGGCAAAATCAGCCGACATAATCTTTTAAAAATAGAGCGAAGGATTTGTTTAACTATTCAGTCAGTGTCTTGCAAGATTTAGGTAGCAGGTCATTGATTTTTCGGGCTGACTGCAACGCCTGACCGCCAGGGAGGGTGGGAGTGCCACACCAGTCCGAAACCGGTGAGGTAGACCTCCAGGGAGGGTGGGAATGCCACACCGGTCGGGAACCGGTGAGGTAGACCTCCAGGGAGGGTGGGAATGCCACACCGGTCGGGAACCGGTGAGGTAGACCGTCAGGGACGATGCCGCCGTCAAGCCTACGCCTCACACCGTAGGGTGGATTCGCC
Source organism: Methylomarinum sp. Ch1-1 (assembly GCF_030717995.2). Classification (NCBI taxonomy): domain Bacteria; kingdom Pseudomonadati; phylum Pseudomonadota; class Gammaproteobacteria; order Methylococcales; family Methylococcaceae; genus Methylomarinum; species Methylomarinum roseum. The sequence goes on along the minus strand of NZ_CP157743.1, from coordinate 1,671,833 downwards.
GACAGGCAATCCGCCTGGATACGCACAACGGCTAATTTCGCCCCCGGTGCAGGTTTTGGTGGCTTGCTTCGCGAAGCCACCCTACGATGCGGTAGGGTGTGCTGACGATAGGAAGCGCACCGGTTTTTGATGCGCTTCACGCTGTTCAACATCCGAAGGCAAGACGGTGCTTTGCGTAGGAGCGCCGCCCTCGGCGCGAAAAGAGCCATTCGGCCCGAGGGCGGGCCTCCTACGGGCAGACTTTGGTGGATCCGCGGCACAAGTAGTCCGCATGTCGCTATGCGAAATGCAGGTCAACGAGGTCATGAACGATTCAACCGTGGCTAGAGTAAGCTAAACGTTTGGGGCGGGTTAAATAACCCGCCCCGACCAGAGGGATGACGCGATATTAACCAATGTGTTTGTTCAAGTATTTTTTAATGAGGGAGCCCTGACCCTGCACCTAAACCCCATGGCTTTTGGGCAGCAATTCCCACTTTGGCGTTCAAAAAGGGCATGGGGTGTGTTTGGCGAGGATGTCGGCAGCAAGGATGCTGCCGTCAAGCCCCCAGGGATGGGTTTACGGCGCTCCTCGACAGACACACCCCATGCCCTAAACACCGCAAAAATACTCAAACTGATGACATGGGAATTGCTGGCTTTTGGGCTACATTGTACATTCCAGGATAATTTAGTGCTAGGTGAACGGCGTCTTTTGAAGCAAGTAACGAATAGAAAAAGCATTTTTATACTGAATAGTTACATCCGACCTTACATTCCCTGCTCAAGAGCCAGTTAAGGCCAGCTGCAACAGATTTGCCAATTGCGGACCGCCTTGTTGCTTGACGTAATCGACGACGATAGGCGTGAACTGGCTGACCATGCCTTGCGACATATCCAATTGCTGAAAAGCCGAAATCAGCGAAGCGGTTTGACTGACCGCGCTGTCTTTTCCCAATAAACCTTCGGCCAAACCGCCGACCGTACCGGATTGTTTCGGCGCCGCCGCCAACAACCCATCCATGCCTGGCACCGCTTGGCTCAGCTGATTGAAGGCGTTCTCGGTCATGCGTTGTTTGGCGACCTGAAACAAGGCTCCCGCCCCGCCTGTGGCCTGAGTTTCGCTGACGCCCAACTGCTGCATCAGGACGCCGGTCAATCCTTGTTGAGCTGTCGGCAAGGATTGCGCCGTCTCCGCGCCGGTTTGCACCGCCTGATTGACTTTGTTAACCGTTTCCGCGCCTTGCTGAACCTTTTCCGCCGCTTCTTCGCTGCTGCCGGTTAAAAAATCCAACCAACCGGCCTGAACCGGTGTAACCATCGCCAAGGCGAGAGTCAAAGAAGAACAAAATAATAACGACTGCTTGATTTTCATGATTCACTCCTGATTAGGCGCGGAATCGCGCTCAATAATTGTTGCGTGTAAACATGGGCCGGGCGAGTCAGCACCTGCTCTACCTCCCCCTGCTCGACTATCTTGCCTTGATACATCACCGCGACTTCATCGGCTAATTCGGCGACCACCGCCAGATCATGGGTAATGAACAGATAACTCAAGCCCTGTTCCCGTTGCAGTTGTTTCAGCAGTTCGATGATCTGAGCCTGCACCGAAACATCCAAGGCGCTGGTCGGTTCATCGCAGATAATCAATTGCGGTTCGACCGCCAACGCCCTAGCGATACAAATGCGTTGCCGCTGGCCGCCGGAAAATTCATGCGGATAGCGCAATGCCGAAGACTCCGGCAAACCGACCTGTTCCAGCAGCTTAGCGACTCTTTCCTGTCTATCCGCTGAACGGACATTCAGGTGCAGCGCCTTGAGGCCTTCGGCGACAATATCGCCGACCAGCATGCGCGGATTCATCGCCGCGAAGGGATCTTGAAAAATGATCTGCATCGCGGCTCGATGACGGCGCAACGCCTCGCCCTGTAAGGCGCTGATATCGACACCGTTAAAAATCACTCGTCCCGCGCTGGATGCGGTCAGATTCAACAGCGCCTTGCCCAATGTGGTCTTACCGCAGCCCGATTCCCCCACCAGCGCCAGCGTTTTCCCCTGTTGCAATCGAAAGTCGACGCCGTCCACCGCCTTGACATGGTCGACCACTCGTTTGAAGATACCCTTTTTTATCGGATAATAAACCTTAAAGTCGGAGACTTCCAGCAAAACCGGCTGTTCGCGCTGAGCTTTATTCAGGCAACTGTCCATCGACGGCAAGGCCGCCAACAGCTTCAGGCTATAAGGATGGCGGGCTTGTTTAAAAAACACCGACGTCGCCGCCGTTTCGACGATACGTCCCTGCTGCATCACCGCAATGCGGTCGGCCATATTCGACACCAATGCCAAATCATGACTAATCAACCACAGCGCCATGCCGGTCTGGCGCTGTATGTTCTTCAGCAGCTCCAGGATCTGCGCCTGTATCGTCACGTCCAGCGCCGTGGTCGGCTCGTCGGCAATCAACAAATCCGGCTGACCGGCCAAGGCGATCGCGATCATCACCCGCTGTCGCTGGCCGCCCGACAACTGATGCGGATATTCATCGATGCGTCGTTGCGGTTCGGGAATTTCGACCTGCTTCAGCAATTTCAGGACCTTGCCGCGGATGCCTTTGTTGTTGTCATCAAAATGTATCCGCATCACTTCGGCGACCTGTTCGCCTATCGTCATCACCGGATTCAGCGACGACATCGGGTCTTGAAAAATCAGGCCGATGCGTTTGCCGCGCACCTGGCAGAAATCGATTTCCGGAATGCGCAGCAGATTCTCGTCCTGCAGCAGGATCGAAGAAGCCTGCAAGCGTGCGCCGCTCGGCAGCAGTCTCAGCACCGACAAGGCGGTAATCGATTTGCCGGAGCCAGATTCGCCGACCAACGCGAAGGTTTCACCGCGATTGATCGTGAAGCTGATATTATCGACGACGGTCTCGTCTTTGAACGAAACGCTCAGGCCGTTAACGCTTAATAACGACTCAGCCATGTTCGGCCCTCCTGGGATCAAAGGCGTTTCTGACGGAATCGGCGAACAAGTTGGCGGCCAACACCAGCGAGAACATGAACACGAACGACGCCGCCAGCGACCACCAGACGATCGGATCGCGCGCCATTTCCAGCCGGGCGCCGTTAATCATGTTGCCCCAGCTATAGGTCGTCGGATCGACGCCGATATTGATATAGGACAACACCGCCTCCGCCAGCACCAACGAGCTGAAATCCAGCACCACCGAAATCAACACGATATGCATGACATTGGGCAGGATATGACGGAATAAAATCATCGATCGAGTCACGCCCAAGGCCTGCGCGGCCAGAACATATTCCATCTCACGCAATTTCAGAGTTTCCGCCCTCAACATGCGGCACAGGCCGGTCCAACTGGTGACGCCTAGGATCAGACATAGAAACAGCAACCGCATATCGGCCCTGACCAGCAAACTGTTGAATTCCTCCGGATGGTTCGCCATGTAGACCTGCACCATCAGTATCGACGCGGCGATCAACAGCACGCTGGGAATCGAGTTCAGCGTCGTATAGACATATTGAATGACATCATCGACCCAACCGCGAAAAAACCCCGCCATGATGCCGAACAAAATCGCCAACGGCAACATGATCATCGTCGTCAGCGAGCCTATCACCAAGCCGGTGCGTACGCTTTTAATGGCCTGATAAAACACATCTTCACCGACCTTGTCGGTGCCTAACACATGATAATAGGACGATAAATAAACCAGCGTATAAAAACCGCTGACCAAGAGGAACAAAGTCGTCAACACGGCGCGGGTAGAACCATGGGCCAACAGATGCCGGTGCCGGTCTTTAAAAAAGCTCCACAACAACAGCATAAACAACAACATCAGACCTGCGCCTTTAGCGAAACCGACCAAGCCTTTCGCCGCGATATCGCCGCTTTTCTCTCGTTCAGGGTCCTGCAGGTGGGCGCCGCCATAACGCAAACGCGGATAGCCCCATCGCGTCGATCCATCGGCCTGAGTGATCGTTTCCTTGCTGTACAAATAAGCCGCAAAAGGCGCCGAATAGGTCTTCTCGCTGTTTTCTTGCAACGGCCTGGCCAGGTAATCGAGCACACTGATGACTTCGCCGTTATCCTTAAAATGCAGCGAGTCGAGCAGCCCGATCAGCAGAAAAAACAGCAGCACTACCAGCGCAGCCATGCCGGTTTTACTGCGGCCTATTTTCCGCAGCGGCCTGCGCATATGAGCCTTGCGGCTCATATAGACACCCAAAATTAGCAACATCAGCACCAAGATGAACAACAATGCATCGGTCCATAATACTATCATCACGACAACCTGACTCTCGGGTCGACAAGGGTATAAGAGATATCGGTCAACAACAAACCGAATATATAAAGGGCGGAACCGAGAAACACCATCGAACGGACGATGGCGAAATCCTGTCGGTTGATCGCATCGATCGTGTAGCTGCCCAGCCCAGGAATGCTGAAAAACGATTCCATGATCAAGCTGCCCATGAACAACAACGGCAAGATGACGACCACGCCGGTCAGGATCGGAATCATCGCGTTTTTCAACACATGCTTAAACAGCACCTGGGGTTCGCTCAAGCCCTTAGCCCGTGCCGTACGCACATAATCCTTCTCCACTTCCTCCAGAAACAGCGTACGATACCAACGCGCGCCGGAGCCGACGCCGGCGACCACGCTGATCAATACCGGCAGCACCAGAAACTTGATCGCCTCTAAGCCTGTGTCGTAACCGGAAATCGGCACCAACTTCAGCAGTTTGCCGATCAGAAACTGGCCGCCGATAATATAAAACAACGAGGAAATGGACATCAGGATCACGCATAACACGATGCTGCCGAATTCCAGATACGTATTGCGGAACAGCACCATCATCAAGGCCACCGTGATATTGACCAAAAGTCCCACCAGCAGCGATGGCAATGCCAGGGCAAGGCTAGGCCACATTCGCTGTTTAATGTCGGCGCCGATATTTCTACCGCTGTCGGAAGTACCGAAATCGAACAAAAACAAACCGATCGATTTGCGATAAAAAATGGTTTCGCTGATCTTTTTGACGCCGCTCTGCTCGGCATTCCATAACAACGGTTTATCGTAGCCATGCTGACGCTTCCAGTTGACTATCGCCTGTTCGGTCACGTGTTTCTGCCCCAACTGCATGCGCGCCATATCGTCGGGACTGTTGACGACAAAGAACAATACGAAGGTCAGGATATTGACCCCTAACAGTAGCGGCAATGCATAAAGACTACGACGGATGATGTATTGAATCATTGCAGACTCTCCCTTAAGCGACGGCGGTAAGCTCGGACCGCCGGTACGACCAATACTAAAAGCAGCGCAGCCAATACGATCAATGGCCAAAATTGCGCTCGATTCCATTGCCGGCGTTTTTTCAGTCTTTCGCTGGCGTCTATGCGGGTGTATTTCAGACTATTATTGGCCATCAAATTAGGTTTAATGTTTTTATACCAGCTGTGATAGAGGCTGAAATCCTTCGGATGCAAGCCGAAAACCCAGGGGGCGTCACGGCGCAGAATAGCCTGCATCTGCTGAATAATCCGATAGCGTACCGGGCCATCATCCATGTTGCGCATTTTTTCGAACAAACTGTCGAATTTTCGATTATGGTAATTGGCCGCGTTCTCCCCGCCATGCTTGACCTTGCCGTTCGGGCCATACAGCAGAAAGAAGAAGTTTTCCGGATCGGGATAATCGGCATTCCACCCCCACAAAAAAAGCTGGCCGCTGCCGCTACGCATTTTTTGTTGAAAACGGTTGTAATCGGTCGCCCGGATGATCAGTTTGATGCCGAGTTTCTCCAGCTGCTTCCTGAACCAATTCATCCGCGGTCGATCGTCTACGCTGACCGAGGTGATATCGAAATACAACGTCAAGGCCTCACCGGATTTCGGATCGATCCCCTGCGGATAGCCGGCCTCCGTCATCAGCTTCCGCGCTTCTTCAATGCTCTTGCGCTGCACCTGGCCACCTGCCCAGTCGTAAACATAGGGGTTCATGCCGGCCTTCCCTTCCTCAAAACCATAAATTCCCGGTGGCAGCAGACCCTGAGCGGCGACGCCACGACCATTCATGAAAATAGCGATGTATTCTTCATAATCGATCGCGATCGAAATAGCTCGTCGCAGCTTGCGCGCCCGTTCCGATTCGCCGCCGATCACCGTATCGAGCATATTGAAGCCCAAATAATAAATCGAGGTGGTGACCGAGGTTTGCAATTGTATGCCTTTTTCTTCCATCATCGGCGTCAATTGCGCATCGCCTTCACCGGTGAATTGCACGGCCTGATCGAAACTGTCCGACGCGATACCCGAGGCGTCGTAATAGCCTTGCAGAAACTTATTCCAATAGGGAATCGTTTCCTTTTCCAGCATATAAACCACGCGCTCGATGAACGGCAGTTTTTTTCCGGCGTCGACTAACAGCTCATTTTCCTTGTCCCCTTCTTCTCCTTCATGGGGATAAAACTCGTCATGAAACAACGGATTTTTCGCCAATACCATGCGCCGGTTAGGATTATTCTCTTCCAAAAAATAAGGCCCGGTGCCGACCGGATACCAATCCAGCGTGATATTTTTTTCTTGCAAGCCGGCTTGTTGGTAAAAGGCGTCTGCCTCCCAGGGCATCGGCGCAAAAAAAGGCATGGCCAGCCAGAAGCGAAACTGAGGATATTTGCCTTTGATCCTGACCCGATATTGATAACGGCCAACGGCTTGAACACCGCTGATCGCATAGTTTTTCAACTCGGTCTTGGGGACCTCGGCGACTTGGCGGGAAAATTCGTCGAAGCCTACGATATAGTGTTTCATGATTTCGGCAATCGGCGACTGCACCTTAGGATGCGCCAAGCGTTTGATCTGATAAACATAATCTTCCGCCGTCAACTCCCGGCTTTGGCGAATCTCAAAATCGCTCAAATCGTCGATGCCGGACAATTGCTGTTCATTCAAATGATGATATAGAAAACGACCGCCTTCATCGCGGCTAAACAGCGGATGTGGTTGAAAACGTATGCCGGGTTTGATTTCAATCAGGTAATCGCTGTAGGCCACATCGTCATCGGCGAATCGACCTTTCAGCTGTTTGCCGCCCTGGTCGTAATAGCGGATTTGCGGCATGTCCGCTGCCGTCAACGGCACCAACTGATAAGGCCTTTTCAGATAATGATATTGATAAGGCGGCTCGTAAATCTGGGCGATAAACGCGTATTCATTGGCGCTGTAGGCCTTGGCCGGATCGAGATGCTTCGGCCTCTCGGAAAAAGACGAATAAAGGATGTTCCGCCCGTCTTCGCTTTCCTGATAGGGATTGTTCAACTGCGAAACATTGCAACTTACAAGCAACGCGGCGAACACGCTGAAAACAAGGCATCGACTGATTTTTGCTGACAAAATACTGGACATCATTATTAGGGTCATAGATACTGGCGCCTATTCTAACAACAAATACAATTGGAGATACTAATGGGTTTTATGCAGGGCAAACGTGTCTTGATTGTTGGCCTGGCCAGCAACCGTTCCATCGCTTGGGGGATTGCTCAGGCCATGCATCGTGAAGGCGCTGAACTGGCCTTTACCTTCCAAAATGACAAGCTGCAAAGCCGGGTCGAAAGCATGGCCGCGGAATGCGGCTCCAATATCACCGTCGAATTGGACGTCAGCAGTGATGAGCAAATTGCCAATGTCTTCACCGAATTGGGCAAACACTGGGACGGCCTGGACTGCATCGTTCATTCCGTAGCTTTCGCGCCGCGTGATGCGCTGGAAGGCGATTACGTTGACGCCACGACGCGGGAAAATTTCGCCACTGCCCACGACATCAGCTCTTACAGTTTCACCGCGCTGGCCAAGGCCGGCCGCGAAATGATGAAAGGCCGCAACGGCTCATTGTTGACGCTCAGCTATCTGGGCGCGGAAAGGGCGATCCCCAACTACAATGTCATGGGCGTCGCCAAAGCCAGCCTGGAAGCCAATGTCCGCTACATGGCCGCAGCGCTGGGAACGGAAGGCACGCGTGTCAATGCGGTCTCGGCCGGACCGATCAGAACGCTGGCGGCTTCCGGCATTAACAATTTTAAATCGATGCTGAGCAAAGCCTCCGACACCTCGCCGTTAAAACGTAATGTCACGATCGAGGAAGTCGGCAATGTCGCCGCCTTCCTATGTTCCGACTTAGCCTCGGGCGTGACCGGCGAAATCACCTATGTCGATTGCGGCTATAACATTGCCGGTTTAGCAGCGGGCTGATTAACCAGGTTATCGATAAACCGTCATAAGCCGGCCTTAACCCCCGCTTATCAGCAATTCCCAGTTTGAGTATTTTTGCGGGGTTTAGGGCATGGGGTGTGTCTGTCGAGGAGCGCCGTTCACCCCCATGCCCTTTTTGAACGCCAAAGTGGGAATTGCTGCCCGCTTATGATGGTGTTTGGATTCAATTGTTTTTTTAGCCGTTGTCATACCACTGACATATTAATGCTTTATAAAAGCCGAATGGATCACAAATCAACTTATTTACCCGGTTAAACAGAGCCATTAATGACGTTTTCACGATTAGTTCGCAGTATGCTTGCGCAAAATCATTATTCTTTTATTCATCAGCAATCAATAAGGAGGATTTAGTCATGAATAAACTAGCTATCGAACGGATGAATTTTATCGACATGCTCAATGAGGAGTTTTTATCCGTGACCGGCTATGGGGCCTATGCGTTTCTCTCCACTTTTGAAGGAGTGGATTTGTTCGACCGCTTTAGTGAACAACAATCGCAACCGGCAAACTTGTTTATCAGATCGTTTGTCAGAAACTTCTACGCCTAAGCCTTACACCCCACAAACTCCCGAGCGAGCATCATGCCTGTCTCGGTCGGCATTGCAAACATGCCGACCGAGAATCACTTATTTTTCATCCCAATTAACCTCGGCGCCGCAATGCGGACAGAATGGCTGCGTCGCCGTCAAAACGCCGCCACATTCGGAACAATGGGACGATTCCGCTATTTTATGACCGCATTGACTACAATAATTGGCATTGGCGTCAATCTCCGCATCGCATTGATTGCAGATGACACGTTGATTCGGGACAAAGCGCGACAAAAAGCCGCTCACTTTCTTTGTCGAATCGACTAAATACAGTGCATCGCGATAAGCGCTTAATATCAGCCAGACACTGATTGCCAAGATCAAAACGATGGCGGCGCTGTAGTAAAACGTCCTGCCGTCGGCATCGACAAATGGGCCCAGCAATTGCCAGAGCAATGCCTGTCCGATGATCACGATCACCAAGACCGTCAACGGTTCGGCAATGCCTTTGACAAAAGACAGCATCCCGCCACTGTTTGGGACGGCCTTAATCGAATAGCGGGCAAACAAATAAAATACCAACAACGCGGCGGCCTTGGCGACAAACCAAACAACGTCGGCGGCAGTGAAGGTATCGAGGACTTGCAAGCGCTGCATAACCGGCACCCAGGTAATCAGTTTACCTAACACCAGTATCATCAACATCGTGATGAAGTATTGCGCGGCATGCCGGCATGCATTAACCGCCGGCGAGGCTGGACCAGTCATGACGAAACCTCCTGCTTTTTTGGATAAAGACTGATTTCGATGATGCGCCCGGCGCCTATATTTTGCAAGCCTACAAAGCGATTTGTTTGTGTGCCGGTGCCGGATGCCTGCCTTATTCTGGAAATAGCCTCACTTGACGCCGCATTGATGGCAGTTCGAAACTTTCAGCGTTTTCCCGGTCCTATCGATAAGGAGGGAAATCATGCCAAACGACGAACTCTCGGCATTGCGCCTAGCCATCCATCAGCATTATCTCGACGATGAAGAGGCTGCTGTCGCTCGTTTATGCGCCAGGCTTTCACGTTACCGTCCCCACGAAGTCGAAAGCGCCGCCGGTAAACTGATTGCAGCCATTCGCGGCAACAAAGAAGACCAATCGCTGATTGCAGCCTTTTTACACGAATACCGTCTCGATTCGGCCGAAGGCCTCGTGCTGATGAGTATTGCCGAGGCGCTATTACGCATACCCGACCGCAAAACCCAGGACTTGTTATTACAGGATAAATTAAGCTCCCATTTGTGGCGGAATCAAGGCGATCACTCTTTGCTCATCAGCCTTTCCAACCATGCCTTGCAACTGGCCGGCGCCCTCGAACAACATTTGCGCAACCCCGGCAAAGTCTATGAACGAATGCTGTCTCGCCTGGGGGCGCCGCTGATCCGCTCGGCGCTCAAACATGCCATGCAACTGATGGCCCATCAGTTTGTCATCGCCGAAGATATCGAAACCGCCTTACAGCAGACCGACGATCATTATCGCTATTCGTTCGATATGCTTGGCGAAGCGGCCTTGACCGAAACCGATGCGGAACGTTATTTTCAGGCTTATCTGAAGGCCATCAGCGCATTAGCGAGCCAGTCCGAACACGACGACATCATCGGTAATCCAGGCATATCGATTAAATTATCGGCGCTTTATCCGCGCTACGAGCCTTTGCAGCACCGAAAAGCGGAACGACAGCTGATCGACAAACTGTTCGAACTGGCCCGGCTAGCCCGTGATGCGAATATTAGCATCACGATCGATGCGGAAGAATCGGAACGACTGGATATGTCGCTGACGATTTTTCAGGCGCTGTTCGGCCATGACGAGCTGCAAGGCTGGCAGGGTTTAGGCCTGGCGGTTCAGGCTTATCAAAAAAGAGCCTATGCCCTGATATGCTGGCTGGCGGCGCTGGCCGAATCGAAACAAAGACGCATCCCGCTAAGACTGGTTAAAGGCGCCTATTGGGACAGCGAGATCAAACGCGCCCAGGAAAACGGCTTGAGCGATTACCCCGTTTTTACTCATAAATCGGCTACCGACATTTCTTACCTGGCTTGCGCAGAACTGATGCTGGCCAACCCTCATGCATTTTACTCCCAGTTCGCCACCCATAACGCCCACACGGTTTACGCCATTAGTCAACTGGCAGGCAATACCGAATTCGAATTCCAACGCCTGCAGGGCATGGGGCAGCGTTTGTATCAACAGTTATTCGACAGCAAAGGGCAGCCGCCTTACTGTCGCGTCTATGCACCGGTCGGCGACTATCGGGATCTCTTGCCTTATCTGGTCAGAAGACTGCTGGAAAACGGCGCCAATACCTCGTTTATCAATCAGCTTGAAAATCCGAACACAGCAATCAAAACGTTGATCCAAGACCCGGTAACGGTTTATCGGTCACAAGCGGCGAAAAAGCCGGCTGTCGTTTTACCCCGCGACCTGTTCGGCAAACAACGCCAGAATTCGGCCGGCCTGAACCTAGCCGATCCATTGCAATTGCAATCCCTACAACAGGAACTGGAGATGCTGGCCCAGCACCGCTGGCAGGCCGCGCCACTGATCAACGGCCAAGCGCAATCCGGCGTCAAATATGTCAGTTATAGCCCGGCGAACCGGAAAACCAGACTGGGAGAAGTGACCATGGCGGATCATTCCGCGATACAGGCGGCTCTCGATTCGGCGGCCGCCGCCTACGGCGAATGGCGACTTTGCCCGGTGAAGAAGCGCGCACTCTATCTGCAACAAGCCGCCGAACTGCTGGAAAATCACCATATGGAACTGGCCTCGCTATGCATACGCGAAGGCGGCCGAAGTGTTAAAGATGCACTCAACGAAGTGCGTGAAGCGGTCGATTTTTGTCGCTATTATGCCGCCATCGCAGAGGATACCTTCGGCCAACCAATCCTCTTGCCCGGTCCTGCCGGTGAACAGAATCGATTACTGCATTACGGCCGCGGCGTGTTTGCCTGCATCAGCCCCTGGAATTTCCCGATCGCCATCTTCGTCGGTCAAATCAGCGCCGCGTTGGCGGCCGGCAATACCGTGATCGCCAAGCCCGCCCAGCAAACATCATTGACGGCGATGTTTTGCATCCAATTGCTGCATCAAGCCGGCATCCCTACCCAGGTTTTGCAATTCCTGCCTGGCGAAGGCGCAACGATCGGCAAAATCCTGTTAAGCGATCCACGTATTGCCGGAGTCGCTTTCACCGGTTCCACCGCCACCGCTAACTTAATCAACCGGCAATTGTCCTCCCTTCCCGCCATCGTAGCGCTGATCGCCGAAACCGGCGGCCAGAATGTCATGATTGCCGACAGCTCCGCACACTGCGAACAGCTTGTTCAGGACGCCATCGTCTCGGCATTCAACAGCGCCGGTCAACGCTGCTCCGCTTTAAGAGTGCTCTATTTGCAACAGGATATCGCCGATAAGGTCATCGCGATGTTGACCGGCGCGATGAAACAGCTGGTGATCGGCGACCCGAATGATTATGCAGTCGACATCGGCCCGGTCATCGATCAACAGGCGGTCGACCGCCTCGAAAAACATGTCCGAGCTCGACGAGAAGATGCTGAAGTGCTCTATCAAATAAATCTGCCTGCCTGCTGTGCAGCAGGCAGCTTTTTCCCGCCGACGCTGATCGAATTGACATCACTGAATCAGCTAGAAGAAGAAATTTTCGGTCCGATACTGCATGTCATTCGTTACCGTGAAGGGGAATTGCAACAAGTCATCGAGGGTGTTAACCGCTGCGGTTACGGCCTGACCTTAGGCATACAAAGCCGTATTCAACAAACCATCGACCGCATACACCGACAGGTCAAAGTCGGCAATGTCTATGTCAATCGCAACATGATTGGCGCCGTGGTCGGCGTCCAACCGTTCGGCGGCATGGGGCTGTCCGGCACCGGTCCTAAAGCGGGAGGCCCCTCCTATTTACAGCGCTTTTCAGTGGAACAAACCCTCACCGTCAATAGCACCGCCATAGGCGGAAATGTCGCCTTATTATCCCGTCAACTTTTATAACCTGAGTTCGAGTTAAGCAACCAGCCTGTATCAGGCAGCTCTTCCAGAAGACGCCGCTCACCCAGCACTAAATAAACGAAGATGATTTATCGCAGCCATTAGCCTATGGAATTTAGGTGCTGGGCGCACACTTCTTCCAGAGTGACCTGATACTGTCTTACCCCTTTGCAATATACGATTCTTTTACCCCGAACTGAGATTTTTATAAGTTCATTAGGAACTTCCTGAGACGACAGCCTACTAATACATTACACCTTGACAGAAATCGACTACACTGTTAACCATTTCCTCTTTGTTTGGCCTGTTAACGTCATGAGCTCAGATGATTCCAGACAACATTCCAGCAGACGCCAGCATGAACGACGCATTAAAGAAAGGCGAGCGGTAGAATATCCATTCGGCAGCGCCGAATGGATCAGAAGAATTCAACAGGAAAACCTGTTGTGGCCGAAATACGATCGTCGTTGCAACGACAGACGTCAACATGACAGACGCCAGCAAGACCGCAGAGCAAATAATCGCAGTCTCAAAAGCCGCAGAAGATTAGCCCCCTCGCAACCGTTCAAAGACCACAATATACTGACCGACGAAGAGAAACAAATGCTCAGAGAATTAATGTCACGGGATAACAGCCATTAATCAACGTTTGCGTTCTCTCTGAGACGAGATCACGGACTGGCTTTCCAATAATCTTACTTCATCGGCGGACAAGCGTTTATTGCGCGACAAGCGCTCATGTCTGGCGCGGGCCAAATAACCTGCCAAACCGCTTCCCGAGGCGATCAACACCATCATGCCGACGGTGATCAATTGGCTGAATATCATCACGCCGCCGGCCGCAGCCGCCACGGCAAATGCGGCGCCGACCTTCAAGTTGGCTTTGCCATGCGCCTTTCTGATCTCTTTTTCCAGATTCCGATAACTTTCCAATGCGATGCCGGCTTTTTCCCGTTCGGCGTCCAGCAATATTCTTTCCCGCTCCCGGGCGTGCCGCTCCTGTAATTTCGATCTTTCCGCAACGATATCGGCCTTTTCCCGTTCCGCGTTGAGCAATAGTTTTTCTCGTTCCCGGGCGTACTGCTCCTGCATCTTTTGCAGATCGTTTTTATAGAGATCGCGGGCAATATAGGCGAACCAGAACGCCGCCAATAGCCCGGTGATCAGGCAAAACAACACAATAACGGCCGTGAGCTGAACATCTTCCGACCAGTTGATGGCGGTCACCACCATAACGCTGGTGACCAATTGTATCAGCAGGATTCCGGGTAGAAACTTAAACACGTTATTTCTCGCAGCCTAAAGCGGAACGGTTAAAAACCATCATTGCGCTCAATTAAATGATATTTGCCCACCCTCACCGGGCCGGATAGACAAAACGTCAGCTCTCACCTTTCGGCTTTCGTCGTCGCCGCTTAAAACTGCGTTTTTGGCCGTCTCTGCCCTGTCCGGTTCGTTTTTTCACGGCATTGCCCTGCTTGGGTTTTCTTTTTCCGGGTCCCTGTGCCGCCTTCTTCTCGACTTGCAATGAAACCGGCTCATAACCGGTATCGGCGACCCTAGGAATCTTTTTATCCAACAGCTTCTCGATCGCGTACAGTAAATGCGCCTCCTCCTGCGCAACCAATGAGATCGCCTCGCCTTCGGCTCCCGCGCGACCGGTGCGGCCGACCCTGTGCACATAGTCCTCGGCCACCGTTGGCAGGTCGAAATTGATGACATGAGGCAATTGATCGATATCTAGACCGCGGGCAGCGATATCGGTCGCCACTAATGCGGTAATCTTATTGCTTTTGAAATCTTCCAGCGCACGATTCCTGGCCGCCTGGCTTTTATCGCCATGCAAGGCCCGACAGCGGATGCCATCCTTGATCAATTGCCGACACAAGCGGTCGGCGCCATGCTTGGTTCTGACGAACACCAAAACCTGTTGCCAATTACCATGGCCAATCAGCCAGGAAAGCAATTCGCGTTTATATTCTTTCTTAATCGCGTATATGCGTTGCGAAACAGTATCGGCGGCCACATTTTCCCGGGCGACAGCCACTTCGACCGGATCATGTAGAATTTGTTCGGCCAAGACTTTGATTTCTTTTGAATAGGTCGCCGAAAACAACAGATTCTGCCTACGCGCCGGCAAGCCATCGATAATTTTGCGGATATCTTTGATAAAGCCCATATCCAACATGCGGTCGGCTTCATCCAGCACCAGCAACTGTATCTGTGCTAAGTCGACCTTTTTCTGATAAAGCAAATCCAGCAAGCGTCCGGGGGTGGCGACCAAAATATCGGCGCCGCGCTGCAGACGCTTAATCTGGGTGTTGATGTTGACGCCGCCGAACACTACTTCGGCAAATAACGGGGCATGCTTGCCATAAGTTCTGACGCTTTGATAGACCTGCATCGCCAATTCGCGAGTGGGCGCCAGTATCAGGGCGCGCGGCGACCGCGGTTTGCGCGGTTGCGGCTGATTCAGCAATCGTTGCAATAAAGGTAGGGTGAAACCGGCGGTCTTGCCGGTGCCGGTTTGTGCGCCGGCCAAGATATCGCGCCCTTGCAATATCACCGGAATGGCCTGTTCCTGCACCGGCGTCGGCTGCTGATAGCCCTGCTCGGCGATGGCCTGCAACAGTGCTGGGGATAAGTCTAATTGATCGAATGACATATGGGAATTAGGTTGCGCCGAGTAAGACCTCAGCGTAGTTTTTTATCAGAGATTGTTATATGAAGCGCTAAGGCGCAAAGTCACAGAGTAATTTACCGCCGCACCACTGCGCCATAGCAATTCCGCGGCAGTCTAATTGGTAATGACAAAACGGACCGCATCCAGCTTCAGCTGTGCCGCCTGAATATTTTCATGGGACAGCAGCAGCTTTTCCTTCAACTGCTCGATTTCCTGTTCCCTGATGCCCGGATTGACCTTTTTCAGCCTGACCAGCCGTTTGATTTCCCCGGTCAACGCCGCGAGCATTTCCTGCCCTGCGTTGGCGACCAGGTTCTGCATTTGCAGGCGGGCATCCTGCTCGGCCACCTTGATCATATCGAGCACAAGTTGGCGTTGATGATTCAGGAAACCGACGATCTGCGCCTTATCGAATTTTTCTCCGGTTTCGATCATGCTCTGATGACTGATCAGCTCGGTCAGATCTTTTTTATTCTGGTCGATCAACACTCTAATCGGCGTAGGCGGTAAAAAACGGCCGATCTGCAACTCGGAGGGCGCACTGCACTCGACGACAAACAGCATTTCCAATAGAAACTGGGCGGCCTTCAGCCGCGGATGCTGGATCACGCTGACCGCGGCGTTGCCGGTTTCGCTGGATAATACCAAATCCATCGCCGCCGTCACCAGCGGATGTTCGGCGGTCAAAAATTGCATATCTTCGCGCGCCAGCGCGACCTCGCGACTCGTCGTGACGGTCAGACCGTCATCCTGCAACATCGGGAAATGATCGATGCGCAAGCTTTCGCTGGGCCAGAGTATGTGACAATTCTGAGAATGAAACTCCACATCGACGCCATAACAATCGAACATAGCTTCCATATAATCCCATAGACTGTCGTCCTGTTCCCGGCTTTCCAACTGTCCGATCAATTGCGCCGCTGCTTCCGGGCGACAGGAATTTAGCTCCAACAACTGATCACGACCTTGCTGCAATTCCTGTTCGATGCGGGCATTGAGCTCTCGGGTTTTATCGATAAACGCGTCGATAATGTGCGGATCCTGACTGTGCAGCGCTTGGCTAAATTGATCACCCAGCAGCTGCAAGACTTGTGAGGCGCCGGCGCAGTTATGCCTGAACGCATTCAATCCTTCGTCATACCAGCGAAACAAAACCTGCTGACGGCTATTTTCCAGATAAGGTATATGAATCTGGATGACATGTTGCTGTCCGATTCGGTCCAGTCGGCCGATACGCTGTTGCAGTAAATCCGGATTGTCGGGCAAATCGAACAAAATCAGATGATGCAGAAACTGGAAGTTACGGCCTTCGCTGCCGATTTCCGAACAAATCAACAAGCGCGCGTGGCTTTCCTCGTCGGCGAAATAGGCGGCTGCCCGGTCCCGTTCGACGATGCTCATGCCTTCATGAAAGACCGCCGCTGCAATGCCATGACGATTTTTCAACAATTGCTCCAGCTGGATAACGGTCTCCGCCTGCTGACAGATCAACAAAGTCTTATCATCGCCCAGCGCCTGTAATTGGCCGACCAGCCAATTGAAATAAGGATCCTGTTGCAGATCATCCGGGCGCGCATCGCCCTGCAAAGGATAGGCATGGCACTGACGTTCGGGAAACCCCTTGACCGTGTGACGCGAATTTCTGAACAGAATCCGGCTGGTGCCATGGTGATCCAGCAACAGTTTGATCAGTTCCTCGCGTACCGGTGTCGCCTGCTGAAGATCGTTGACCTTGTCCAGCAATTTTTCGACATGGTCCTGCTGCAGCAGGCCGTTCAGCTTACGCCGGTCGTCTACACCTAAGACTTCACCGGCGATCAATAAGTTGGCAATTTCCGCGACCGGCGCAAACGTTTTTTCCTCTTCCATGAATCTATCGAACGAGTAAAAGCGGTCGGGATCGAGCAGACGCAAACGGGCGAAGTGGCTTTCCTGGCCCAGTTGTTCCGGCGTCGCGGTCAATAAAATCAAGCCGGGCGTTTCTTCAGCCAAGCCTTCGACGAACAGATATTCAGCACTCGGCGACTGCTCGTTCCATTCCAAGTGATGCGCTTCATCGACCACGACGATATCCCAACCGGCTTCCAGAGCCTGCTGCTGGCGCTGCGGATAGGCGGCAAAAAAATTCTGACCGCACAACACCCATTGTTCGCTTAAAAACGGATTGTCTTCATGAGTTTCGACGCAACGCTCCTCATCGAAAAGACTGAAGCGTAAATTGAAACGCCGGAGCATTTCCACCAGCCACTGATGCATCAAGCTGTCCGGTACGATAATCAGTACCCGCTGGCTAAGGCCGTTCAGTAAGCGGTGATGCAGAATCAATCCGGCTTCGATGGTTTTGCCCAGTCCAACTTCATCGGCCAGCATGACGCGGGGAGCGCTGCGTTTAGCGACCTCATGGGCAATGTAGAGCTGATGCGCTATCAGTGCGATGCGCGCGCCCCGCAGCCCTTTCACTTCCGATTGCTGAAACTGCCGCTGACGACGCCAGGTCTCGTAGCGCAGCAGAAACCAACCGGTCGGGTCGAACTGGCCTGTAAACAAGCGGTCCTGCGGCTTATTGAATTGAATATGATGATTCAGCTCCATCTCATCGATGCGCACCGGCTTGCCATTTTCGTCGGCGCCCAGATAGGTGATCATGCCGTCCTGTTCCAGCAGATCTTGCACAGTCATACTGATATGATCGGCCGACTCGATCACGTCGCCGACGGCAAATCTGACCCGGGTCAGCGGCGCATTATCCCTGGCGTAAACGCGGCGGTCTCCGGTCGCCAGAAACAAAACGGTGACGCGGTTATAGTCGGCATCCAGAATCAGGCCCAAGCCCAGTTCCGATTCGGTATTACTGATCCACCGTTGCCCGGGGATAAAGTCATTCATAGATATTTAACATTACGATTGTATTAAAGGGCTGCAGAGCGCGGTTTGACCGACTTTCTTACCGTCAGCCCATCCTCCATCCATAACTAGCGAGGCGCGAAAACTTGACGATAGGACACATACATCAGCGTCGAAACCAGCATGTAAAACAGCGGTGTCAGCAGCGGAACCAAACCCATGCCGATAAGAGCGCACAGCAACAAGAAAGCGTTCAGCTTATACATCGCCCCGGCGTTCTCATTAAAGGCTCGTCGTCCGAGCTCTCTAGCTTCGCTCCATCCGCAGCGCCGAAACATCATCAACGGATAACTGAACCAGCTGGCAAAGCTGTTTATCATCAACAACACGAAGATCAACGCAACGATGGCCGACGAATAAAGCCATAGTATTAACTGACGCAAGGTCTTGCCGGCCAGATTCTCCGGCGTCAATTCC
Source organism: Methylomarinum sp. Ch1-1 (assembly GCF_030717995.2). Taxonomy (NCBI): domain Bacteria; kingdom Pseudomonadati; phylum Pseudomonadota; class Gammaproteobacteria; order Methylococcales; family Methylococcaceae; genus Methylomarinum; species Methylomarinum roseum. The sequence continues at coordinate 1,652,969 of NZ_CP157743.1, read as the reverse complement.
CAGGCGAAGAAGAAGCGGACGATTTTTTCGCTTTCGCCGGCATTGAGATTAGCGACGACCCTGAACACGAACCAACACAGCATGATGACGGCCGCCCACAACAACGCCGGTCCGATATGACGGCTGATGACAGCGGCCAAATTCAGCGGTTCATCCCGGTCGATCGCCGCGACGATGCCGACACCGACGAAGAGACAGGAAACGGAAGTCAGGATACCCAGCATCAACGAAATACGCTCCAACCCCAGCAGTAAAGCCATCAGCAACACACAGCCCAACCACAGCGCCGGTCTCTTATTGGCCAATTCGAATGCCTGAACCAAGCAAGCGCCAAAAGTCATGTGGTTCAAAGAGAAATTTTGGAAATACCGACTGCTTCACGCAATTCCTGAATGAAGGGCTTGCTGATTTCGCGGGCTTTTTTCGCCCCTTCCTGCAATTGCTCTTCGATATGTTCGGGCGCCTCCAACAGGGCCTCGTAACGTTCGCGAGCCGGGGTGATTTCGTCGTTGATTTTTTCAAATAATATTTTTTTCATTTCTCCCCAAGCGATGCCTTCGGCATATTGCTGACGAACCGCCTCCACTTCAGCCGGTGTAGCGAAGGCCTGGTAGATGCCGAACAAGGTGCAGCCTTCCGGATCTTTCGGCTCGCCAGGCTCCAGCGAGTTGGTTTTGATCTTATTGATCAATTTTCTGAATTTCTTTTCCTTTTCAAACAACGGAATCGTATTGTTGTAACTCTTACTCATTTTACGGCCATCGAGGCCCAACAGGGTTGCGGCGTTGTCATCGACCACCGCTTCCGGCAGGGTAAAATGCTCGCCATAAAGATGATTGAAGCGACTGGCAATGTCCCTCGCCATTTCGATATGCTGAATCTGATCCTTGCCGACCGGGACCTTATCGGCATTGAACATCAGAATATCGGCCGCCATCAGGATCGGGTAACTGAACAGCCCCATATTGATGCCTTTATCCGGGTCGTTGCCGCCGGCCTCTTCATTTTCCGCGACCGCCGCCTTGTAGGCGTGAGCTCGGTTCATCAGGCCTTTCGCAGTAACGCAGGTCAGCATCCAGGTCAGCTCCATGATCTCCGGCACATCGGATTGACGATAGAAGACCGCATTGGAGGTATCCAGCCCTAACGCCAGCCAAGTGGCGGCGATTTCACGACTGGACTGCTTAACCCGCTCCGGTTCGTTGCATTTGATCAGGGCGTGATAATCGGCAAGAAAGTAGAAAGGCCTGACATCATCATTTTTACTGGCGGCGATAGCCGGTCGGATAGCGCCCGCGTAGTTGCCTAAATGGGGGGTTCCTGTGGTGGTAATGCCGGTAAGGACAATGGACTTGCTCATTAAACTATTCCTGAATGTGGTAAGTGTTTCTTACTGAAAAAATCTGTGAAATATTACATAAATTGACGTTAATAGCCAGCGATTAGCACATTAATTCGTATTTAAACGGCAAGAATTTTCAGCTCGATAACAGCAATTTCCATATTTGGACTCCTCCCCAATTGCAAGCCAAGATTGTTCAAAAATGATGTTTCCAACAGAGATCGAGATTGCCGCCATATATTCGGCCTCTTGATGAAGGTATCCGCGCGCTTTTATCTCTATCAATTTGCCGATTTCAAGGAATCTTTGGGGATAACGGATTTTCTGGGCGGGGTGGGTTATTTAACCCGCCCCGAACGTTTAACTTACTCTAGTCACGGTCGGAATCGTTCAGGACCTCGTTGACCTGCATTCCGCATAGCGGCATGCGACTACTTGCGGCGCTCCTACGCAAAGCACCGTCTTGCCTTCGGATGCGCTGAACTGCGCGAAGCGCATCAAAAACCGGTGCGCTTCCTATCGTCAGCACACCCTACCGCATCGTAGGGCGGCTTCGCGTAGGGTGGCTTCGCGAAGCAAGCCACCAAAACCTGCACCGGAGGCAAAATTAGCCGTTGTGCGTATCCAGGCGGATTGCCTGGCGGCGAATCCACCCTACGGTTACGATGCCAATGCAGCCTTGCCTTCGGATGCGCTGAACTGCGCGAAGCGCATCAAAAACCGGTGCGCTTCCTATCGTCAGCACACCCTACCCACATCCGTGAGGTGGATCACGCGCAGCGGAAAGGAGAGGAGTCCATATCATCCTGCCTGGCGTATTTGTTGTTAATTTTCTGTTTTGCCACTCATTCATTTAATGAGGTAGCCCTGCTGACCCAGTAGTTTGATAAACTATTGTTACTATTTTTATAGTAAACTCTCTGTTATTGAATTTTGATAGTTCAACTAAGGCATAACGCCAGGGGAAACAGATGCTGGAATATGATGAGAAACGTAGTTATATTCGGATGGATGTTGATTGTGACATCACCTATAAATTAGCAGATTCCGACGAAGTCCAAACCGGACGTTGCACATCGATCAGTGGCGCAGGCTTATCATTTATCACGGAAAGCCCGTTTAACGAGGGCGCCGCAATGGAAGTCAGCGTTTTACCGAAAAAATCTGTCACCCCGCCGATGACGGCCTTCATCAAGGTGGTTCGCTGCACCGAAATGGACGTCAACAACTACGAAATCGCCGCGACTATCAAGAGTATCAAGGGGAATTAACAGGTATTCCCCTTTCTTTCCGGAAACCGGGGAACAATTAACTATGTATATCATCACCAAGGAAGTCTATTTCTGCTACGGCCACCGTTTGATGCATCATCCCGGCAAATGCCGAAATCTGCACGGCCATAGCGTCAAGGCGTCTATTTCCATCAAACAAGAACAGCTGAACGAACAGGCCATGGTTTGCGACTTTTCCGACATCAAGGATAGCGTCGAACGCTATGTCGATGAAAACCTGGACCACAATTTCCTGCTGCACAAGGACGACCCGATCATCCCGGCATTGGAAGCCAATAACGAACGCTTCATGACGCTTGACGAACATCCCACCGCCGAAGTGTTAAGCAAAATGATCTATCGCTATCTGCAACAGCAGGGCTTCAATGTCGATCAAGTCGTGTTATGGGAAACGGCCAGCGCCAGCGCCTGCTACCGGGAGAACTGATATGAGTTTGGTGCATCCCGTCAATACCTCGCTGTGTTTGGAAAAGCTTTGCGAATCCAATTACCAAAAGTTGTTCCGTCTGATTCCGAACTTGGAGCGCTTTGATAAAAAAGCGACCGGCTATACCGGCAATCAACCGGCCTTGCACCTGAACGTGCTGGAACACAATCCTTACACGATGACGATAGAACTGAGCCATTGCTTCAATCATCAACTGGAAGAATTCATGGAGCCGGCCGTCAAGATTCGGCTTTATCTGGACGCGCAATTGGCCGAAGTGTTGCGCGACCACGCCCGCCACGACGTCCACAAGGTTTACCGCTGCCCGTCGCAGACCCAGGAGATCATGGACTACAAATGGCGCCTGAACTATTTTCTGCAAAAATGGCTGGACCACTGTTTGCAGCACAAATACCGGTTTAGCGAGCAGCAACAGGAATTGGTCTACGCATAGCCTCCTTCCCGTGAATAGATAAGAGTGGAGTCTGGCTGTTATGAATAAAGCCATCGTCGTCGGCAGCATCAACATGGACATCGTCGCCTTCGTTCAAGACCATCCGAAGACTGGGGAGACGATCTTCGGCCGCGAGGTCAAATATTTCCCCGGCGGCAAAGGCTCGAACCAGGCGGTTTCCTGCAAGCGCCTGGGCAGTGAGACCTTGATGATCGGCCGTCTGGGCGACGACGCCTTCGGAGGGCAATTACTGGCCTTTCAACAGCAGCAAGGCATCGACATATCAGGCGTGCGACAACTGGAAAACACTGCGACCGGCGCCGCCTTCATCACGGTCGCGGACAGCGCCGACAATTCAATCGTCGTCGTTCCCGGCGCCAATGCGCTGTGGGACGATGGCTTTATCGATGAGTTGACGATCGAGCAAGGCGATATCGTGCTGGCGCAATTCGAGATACCGGACACCGTGATCGAAAAAACCTTCAACAAGGCCAAGGCTGTCGGCGCGATGACGATACTGAATCCGACGCCAGTCCGAACAATCAACGCCGACATCAGGAATTCGACCGACCTGATCGTGGTCAACGAGCATGAGCTGGCCGCCTTATCGGGCCGCGAGATCGACGTCCATAAGGACGACACGATCTTCAACGGCGCCGCGCGACTCCATCAAGAAGACTACGGTACGATCATCGTGACGTTGGGCGATAAGGGCGCGCGGCTGGTCCAAGCCGGCCAAAAACATGCTATCGCCGCCCGCCCTGTCAGCGCAGTCGACACGACAGGGGCCGGCGACACCTTCATCGGCGGAATCGCGGCGGGATTATTGTCGGGATTGGATTTGATTCGGGCCTGCGAACTGGCCAACATCGCGGCCTCGATCAGCGTCACTCGGGAGGGAGCCGCGGCATCGATTCCCAGCCTCGACGAAGTCAACAAACTATTGCGGAAACGCGGACATATGTGATGCCTACCCCATCAAACGCAGATGATGCAGGCTAGTACATAGTCAATCTTATGCTGTCGGCAATTGTGAATGTAGGTGGGTGAACGGCGTCTTCTGGAAACGCTACCTGATACCGGCTGACTTCTTAACCCTAACTCAGGTAAATGCAGCAAAAATGCTCAAACTGAGAATTGCCGGCGCCTGCCGAGTATCCGAGTAAAAGTACCTGAGTAAAAGTAGCCTATCCCCTTTTCCTTGTCCCCTTTTCCTCCCAAAGGGTTAAGACGGTATCAGGTCGCTCTGGAAGAAGTGTGCGCGGCATGGAGGCGGCGCTCAAGCCTACATGGACGTATTCACGGCGTCTTCTGGAAGCGCTACCTGATACCGGCTCGCTTCTTAACCCGAACTCTGGTAAACACAGCAAAAATGTTCAAACTAGGAATTGCCGGCGCCTTCGAGTACCCGTCATATATGACATGACTGAGAAAAGTAGCCTGTCCCCTTTTCTCTGTTTGGAGCTCAAAAAGGGCATGGGGTGTGTTTGGCGAGGATGTCGGCAGCAAGGATGCTGCCGTCAAGCCCCCAAGGATGGGTCTACGGCGCTCCTCGACAGACACACCCTGTGCCCTAAACACAGCAAAAATGCTCAAACTGGGAATTGCCGACGCCTGCTGAGTATCCGAGTAAAAGTAGCCTGTCCGAGTAAAAGTAGCCTGTCCCCTTTTCTCTGTCCCCTTTTCTGTTCGCAAATTGGGAATTGCTGACGCCTGCCGAGTTTCCGTGATATATAACATGACTGAGTACTAGCGCTGCAAATTGGCCCGGATGCAGCGCAGTATATTGTAGCTGTAGGCACCCTCGAACTGTTCATATACCGGTTTCAGCGCATTTTTCTTATCCTCCGGCAAATCCAAAAATGCGGCCTCCACCCTTCGGAGCTCCTGTTCCGGCATGTCCATGACATCGGCCAGCATCACCGCCCCGTCTTCCAGCGCATGGGCGAGATGATTGTAGACGGTGTCGGCTTTAAGCTCGCGTTGCCGCGCCACCTGCTCCACCGTATAACCGAGCCGGAACAACGCCACGCTTGCGGCGACGGTATCGTTCAATTCGTCGCCCTGCTGGTCGCGGAATTCATCGATCACGGCGAGAAAGTCGTCGCCATACAATTCAAGCTTACGTTCGCCGACCCCGGAAATCTGCGCCAGCTGCTGATGATTGATCGGTTTTTTCTCCAACATCTCCATCAGCGTGGCGTCATGAAAAATCACATAGGGCGGAACATCTTGTTCATCGGCGATTTCCCGGCGTTTAGCCCTTAATGCATTCCATAACAACTGATCTTGCTGATTGCCGAACTCCCGGCTTTCCGCCTTGCTGCGTTTTGTTTTTTCCGGCAGGCTGTCTTTGCGCAGCATCAGGGTTTGTTCGCCTCGCAACACCGGCCGGCACGTTTCGGTCAGCTTGAACGCGCCATAGCCCTCAAAATCGATCTCCACCAAACCCTTGGCGACCAACTGCCGAAACACCGAGCGCCATTGTTTTTCTCCCAGGCTTTGGCCGATGCCGAAAGTGGATTGTTTGTCGTGACCGAAACTGCGCATTCTGTCGTCGGCCTTGCCCAGCAGCACGCTAATCAGATAGGTCGCGCCGAAGCGTTGACCGGTGCGATAAATGCACGACAAAGCCTGTTGCGCGGCGACCGTGCCATCCCATGTCTCCACCGGCTCCAGACAGGTGTCGCAGTTACCGCAGCCTTGCTGCAATTCATCGCCGAAATAAGCCAGCAGGGTTTGACGCCGGCAACCGATCGATTCGCACAAAGCCAACATCGCATCCAATTTGTGATATTCGACCCGTTTATGCAGCTCATCGGCATTGGAACCGGCCAACATCTGTCGCAACGTAATCACATCCTGCAAGCCGTAAGCCATCCAGGCATTGGCCGGCAGACCGTCGCGTCCGGCCCGGCCGGTTTCCTGATAATAAGCTTCGATGCTCTTCGGCAGATCCAGATGGGCGACAAAGCGCACATTCGGCTTGTCGATGCCCATGCCGAAGGCGATCGTGGCGACGATGACCAGGCCTTCTTCCATCAGAAAGCGGTGCTGATGACTTTGCCGCAGTTCATGGCTCATGCCGGCATGATAAGGTAAGGCGTTAACCCCCTTGTCATTCAGCCATTTCGCCGTCTCCTCGACCTTCTTGCGCGACAAACAATAAACGATGCCGGCATCGCCCGGATGTTCTGCGCGAATAAAGCCGAGCAACTGCTGACGGGCGTTTTGCTTTTGGATGATGCGGTAACGAATATTGGGCCGGTCGAAGCCGCTGATGAACACCTGGGCCTGCTCCAAGGCCAAGCGTTTGATGATTTCCTGGCGGGTTCTTTCATCGGCGGTTGCGGTCAGAGCAATGCGCGGCACGTCCGGAAATTGCTGATGCAACAGGGATAGCTGCAAATAATCGGCGCGGAAATCATGTCCCCATTGGGAAACGCAGTGCGCCTCATCGATCGCAAACAAGGCGATTTTGAGGCGGGCGAACAATGCCTGAGTGCGTTCGCCAGTCAAGCGCTCCGGCGCGATATAGAGCAAGTCCAGCTCGCCGTTCAGCAGATCCTGCTCGACCCGGCGCGCCTCGTCAAAACTGAGCGTCGAGTTTAGGAACGCCGCCCTGACGCCTAGCTGATGCAAGGCGCTAACCTGATCCTGCATCAATGCGATCAACGGCGATACGACGATGCCGACACCGTCCATGACCAATGCAGGAATCTGATAACACAAAGATTTTCCGCCGCCGGTCGGCATCAACACCAGGACATCCTGACCGTCGATCACTTGCTCTATGATCTGTTGCTGCTGCCCTCTAAAGCTTTCGTAACCGAATAACGAATTCAGTGTTTCCAACGGTGTTTGAGGCACGACCCACTCCGTCACTTTATTGCTAATGTTTCTCAAATCTATCCGAACCTTTATAATAGCAAGATTATATCAGGACTATCGGGCTGTTAGGCCCTCTTTAATGAATAAGCACTCACAGCAATATCCATCACGACTGCAATATATACTCGATAAGCAACAGCAGCATTTATTAAGCAGCGGATTAAAGGGGATTGAAAAAGAAAGCTTGCGCATTTCCGCGGACGGGATGATCGCCCAAACCGATCATCCTGCCGTTCTGGGATCGGCATTAACGCATCCGCATATCACCACCGATTACTCGGAAGCGCTGCTGGAATTTATCACGCCGCCGTTCGCCGATATCAGGAAATCATTGGACTTCTTGCGAGATATTCATCAATTTGTCTACGATCGCCTGGACGGCGAAATGCTGCTCGCCGCCAGCATGCCCTGCGGCATCGATGGCGATGAAAGCATACGTATCGCAGAATACGGCGCATCCAATATCGGCAAGATGAAACATATTTACCGGGTCGGCCTATGGCACCGTTACGGCCGCACCATGCAGGCGATTGCCGGCATACATTTCAATTATTCGGCGCCCGACGCCCTGTGGCCACTGCTGCATCAGCATAGCGGCTCCACGTTAACGCAGGAAGCCTTTATTTCCGACGCCTACTTCGGCCTGGTCCGCAACTTTCTCCGCCAGGGCTGGTTGATTCTATATTTATTCGGCGCCTCCCCGGCGATCTGCAAAAGTTTTTTCAAGAGTCGTCCGCATCTGATGGCCCAGTTCGATGAGTTTGATCGTTATACGCTCTATCACCCCTATGCGACCTCATTACGCATGAGCGACATCGGCTATAAGAGTAAGAATCAAGCCGATCTTAAGATCGACTACAATTCATTGATAGGCTATGTCGACAGTCTCAGCGCCGCCATTGCAACTCCCTATCCTGAATATCAAAAATTCGGCGTCAGAAATCGGGAGTATCATCAACTGAACGCCAATATTCTACAGATTGAAAACGAGTTTTACAGCATCATTCGTCCGAAACAGATTACCGACTCCGGCGAAAAACCGACGCTGGCGTTAAAACGCCGCGGCGTGCGTTATGTCGAGATTCGCTCATTGGATCTGGACTTGTTCAATCCGATCGGCATCGATGAAGAAAAAAGCCACTTCCTGGAAGCGTTTCTGCTTCACTGTCTACTGCAGGACAGTCCTTTGCTGGCCGAGGAAGAACGCCAAATCAACAACCGCAACCAACTGACCGTCGCCCACGAAGGCAGAAAACCCGGCGTCGAACTGACTAACGTCGGCAGGACTATAGCATTGCAAGACTGGGCCACACAGATCCTGCACGACATGGAGCCGATCTGCGACATTCTCGACCAACAACAGCCGGACCAGCCTTATCGGCGGGCGCTGGCGCAACAACGGACATTGGTCGACAACCCCGACCAGACTCCGTCGGCCAAGATTCTGGCGGAAATGAGAAACAAACGACAACCCTTTGGTCGCTTCGGCTTAGACACCTCGGCCGAACACCAGAGATATTTCAGCGATAAAAAACTGGCCGAAGAAACCTGCCGCCGCTTCGAGGAACTGGCCAGCGTTTCGCATCGCAAACAACGGGAAATCGAGTCAAATAACGAAATGAGCTTCGAACAATTCTTACAGAATTATTTCGCCCAAAAATAATAGCCACCACACATCATGACAGCATTCGACCTAACAAAAGCGCAAAATGAATTACAGCAAAAGAATCCTCGCATCATCCTGAGAACGGCATTGGAAAATTTCGATAATATCGCCATCTCCTTCAGCGGCGCGGAAGATGTCGTATTGATCGATATGGCCCTGAAAATTCGTCCGGATATCCAGGTTTTCACGTTAGATACCGGACGCCTGCATCCGGAAACTTACCGCTTTATCGAAAAAGTCAGGAAGCACTATAAGATCGACATCGAGGTGCTGACGCCGGACAGGGAAAAGTTGGATGAACTGGTCAAAAACAAAGGATTGTTCAGTTTTTACGAAGACGGTCATCAGGAATGCTGCGGCATACGTAAGGTCGAACCGTTGCGGCGTAAACTGGCGCAATTGGATGCCTGGATCACCGGCCAACGTAAAGACCAGAGCCTGGACACACGCTCCGATTTGCCGAAAGTTCAGTTAGACAGCGCTTTTTCAACTGACGATAAAAAACTGATCAAGTTTAACCCGTTGGCAAACTGGAGCTCCGCACAGGTTTGGGATTACATCGAAGCCTATCAGGTGCCTTATAACGAACTGCATGAAAAAGGCTTTACCAGCATCGGTTGCGAGCCTTGCACCCGCCCGGTGCTGCCTAATCAACACGAACGTTCCGGACGCTGGTGGTGGGAATCCGACCACAAAAAAGAATGCGGCCTACATGTCGATAATGTGAAGAAATGATGACGATATTGACCCCTCTCCTTTCCAAGGGGTTTGGCGGCTTGCTTCGCGAAGCCGCCCTACGATCCGCTGCGCGTGATCCATCTCACCGATGTGGGTAGGGTGTGCTGACGATAGGAAGCGCACCGGTTTTTGATGCGCTTCACGCAGTTCAGCATATCCTACCTGACAGGAAACAACCTGAGGTAAGTTAATAGCCATTTTGAAATAAGCATTAAGATTAAGAGGGTCGATATTTTTCTGGTACAGTTTGAACCTGAATGGTTTTCTGAACAATCGGCCTTCGAATCTTGAACAAAATCGCTCAAGCCATAGCTTGCTATGGCATTCGTGATGTTTGTCCAACCGTCTTCGCCCGATTTTCCAGAAACTCCATTTCCTTCACGAAATATCAGGATTAAGGGGGAGATAGATGTCAGCCAGAATCGATTTTACCTTGGGTTTCAATACCCAAAAACCGGCGCATGAACGCGGCCATGACAACGGCTTGCTGATTTATGTCCTGGGAAACTTCTCCGGCCGGCAACAAGATACACCGGCGCAACGGAAGATCAGGAAAATCGACATCGATAATTTCGAGCAGGTGATGACACTGATCAAGCCGACGCTTGCAATCGACCCTACAGCATCGCTGACATTCGAGACAATCGACGATTTTCATCCCGATAGCTGGTTGGAAAAAGTCCGCTTACTCTCTGATTGGCAGAGATTAAAAAAGAAGCTAAACGAGCCGGCTCTTGCCGCGCAAGCGTCGGCGGCCATACAGGCTTATTATCGTGCTGAAACAAACAGCGACGCGCCTATTCAAACTAATGAGGCGAAGGAAAGTCAGCAGGACACGCTGCAGCGCCTGTTAGGCGACAAGCCTAAAAAGACTGGCGCCCGCCAGGATTCGGTGGATCATCTGATTGAGCGGATCGTCTCCCCTTATGTCCAGGAAGACGCCTCCCCCCAGCTTCAGGTCTTGACTTCCGAAATCGACGCCATAAGCAGTGAACTCTTACGCACATTGTTGCACCGGCAGGACTTTCAACGTCTGGAAGCGCTTTGGCGCGCCACCGAAGGGCTGATTAATGAAGAAGGCGGCGACGAACATGATTTTTTTCTGGTCGATATCGATCAGGCCGAATTATTGGCCGAACTGAGACATGACAAGGGTTCGGCATTCGAACAGCGCTTGCTGCAACACGCCCACTCTATTGCTGACTATGGCGATATTTTATTGGTCGGCGATCATTATTTTTCCGACAGTGAAGATGACCAAGACCTGATGCAATACTGTAGCCGCTTGGCAAAAGCCTGCGCGGGCAGCTATCTGGGTTCAACCGCCCCTTCTTTGCTTGATCTCGCCATCGCCACTGATCCGGAAATCAAGCCAGTCGGCGCAAAAGACGTCTTGCTCAGCTGTCCGCGTTATTTGCTGAGATTGCCTTATGGCGACAAACGTGAGCCGCTGGACACATTTTCTTTTGAAGAATGTCCGAATCTTCCCCAAACGCATGAATTGCTTTGGGGGAACCCGGCATTCCTATGCGCGCGCGTACTGATAAGAAACCAATTGAAACAGGAAGAAGCGCGTTTTTATTTCGACGACATACCGGCCTTCAGCTTCGAACAGGATGGAGAACCGCGGCTGCAACCCGGAACGGAAAGAGTGTTAACCGAAAACCAGATCAATGCCTTGTTGTCGCAAGGCATCATAGCTTTGATCGGTTTTCATCGACGCCCAGGCGTTCGATTAGCGATCTTTTAGCCCTTAGGATCGCGCCTTCCTGCGTGTCTGAAAAAGCCTATAAATCAGCCGCTTTATTTCTTCTCCTTTAAGCACAGAGTTCATTCTCGTTTAACATCGTCAAGCGATTAGGTTATGCTTAGGACCTAAACGATTTTTTAATTTTTCAGCCGTAGAGCTCTGAAAACTTAAAGCAATGACCTCTGTACACGATAAAAATTTACCCAATGGTTCATGGAGATGATGGTAGGATGGGCAGAAGCGATAGCGAAACCCATCCTCCACAAGAAATCATAATTCCCCATGAGAACCAATTTATGACAAATTATTAAGATTTTTTGTCGTGTATAGAAAGCAATGACAATTAAAACAAAAAATAGGTGCTTACATGGCCAAAAACTTTATAGACAAAATACTCAGCCTGACTGGAATAAAACTCCCCGATGCCAACGGCTATTATGATCCTTCGGTATACCGTCAAGAACCGAGCCAAACAACAGAGGCCACTTCCGCTCAAACAACGCCAAGTCCAGCTGAAACGGAGGGACTCTCCAGTGTCGAGAAGTATTTGCGCAAAAAAAACGGCGTAGACACTTCACCCCAAACCGAAGAACCGACCGGTGTCGAGAAATATCTGTCCCATAAAAAGCAACCTGAAGTTGCCGAGTCCGCGGAGACGACGGAAGAACTTACCGGCGTCGCCAAATATTTAGCGCAAAAACAACTGGAAGCGCAGCAAAAAGCCGAGGCCGAGGCGGCGGCATGGGCGCAGATGACCGGGGTGGCAAGGTATCTGGCAAAATTGGAAGGCCGCCCCCCAAGCACGACACGTCCCGATACGACCGCCGTCAAAAAAACCACAGAGTTAACCGGCGTCGATAAATATCTTGCCAAGTCATCACGGACGCTCGCAGAAAAACCACAAGCGAAGCCCGAGGCGCAACCCAAGCCTATCGAAGCCGAGTCCGTCAGCAAGGCAGAGATCACAGAAGACAAAGCCGCAAGCGTAAAAACCACCGAAAGCGACAGCGAAACGAGTCCCGAAGCTAAAGCCGAAACTAAAAAACGGTCCGTCACGCCAGCCAAAAAAACAAGCGCTAAGATCATCGATCTTGCCGAGCACGCCGTTCGATGTCAGGCAGCCACGCAAAAAGGCTCTCAATGCCGCCGCAAATCAGGTTTGGAGGTGCTGGAAAAAACCATAGATAAGCAAAAATATAAATTTGCCGTCTGCAGTCAACACCATAACGATGCGTTCACCCCTTTTGCACAACTGCTGAAAAACGATTAATTAAAAAGGGTGAAAGGCTTCAGCCTTTCGCCTTTTCGACACGCATCCCTAACGTCAATATAGCTAACCGATCATCTCCACACAGCGATCGGCTATCAGAATATCCTGTTTTTCACGGTTGAATGATGCGTATTTATCGGCGAATTCTGCAGACTTTTGATGGTATTTACGATGCGCCAACATTTCTTTGACGGCGGCGCGATAATTCGGTTTCTTGACCTCACTCGGGATACATACTCCGGCTCCCAGCGCCACAACATTGCTTGCCGTCAATGCAGCCTCGATATGCATGGGCAACAACAGTAACGGTTTACCTGCCAACAACATCGTTGCGACGGTGCCGGCGCCGGCATGGCAAATTACGAGATCGCACTGTTGTCCCACTTGCCGCATATTAAGCGGCTTAGCCGAAACATGCAGATTGGCGCCGCTGTATTTTTGCAAAAATGCCTGGGTAGCCCCCGGTATATGAACCAGAACCGAACAGGATGTCGACCGCAACTGTTCCAGCAAATGAGGCAAGCCTTTATAATCTTTATGTAAATAAGCGAAGATACGCTTATCGCCTAGCATAGGCCAGGTCGGATCTAGTCCGTCCGTGTCTATGAAAGCCGGCCCCCAATATTCGGCTTGTTCGCGTTGTTGATAATGATCCAACTCCGGCAGCGTGCATAGAAAATCTTGCTCCACATCGAATAAATCCGCCAACATCGACAGACGCTGTCCGCCTAGCCGATCGATGACGGCGTTTATCGAGGCGACAATTTGAGTCTCACTGTCGATTAATTGTTTTTCCGGGAATTTCTTGTAGGGAAGCATCGTAGGCATCGGACTGAGTCGCGGCGGCGCATAAAAACCGCTGCCGAATAAGGCGCGCGGAACCTTCAATTCCCGTGTCGCCACTAAGGCCGTCGGCGCATGATCAAACAGTAGCAGATCCGGCTGCAAACAGGTTATCAACGTTTTCCAGGCCTGCGCTCTGGCCAACAAGCCAGCCTCATTAAAGCCGGTATTGCGCAGAATCCCGGCGTAGTTGATTGCCGGCGGCTGAGCGATGACCGGCCAACGCATCGGCGCCTGCAGATAGGAAAAACCATATTTACCGAGCAGCGTATCGGCGTGTTCGAGGTTTTTCAGCACGAAAACGACGTCATGGCCGCGTTGCTGCAACTGTTTCGCCACCGCAAGGAAGGCGCCGATATGCCCGTAGCCTCCTCCCAATTCCCAGGCGTAAACTATTTTACTCATGTCGTTAAGCTAATTGCGGCAATCCACATATAGACCGAGGGCTCCCTCATTAAAAAATACCTGAACCAACACATGGGTTAATATCGCGTCATCCCTCTAGGCGGGGCGGGTTATTTACCCGCCCCAAACGTATAACTTACTCTAGTCACGGTTGAATCGTTCAGGACCACGTTGACCTGCATTTCGCATAGCGACATGCGGACTACTTGCTTTTCGCGCCAAGGGCGGCGCTCCTACGCAAAGCACCGTCTTGCCTTCGGATGTGCTGAACAGCGTGAAGCGCATCAAAAACGGTGCGCTTCCTATCGTCAGCACACCCTACCGCATCGTAGGGCGGCTTCGCGAAGCAAGCCGCCAAAAACCTGCACGCGGGGCGGGTTATTTAACCCGCCCTAAACGTTTAACTTACTTTAGGCGTATTTGTTGTTAATTTTCTGTTTTGCCACTCATTCATTTAATGAGGTAGCCCTGCATATAGACCGAAGACTAATTTATATTTGGTAGCAGATAAGCTATGTTCCGCCAGCAATTCCCACTTTGGCGTTCAAAAAGGGCATGGGGTGTGTTTGGCGAGGATGTCGGCAGCAAGGATGCGGCCGTCAAGCCCCTAGGGATGGGTTTACGGCGCTCCTCGACAGACACACCCCATGCCCTAAACACAGCAAAAATGTTCAAACTGGGAGTTGCTGATGTTCCGCCTTCGAGTTTCTGGTAATATTCATTTACAATTAGGTTAGCGAAGACTAAAAAACAATCATGCTGTCGGCGGTGATAGCCGCCCATATTTCTGGAGCCGCACCCACTATGCAATCACCCTCGCTACCTGTCAAGCATCCTTCGCCACATTCGAACGGACCGATCTCGACTCAGCGAACTGCGACCTTCAAGACGCCTCGCTTATATGGCTCCAAGCCGATCATCATGGCGGCCTTGAGCATGATGGCGTTATCGCCAACGGCGGTCGATGCCTGGACCTTGGATTTCATCCCTAACTCTTATACCGTCGACGAGGCGGCCGGTAGCGTGCAGGTAGGCGTCACCCTGACGCCAGATTCTAACGATTATGGCGGTTGTTTTGTGAACGGCGATGTGGTCGCTGTTGGCGGTACGGCAACGGCGGGCAGTGATTATAGTTTTAATGGCGCATTTAGTGTCAGCGATAATTCCGAAATACCGCCAGCGGCCTCGACCAATATCAGCATCAGCATTATCGACGATATCGACATTGAAGGTCCCGAGGACATCCAGCTAGAGCTACAAAATATATCAGCTGACTGTTCTTCCATCCCCATAAACAACACCACCTCCGCGACTGTCAACATCAGCGACAATGACATACCACAGCCCGGCACGATCAGCTTCGACAACGCCTCGTCCAGCGCCAGCGAAGGCAATACGGTGACGGTGACGGTCAATCGAACGGCAGGGAGCGATGGCGAGGCGCGCGTGGACTATGCGACCGCCAACGGCACGGCCGTCGCCGGCAGCGATTACACCGAAAAATCGGGCACGTTGGTCTGGAACGATGGCGATGCCAGCCCGAAAACCATCACACTACAAACCTTGACGGATAGTGATACACTCGAACAGGATGAATTATTTTCAATCATCCTCAGTAACCCGAGCGGCGCCACACTCGGCTCGGTCGATACCGTCGACATCACGATAGGCAACACGACACCGACTCTCAGCGACATTGTAAACCTCACGCCCAATCAACGATCGGTCGCCGAGGCCTTGGACCAGTCCTGTGCGACGGCAACCGGCGAATTCAAACAACGTTGTGACGAATTGTACCAGTCAGGACTCAGCGATGGCGACATCATCCAAATCCTCGACGCCATCGTTCCCGAACAAATCGCGGCGCAGGGGTCCGCGGCGGTCGATTTCGGCTCACAGCAGTTACAGATTATCCATGGCCGCATCATCGAATTAAGAAACAATCAAAATAAAAATCGCATCTCGGTGCTCGGCTTTTCGATGGATGTCGACGGCGAATATATCCCCCTAGGAAAAATCGCGCAGAGCGCCTTCAACACTGCATTAGGCGCCGCCGCGGCGGCCGGCGATGAACCCTTGCGGGACAGTCCGCTGGGCTTTTTCCTAAAAGGACAGATCAAAGTCGGAGACAAAAACAAAACCGACCGAGAAAAAGGCTTTGACCTGTTAACCCGAGGCATTACGATGGGCGTCGATTATCAATTTACCGACACACTGGTGATGGGGGCGGCGGCTGGTTATGGTTACAGCAAAACCGATTTTGACAGCAACGGCGGCGAGATGACCACGCAATCGGGCGACTTTGCCGTCTATGGCAGCTATTTCATGCCCGAAGATTTTTATGTCGACTGGGTCATGAGTTATGCGATCCATGATTACGATATGGATCGTCGTATTGTTTATCCGGGCATGACAAGCTCGGCGACCAGCAACCCGCAGGGCGACCAGTACGGAGGCAGCCTGGGCTTCGGTAAGGATATTTATATTAAAAGTTTCTTCATCAGCCCCTATGTGCGTGGCGAATATATCGAGACCACCATCGACCACTACGACGAACAAGGCGGCGCGGGCTTCGCCTTGAGCGTCGCCGATCAATCGATTACCTCGATCAGCACGATCATGGGCAGCCAGTTCGGTCATTCGATCAGCATGCCCTGGGGCGTTATCGCGCCGGCCGCTCGCTTCGAATGGGTGCACCAATTCAAGGATAATGAACGAGTATTACGCTCGCGTTTTATTAATGCATCGGCCGGCGCCGGTAATTTCTCGATACTGACAGACAATCCCGACCGGGATTATTTCAACCTCAGCGCCTCAATCGCCGCCACTTTACCGGAGGGGCGCTCGGCCTTTGTCCGTTATGAAACTCGCTTGGGCCAAAACGACATCTCCAACCATATTATCGAGCTGGGCCTCAGAATACCTTTTTAATGCTAGCGATTCCCATCAGTTTGGCGTTCAAAAAGGGCATGGGGTGTGTTTGGCGAGGATGTCGGCAGCAAGGATGCTGCCGTCAAGCCCCCAGGGATGGGTTTACCCAGCACCTAAATTCCATGGTTACTGGACTATAATTTACATTCCAGGATAATTTAGGTGCTGGGTGAACGGCGCTCCTCGACAGACACTCCCCATGCCCTAAACACCGCAAAAATACTCAAACTGATGACATTACTGTTTTAATGCGGCTAGTTTTATCCGAAACCGAGGCCTTCTATAACGTAATTATTCAGACACCCTAACAATTGGCAAGGCCGGTACCGGCAAGCCTGACCGCTGACTTGCGATCACTTGTGCCAAATAAATCCACGGTGACTGATTTCTTTTGCGGCAGGTTTCAATGACGCTGATTAAAATAGCGAACACACGCGTCCCATTTTCCGAGCGCGTGCCATAGCAAATGCCGCGTAAAATAACCCAGTGGCGCAACGCTCGCTCCGCTTCATTATTCGTTAAGGGCTGATGCGGTTGATCCAGAACTTGAAAAATAGCTGTCCAGTCATTTAGCATTTCCGTGGCTAATGCTGCTGTTTTCTTATGTTCATGGGTTTTCATTTGTATACACATCTGCTGATAGAGCAGTAATTGCAGGCGATAAGTTTCAGAAAGTGGCGTATCAGGTGGTGTTATTCGCGCTTTGCGTACCGCACCTATCAACACAGCCAGTAAATCGTGCGTTTGTTGACCAAAAAGCTGGGCGTCTCTGTTTAAGCTTTCATTGAGCCCTTTCGCTTTACGCAGAAGATGAGCCCAGCAACGTAACCGACTCAGATATTTGCGATAAACCGTGTAGCCATCGCTCATTAACCAACCATTAAAGTCGTCGCCTAAAAGATTTTCCAATAATTCAGCGCTACGCGTAGCAATCCAATAGGCTGTGACGCGATTCGTACTGAACACCCATAACCAAAGAAAAGTCGTGTGCTCCATCCAGGAGGTTTCGTCTACATGCAGCAATTCGCTGTTAATGATTTCTTGTGCAAACTCATCTTCAAGCGGCATAGCCGCTGCGCCACTTTCATGCAGGGTATTATTGATGGTGCCAACACTTAATTTAATACCTAACCAGTCATATAAAAATTCCTGAATACGCTCACGCGATAGGCGCATACGGTAGGCAAGACAAACAATCATTGCTGCCAGTCCAGGCCCCACTAAACGCCATTCAGTTCGGCTAATACCCGGCAATTGAGCATGACTGCTACGACTGACTTCTTTGCGCGTGATATGTCCATTGGCGCACACTACTTCATAGAGAGTGTGCTTGGTATGGGTGACTAGAATGCCTGGATGCTCAACATCGCCCCATTCGACATTGATTGTTTCATACGCGGCATAGGCGATAGCATGACGCGGCTCTAATGTTTGATGGCAGCAGGCACATATTTCAGGGTAATGATCTTGATAGTGGGTAATGGCTAGCTTTTGTGTCCGGCCAAAGCCTTGTGCGCCTGGTTGTTTGCCGGGTTTGCGGGGTTCTTGATGTTCATTGTTAGGATCAGCGGACTGTTGCTGATCTTTTTTAGAAGGCGACGGGGGGGTGACGGTGTCTTCCGTTTCAGCAGACTTATCGATCTCCGTTTGTTCTTGATCGTTTGTATTATCTGTAGCTGCTTTATCCCAAGGCGCTTCGCTGCTAGGTGGACGAGAGCTGTTGCGCGAATTTTGGCTTAAGCGCTCACGCGCTTCTTTTAGGTCGTTAAGTAACTTAATCGATAGGTAACGTAATTCCTCTTCCGGTAAATTGAGAAGCTCGTCTTCATCGATTTGGCTTAGGTCCTGGTTACTGAGTTGCATGGGATAAATACTAAGGCTTCTTAATGGATTTGTACAATGTTCTTGTGTCGGTTTGTCAATTATTTTGTATTTTCAGCTAGGGTGTGTGAATACTTACTCTATAACGATTCCAGGGTTTCCAGTTCCAGCACCTGCTCCAGATTTTTTCTTAATTCGGCCAATTCCTTGGACTTGAAGGAGTTTTTAGTTTTTTCTAAGACACAAACGGCGTCCTGAACAGCCTTGATTAATCGTTGGGGTCTTTGGCATGCCAGAGTCAGACAGGCATCGCCAGAGAGGTTGACGGGGTTCGATAAGGCGTTTAACGCCTTGTTTAAATCGATCACTGAGCGCGTAATCGCCAATAAATTATTGGTGACAAATTCATTCAGTGGTGAAGCGCTATTGCGGCTCGTACGCCGACTTTCAAGCTGAAAATCTTGCAAACTGTTATCTAGCTCCCGGATTTTCGTCAGCAACATCGCTTGCGCCTCCCTATATTCATGCCCCTTCGCCAGCGCCTTGTCGACATAGCCGAATAATTCCTCACAGGCAAAGGGCTTTATCAGGTAGGCATCCACCGAAAGATTCACCGCATCGATAGCGGTATTGATATTGGGGTAACCCGTCACCAGAATGACCGATAAATGATTGGACTGTTGAGAAATCTCTTTGACCAAAGCCAGATCGTGATTGCCCGGCATCTTGATATCGGCAACGATCAAATCGAACGACTCTGTTTTTAACAACTGCAATGCCTTTTCCGCATCGCTTACGCATGTGCAATGACAACCTTGGATGCGTAATAAATCGGCGGTCGATTCGAGAAAGGTTTTCTCGTCATCGGCGATTAAGATTTTGCCCGTCTTTTCCATAACAATTAGTTGTTGTAATAATTAAGAGGGATGATCAATTCGATGATCAAGCCCCCGTTATCTTTATTTTTGAGCTTCAGCTCGCCATGCATCAGCTTAACGGCGCTGTGGACGATGGTCAGTCCGATTCCCAGCCCGCGATATTCGCTGTCGGACCGGGTAGAATAAAACGGTTCAAACAATTTATGCAACTGCTCATCATTAATGAACTCGCCCTCGTTTTCGATCGTAACCTTCAGTTTCTGATCGCTTTTGAGCGCCTCGATGGTAATCGTCTCGTTCTCCGGAGAATGATCGATCGCGTTCTTGATCAGATTAAACAGCACTTGCCGGATCAGATTCTCTTGCAGAGTCACGCCGCATTCATTCATCGCCGAAACATGGCGAATGTTGACCTTTTTTTGTCCCGAGTTACATAACAGCACGATTTCCTCGATGACGATATTGCAATCGAATTCATGCGCTTGGGTATCTTCCTGTTTGTACATCGAATAAAGCTGCTTGGTGATCAAGCTGATGCGGTCGATTTCCTTGTCGATCAAGCCGACATACCGAAAATACTGATGATCATCGGGAATCGCGCTTTTCAGCAACTGAAAGGAATTCTTGATGCCGGCCAAAGGATTATTGATTTCATGCGCCACCCAGGCGGCCATGCGACCAATCGCCACCGATTTTCGCTGTTCACTGCGTTGCTGCTCCAATAATTTGATTTTTTGGGTGTGTTCCTTGAGCTGACGTTCTAATTCCTTCGATGCATCAATCATCTTGCTGACATCTTCCTGTATGGCGACGAAATGAGTGATTTGACCACCGCTGTTTCTGATAGGGGCAATCGCTTCCTTCACCCAGAAATACTGACCGTCTTTCTTTTTATTTCGAATCGTGCCATACCATTTTTTTCCCTGGGTGATTTTGCTCCACAGATCCCGATAAAGCGAGACCTCGGTGCGACCGGATGAAAACAACTTGGGCGTACGGCCAAGGACCTCGCCTTCGTCGTATCCCGTCAACTCGGTGAGTTTCGAATTGACATACTCGATAATCCCCCTGGTGTTGGTGATAAAGATCGGACATGGGCTTTGCTCCACCGCGCTGCTCAATTTAAGCACTTGCTGTTGAGTATGGACGATGTCGCTAACGTCCATCATCGAACCGATCACTTGACAAATTTCACCCTGCTCATCCCTCTGCACGATCAATTTTTCATTCAACCAACGGTACTCGCCATTTTTATGTCGAAAACGATATTGGTTATCGAGGCCGGTTTCACTAGATAAATGTCGATAACCTTCTTTTAATGACTTGACGTCGTCAGGATGAACGCGCTCCAACCAAAGCGAGCAATCGGACATATAGTCACGTTCAGAAAACCCGGTGATATCTTGAATACTGGCGCTGATAAAAGACAAATGCATCTTGCATTGTGGATCCGACGCGCATAATGGGCAATTGGGCCCATCGCCCAAGGTCAGTATATAAATGGCGGCCGGACTAATGTTGAGAACGGCTCTTAACCGCGCCTCTTTGTCGCGGAGCGCCCATTCCACCCGCTTGATGGCCGTGATGTCCTTGCAGGTCGCCGAGATCGTTTCCCCGGCCGGTGCTTGATTCAAATGCGCATTAATCAACAAATAAATCTTACTGCCATCGTCCCGTTGGCAAACGCATTCATAATCCGAAACAAACCCCTGTTGTTGGCAGCGCAACAAGGCCTGAACGAAACCTCTTTTCGCTTTCTCCTCCATCCAATCAGTGATCTTATCGCCGCTAATTTCCGAGAAATCCTTACGACCCAATATTTTTAAAAAAGGGGCGTTTGCTTCTAAAATAAGGCCTTAAACATCAACGGTGACCAGCCCGGTGTCTGTTTGATCGATCACGCTGCGAGTTTCGTTTTGCAAAATCTTATACGTTTCCTTTAACGACTGATAACTTCTTGTTTTTTTGCTTACCGAAAAATCGATCCATAAAAACAATGTAAGTAACAAAAAGCCATAACTCCATCGAACCCAGCTTGCTAAATCAGTTTGGAGCATGCTCCATGACGTTGAGCTTAAGACCTGCCGACTGACGGCTATTATGTGTGGCCATGCAAAGCAAACCAGAACGAGAAAAAAAGCCAAACAACGCGCAATTATCCGTCCCATGCACCTAACACAACTAGTCTTAAATTATCATTATCTATAAAACCAATAACTTTGTCACATTTTCTGATTGCAAAATATGACCGGGTTATTTTTTATGCTATAAATTACTCCGAAGTAAGCTGTTAATGACGAACAACAGTGAACGGAAGCCGGTTTTGGCCGGCTTCCGTCCTTGTCGGGTTGGATCATAGGCCAATCAGTCGAAGGCACACAAAAATACCTTGTGGCGAAATGCCCAGGAAATTTTTGTGTGCCTTTTTTTTTGCCAAAAATTTGTTCCCGACTGGCTTAAGCCGCACCGAAACCGTTACCTGCAGCGGCTGACCGGATATCCACCGATATCGACGATTCAGGTGACTTAACCTAAAAAATCACATACGAGGGCAAACCATGAATGAGAAAAAATTAACGTCACTATTGAATCATCTGAACTGCAGCCACCGTGACATCGAAATCGAGGCCTCCGAAATTGTAACGACGGATGGCGTATCCAAGGCCGCTGCGCTACCGGACGACTGCAATGAAGACCGCGTCGGCCCCTTGTGCGCTGGCGTGTTTTGCTTTGCTAGAGGGGTCGCGAAAGCATTCGGCATGGGAGAGGTGGAACAAATCATCCTCACCGCCGGCAAAAGCAGCGCCCTGATCAACCTCACCGACGAACAAACGCTACTGGCAATGAAGATCAAATCGCATAACGATATTGAGCGACTCAGTCAAGCGGGCAAATGCGTTACTGAAGAAATCGGCCATGCCATGGCTTGAGCCGTACGCGCGGCGGCTAATAAATAATGCGGTGATGTCGGCAATAGTTTGCTTGAAGGCTAATGTTCCGTTACAGGCATCGCATCAAAATGCCAAAGGCCTTTAACTAGACACATCACCCTCCACTTAGGAACGAGTATGAAATAACTTCTCCAAATGCCGGAAGAGGAATCGGTGGCTCGATTGACAGGTGTCGGCGGCAGGGATAGCCGCCGTCAAGCCTACGCCGCACAAGGATGTGCAAGTGCCGCGTGAGATAGGAAATCGGAAGCGGCCGCCGCACAAGGACGTGTAAGTGCAGCGGTAAGCAGGAGCTGTTAGCTGCCACGGATGTATTCACCCAGCACCTAAATTCCATAGGCTAATGGCTGCGATAAATCATCTTCGTTTATTTAGGTGCTGGGTGAACGGCGTCCTGGCAAGCGAGTTACCGAACCTCCACAAAGCCTACTGTTTCGGGAAGTTATTTTGTGCATATTCCTTAATGCACCACCAACAATTATAAAAAATGAAGAGGTAGAAAATGCGTCAAGATATGTTGACTTCGATATTAACCGATTTGAATGGCACTTCAGCAGATATCGAAGCCTCGGGAATCATCTCCACCGACGGCCTGATGATGGCGTCGGTATTAACGCCCGGACTCGATGAGGACCGAGTCGGCGCAATGAGCGCAGCGATGCTTTCTTTAGGCGACAGAACCGCAAAAGAATTGGCTCGTGGGGAACTGGAGCAAGTTTTGATTAAGGGTGACAAAGGCTATGTATTGATGATTTATGCCGGCGCCGAGGCGGTTTTAACGGTTATTGCGAAACCGAATACTAAATTGGGACTGGTTTTCCTGGATGTTAAACGAGCATCTCAACAAATTGAAAACCTAATCTGAATATTTTGGGAAAACAAAGATCCATTCGGTCATTACGCCAAATAACTATTAGCCATTGAGGAGCTAGCCATGAAAGACATAAAACAGATCACCTCGGAAATTTTTGAATCCATGCCGTCTAACACGCGTTTCAGCGCGGCCGACGCCGCCTTGATCAAAAAGCATAAAGACATTTTATTAGGACTGGAAGATGAATTAGCCAAAGGTTTTTACGACACCCTATATGACCATCCGAGTACGTTTGAAATTCTAAAACAAGAAGACCGCTCCAAACGAGAAAACGTCCTGCGCTCCTGGTGGCAAAAAACGGTCAACAGCGATTTCGACAATGCCTATTGGGAATGGCAAGTTTTTGTCGGCCTAATCCATATCAAACAAAAAGTCAGCAACCCGATGATGATAGCGATGTGGGGCTGGATTCTAACCACCTTGCGCAGGCAACTTAGCGCACACCTGGATCAGGCCGAACTCGATGAAATCATGATTTCCTTCGAACGATTGGCCGCGACCATTCAATCATTAACCGCGGAAAGCTTCTTGTCGAATTATGTGCAAGCGATCGAACAGGCAACAGGATTCAATAATAAATTGATAGACAGAATGGTCAATTTGCAAATCGATGATCTAATTTCTCAGAAAGCATAAGCAACGATATTTTAAATGGCTATCAACAAACATCAAATTAACGACGCTTTGTTCATAGCCATATTATTGGGTTAATGATTAATGAATAGTCGGACCAAACAACCTGATAGTTTTGACGCAGCGATCAATATTTGGTAAAAAAAAACTGACTTTTTTTATTGATTTTATACTCCGAAATATACCTCTTCATCAAACGGTAATAGGTATATTCAATCTCGTGTTTTATTTAGGTATCAAAATAAAACGAAATATTTAAATTATTCGAAGAGCACTTTCTTAGCTGTTTCCATTCCAGCCAAAGGAGCAGGTGCCGATTAAAACGAGCCGATGACTCTATTCAATGACACCTTCTTGCCTCATGGGTATTGTCTGCATTGGCAACCCATCCTGATCTGGCTGTACACCGCGTTTAACGCTCTGATAGCAACCGCCTATTATTCGATACCGCTGGCGTTGCTTTATTTTGTCAAAAAACGCAGCGATTTATATTTTCCCTGGCTATTTGTCTTATTCGGGCTGTTTATCTTCGCCTGCGGCACAACCCATATCTTGCATATCTTATCGCTTTGGCAGCCAATCTATAGCGTACAGATCATCTTAGACGGCATCACCGCGCTAATTTCTATTGTCACTGCGGTAATGTTATGGAAAATGCTGCCGATGGCCTTAGACATCCCTAGCCCCACGCAACTCAAGGCGCTAAACCGGAATTTAAACGACGAAATCAGACTGCGGAATCAAGTCGAGCAGGATCTCAGGGAAACCCAATCGCAGTTGGAACGCCGGGTGACGGAAAGAACGGAGCAATTAAAAAAAACCAATGAACTGTTAAACGAAAGCAAAAAACGCTTAAGCACGATCATCGCCAATGTGCACGCCATCATCTGGACCATGGACGACAACAGACAAGTGACCTTCATTTCCGATTACATCACCCAGCTACTCGGTTTTCCTGCTAGTCAGCTTTCCGACAGCAGAGATTGCCTAGCAATCATTCATCGCCGCGACCATTACAGACTGATCCATACCGTATTAAGGACATTGAGCCAACAGATTCCCGGCCATATCAAGTGCCGAATTAGACATCGAAATCACTGCTGGCGCTGGATCTGCATCAGCATGACCCCGGTTAAACTAAACGATGATTCATGGCAGATCGTCGGCTTCGTACACGACGCCCACCAGGATTATCTGCAACAAAAACAGATTCGGCTGATGAATAAACAATTGGATAAAAGGGTCAGGCAAGCCATCGCCGAAAATTTGCAGCAGGAGAAAATCATCGCCAGCCAGGCCCGTTTCGCGGCGATGGGTGAAATGGTCGCCAACATCGCCCACCAATGGCGCCAACCGTTAAATTCGCTCAGCCTGACGCTAGAAGACCTGCAGGAGGCCGAACACCAAAACCAATCAAATAAGCAATTCTTGCAACAATCGATCGACAAGGCGTTGCAACAGATCGACAAAATGTCGGCTACGATCGACGTGTTTCAATCGCGCCTGCAAGGCGAGAACCGTAAACAGTTTTTTGCCGTGCCGGATGTCATTCACGATACGGCAAATCTGGTCCAGGACTACCTAAGCAGCCAAGGCATCAACCTAGTCATTGAGGCTAGGCAGCAAACATACGCCTACGGTTCACCGGAAGAATTGAGCCAAGTTTTCCAAAATCTCATCGCCAATGCCCGCGATGCCATTCTGACAAACAATAGTTCAAATAAGGAAATCCGCTTCGCATTGACCGCCGATTCCAAACAATCGATTATCGAGATCAGCGACAGTGGCGGCGGCATAGACTCCGCGATCAAAGACAGAATTTTCGACCCTTTTTTCTCCAGCAAGAACTCCGCTCGCGGCATCGGCTTATACATGGCTAAACAACTGATCGAGCAAAGCCTGCATGGCAGCATTTCCCTGGACAACGATCAACATGGCGTCAAAGTCACGATTACCCTGCCCAACAAGAGGAACAGAGA
Organism: Methylomarinum sp. Ch1-1; assembly: GCF_030717995.2. NCBI lineage: Bacteria > Pseudomonadati > Pseudomonadota > Gammaproteobacteria > Methylococcales > Methylococcaceae > Methylomarinum > Methylomarinum roseum. The sequence continues at coordinate 1,626,824 of NZ_CP157743.1, read as the reverse complement.
TGATTAGTCAAATCAACGTTAACGAAGCGATTGTGAAAATCCTGTTGGTGGAAGATGAAAGCGACGCATTGGAAATCATGGGACGCTATCTGCGCCGCAAGAATTTTGAAACGGTATTGGCAACGGATGAAGCGCAAGCATTAGCCGAATTCGACAAGAACCCGCCGGATCTCGTCGTTTCCGATTTATGTTTGAAACAAGGCAGTGGCTTGACGCTTTATAAAAATATTTTCAGTCGTAATTCCGACATTCCTTTCATCTTGGTGTCGGCCTATGTCGATAAAGACATCCTGTTAGAGGCCTTTCAGTTGGGCATCGACATGGTATTGCCCAAGCCGATCAGGATGCAAAAATTAATAGAAACCATTTCCGAATTGCAAAAAGATCACGCCAATGTGAAACGTCTTGAACGAGAGCTGAGCCGGCTAAGTAAGCAATACAGCCAATCCCAACATTACCTGACCCATATCGAAGATCGGGCCAGACGACTGTTGACCCCCATCCGCGACCTGAGCCAAAACGTTAAATATTTTTCCAAACCGGCCGGCGCCGTCAGCGGCGATCTTTTTTCCGAATACAATGACAGAAAAGGCTTGCATTATTTGTTTCTGGCCGATTCCGCCGGGCATGGCGTCGATGCGACGATGCCGGCACTGTTTATTCCCGCGCGTTTCACCGAACTGGCCAAAAAAAGCCTCGCCATCCAATTTATCGCCAACGAGCTCAATGAAGAAATTTATAAATTGAGCCTCAGTGATTTTTTTATTTCCTTGACGCTGATCTGCATCAATCGCGTACAGAATAAGCTGCAAATTCTCAACTGCGGCAATCCGGCCGCCCTACTGATAGATAACAACAACAAGGTGCTGGCCAGATTTGAATCCGGCGAAATGCCATTGGGCATCTTGCCGAGCGGAAAATTTCACCCCCAGGTCGAAGAAATCATTATCAGACGGCCCTGCCATCTTTATTGCTACACCGACGGACTGACCGACCTGAAAAATAGTCGCGACATCACGTTAGGCGAAGAGGCCATCGAACGATCATTATGTTCAATCAACAGTCCCTTGCGTTTTGATGAATTGTTGACCGGCCTGAGCGACAGCATCGAACGCAACGAAGATGACATCACCGTGCTTGAAATCGCCTGTGAGATGCAGGCTTCCAATCGGATCGCGGCTTCCTCTGCCCCTGCGTACGACACCGCTCCGGCCGCCTTGATCGACAGCAAGATACTGTTCGTCCAGGATGAAAATCGCTCTCAGCCACACTTTCTGACCTATTTGCAGCGGCGCAGCGGGCATTTATTTTATACCCAGCATTATTCCGAGGCCGTCTGCCTATTCACCGAGTTCAAGCCCGACCTCATCATTCTGGATATCGACTTGTTGCGTTCCGACAGTTTGGCGTTGATTAAATTGATCCGTAAAAGCAGTTTAACGGTTCCGATCATTCTCTTTCACGAACACGACGACCTCAGCGAGATCATCAATTTACTCCGCTACCGCATCAATTCGGCAATCCCCCGACAAGAAAAATACGACCGAGTGTTGAGCAAGCTGGAGGACACCCTCTGCGAAAATCATGAATTGCAAAGGCAGAAATTCTCGAGTTTGGCATTTCAATATTCCGACAACGCCATGATCATTACCGATGAACACATGAAAATTCTATCGGTCAATCCGGCATTCTCCGCCGTCACCGGTTATGGAGAAACCGATGTCATCGGCCGCACCCCAAGAATACTCAGTTCCGGACGCCATGGAGGAAAATTTTATAAACGCATGTGGCAAGCCATTAACGAACAAGGCGCTTGGTCCGGAGAGATATGGAACCGCCGCAAAAACGGCGAAATTTATCTGGAATGGCTGAGCATCAACACCGTTAGAGATGAAAACGGCAATATTCAAAATTTTATCGCCACCTTTCAGGACATTACCCAGCGCAAAAAAGCGGAAAAGCGGATTAATTTTCTCGCTTACAATGACTCGCTGACCGGACTCTCCAATCGCTCCTTATTTCACGATCGTTTGTCGCAATGGCTCATCTTGGCCAAGCGCAATCAACGCCTGTTCGCCATTTTGTTTCTCGACCTCGATCATTTCAAGCATGTCAATGACACCCTGGGCCATGATGTCGGCGACAAGCTGTTGCAGCAAGTCGCGCAACGCATGCGTCGCTGTTTGCGCAAATCCGATACCATCGCCCGATTGGGCGGCGACGAATTCGCCATTTTACTGGCCGAGCCGCAGTCAAGGACCAATGTCGCACAAATCACCCAAAAAATTTGCGCTGAAATCGCCCAGCCGGTTTGGGTTGACGGCAAACAACTGCACATCAGCACCTCAATAGGGATCACCTGCTTCCCGGATGATGGCGACTCGTTGGAAAAGCTGATGAAAAATGCCGATATCGCGATGTATCACGCCAAGGAGAACGGCCGAGATAATTTCGAATTTTATAAAGCGGAACTTAATGAGGAATTGCACCGAAAAATTGGCGTGAGAAATAATCTTTATAACGCCCTCAACAACGAGGAATTGCAATTACATCTGCAACCTAAAATAGACCTTGCCAGTCGGCAAGTTGTCGGCGCGGAAGCCTTGATACGCTGGACCCACCCCGAGCTTGGCATGATAATGCCGGATCAATTCATTCCGATTGCCGAGGAATCCGGCCAGATCATAGCGCTCGGAGAATGGATCATCGGCGAAGCCTGTCGCAATGCTGCAAGATTTACAGAAAATTGACAAACTAATGCCGATCGCGATCAATGTTTCGCCGATTCAGTTTCTACGCGGTGACTTTTCCAAAACCTTGCAAGCAAGGCTGGAGAATTGCGCATTTCCCGCCCAATTGCTCCAAATCGAAATCACTGAATCGTTGTTATTAAATCGACAAAATTCCGTTATCCAGCAATTGAACCAGATCAGGGAAATGGGTCACACCATCGCTATCGACGATTTCGGCACCGGCTACTCCAGCCTGAATTATCTGAAACGTTTTCCCATCGACATCCTCAAAATCGATCGCTCCTTCATGCCTTCAACCGTGGATGAAAACCATGAAAACCGGCCGCTGACGATCGCCATCATCGAAATGGCAAAGGCCTTAGGTCTCGATATCATCGCCGAAGGCGTGGAAAGCGAAGAACAATGCCGTTTTTTACTTGAGCATGGCTGCTCATTAGGGCAAGGGTTCTTTTTCAGTAAGGCGCTTGAATTTGACACCTTCAAATGCTTCGTTATGGAATCGGAGAACCGTCAACGCGATATATTTTAGCCCATCATTTTGAACATTTATCAACCGTCAGACTCATTATTAGAGAGAGTGAATTCTCATACACTCCACCATCCCGGTGATCTAGCGCGTTAAAGCATCAGCACAAACAGCTTCGGGATGGCTGAGCATCTTTGAACAATGACAACAAACCCGATGCCATGTCTACATCCGATCAAAAAAACGCCCAGTCAGCCCGCCCGCAAGGCTATTTCAGCTGCCCGATGCATCCTGAAGTTCATCAATCGGGACCGGGCGCCTGTCCAAAATGCGGCATGTCATTAGAACGCGTTGAAACAACGACTCATACACTTCAAACGGTATATGTTTGTCCGATGCACCCCGAAGTCGTCCGAGACGCACCAGGAACCTGCCCCAAGTGCGGCATGTCGCTGGAGAAACGTGAAACGGATTCCGCGAATGAAGAGAGCAATCAGGAATTGAGCGACATGAGCCGGCGTTTCTGGATCAGCATGATGCTGACGCTTCCGGTATTCATTATCGCGATGGGGCATGACCTGATCAAACCATGGCTGCCTGAGCAAGTTTCTTCCGCCGAACTACAAATCGTCCAATTCCTGTTAGCGACTCCGGTGGTATTATGGTCCGGCATGCCATTCTTCCAACGCGGCTGGCAGTCGATCATCAATCGCCACTTGAACATGTTCACACTGATTGCGATGGGGATAGGCGTCGCCTGGCTATACAGCACCGCGGCGACCTTTGTTCCAGCCTTGTTTCCGGACACGGTGCGCAATCCTGACGGCACGGTGAACGTTTATTTTGAGGCGGCCGCCGTCATCACGACACTGGTGCTGTTAGGACAGGTTCTGGAGCTGAGGGCGCGAAGCCGGACCAGTCAAGCGATCAAAATGTTGCTGCAGTTGGCGCCGAAAACGGCGCGCTTGATTCGTGAGAATGGCGAGGAAGAAGATATACCCCTGGAACAGGTCCAAGCCGGAAACATACTCCGCGTCAGACCCGGGGAAAAAGTCCCAGTCGACGGCGTGGTTACCGAAGGACACAGCAGCGTCGATGAATCGATGGTGACCGGAGAACCGCTGCCGGTGGAAAAGAATAGCGGCGATCCACTGATCGGCGCAACGATCAACAACACCGGCAGCTTGCAAATGCGCGCCGAAAAAGTCGGCGCCGACACCTTGCTGGCCAGAATCGTCGACATGGTCAGCGAAGCCCAACGCAGCCGCGCCCCTATCCAGAAACTGGTCGATGTCGTTGCCGCCTATTTCGTGCCGTCCGTCCTCATCATCGCCATCCTGACATTACTGGCCTGGTGGCTATGGGGGCCCGAACCCCGCCTGGCTCACGCCGTCATCAATGCCGTCGCCGTGCTGATTATCGCTTGTCCTTGCGCCCTCGGGCTGGCTACGCCGATGTCGATCATGGTCAGCACCGGCAGAGGCGCGCAAAGCGGCGTCTTGATCAAGAATGCCGAAGCCCTGGAGGTCATGGAAAAAATCGATATCGTCGTGGTCGACAAAACCGGCACGCTGACGGAAGGCAAGCCCCGATTGATGGAAACGGTGTCCGATAAGAATTTTTCCGCAGACGCAATTCTGCGTTACGCCGCCAGCCTGGAAAAAGGCAGCGAGCATCCTTTGGCCGCAGCAATCGTCGCAGGAGCCGAAGAAAAAGGCATCGCGCCGACCCAGGCGGAAAACTTCGAATCGGTCACCGGCCAGGGCGTCCGCGACCGTATCGATAATCACCTGATTGCGTTGGGCAACAGTCGCCTGATGGAAACGGAAAAAATCGACATCACGGCGTTGCGGCAACAAAGCGAAAGTTTGAGGCAACAAGGTCAAACGGTGATGTTTATCGCCGTGGACGGGCAACTCGGCGGCCTCATCAGCGTTGCCGATCCGATCAAGCCATCCACCTCCGAGGCACTCAAGGCCCTGCATGAAAGCGGCGTGAAAGTCGCAATGCTGACCGGCGACAATCAAACGACCGCCGACGCGGTCGCCGGCAAGCTGGGCATAGATCGAGTCGAAGCGGAGGTGCTGCCGGAACAAAAATCGGAACTGATCAAACAACTGCAATCCGAAGGCTATATCGTCGCGATGGCCGGAGACGGCATCAACGATGCTCCCGCCCTGGCCCAGGCCCATGTCGGCATCGCGATGGGAACCGGCGCCGACGTGGCGATGGAAAGCGCCGGCGTCACGCTGGTTAAAGGCGACCTGCGCGGCATCGCCCGTTGCCGACAGTTGAGCCGGGCGACAATGAACAACATCCGGCAAAATCTGTTTTTCGCCTTTGTCTACAATGCCCTGGGTGTACCGATCGCCGCCGGGATATTGTATCCTTTCTTCGGACTCTTGCTCTCGCCGATGATCGCCGCGGCGGCGATGAGCTTCAGTTCGGTATCGGTGATTTTCAACGCTCTAAGACTTAGAAACTTAACACTTTAGCCTTGACTTTCTAATCGATCACACCTTACGCCGCCTTACGGTAGCCGCGTTTAAAAGCCTCCCTGGTTTGCCGCCATTTATTGACTTTAAGTTAGGTTCTACGCGCGCCAGCCCCGCCGATATTGGCGCCGGCCATGGAAAGCGGTAGCCTATCGCATGCTCCTTTTCTCCTCTGATAACCTACTCATAGCCTTCTTCATTTGTTCACCGAAATCCGCCACTGTCTTTTCGGCACGATTTCCTCACACTGAATGTCGACATCGAGAAATTGCTTGATGACCGCGATATTGGTGCGGACATGTTCACTGAGCGGACCGGTAACGAATGATCCGCCGGCCGCCAGAACCAGCGGCAACAACAACTGATCGGCCAGATGCCCGCCGACCGGCGCGCCGGCCCATTGATAGCATCGCAGCTGTTCGACGGCCATGCTCGCCACTTTTTCCGCTCGGATACCGATGACGCCGATGCTATCGATCACTTCGCAGACATGCCCATAATAGATCCGCAACGAAACCGCGTTGCCGGCGCCCAGCGCCTTGACATGCAGGCTTCTGATTTGCTCGGCAGGCCAGTCCAGCTTGTCCTGCAATCGTTGCATTTCCCGTTGCGTGACATGCTCCGGCAACCCGGCCTCGATGCAAACCGCTTCAGCTTTAAGCGGCTCGCCGCGTTGCGTCAATTCGATGCGCCTGAATGGCTCTTTTGCTTCGATCGCCACGCGCCATTTCCCGCCGCCGACCGGATAAAAGCCGTAACGCTCGAGCCGTGCTTGGCAGTGCACGCCGATACGACTCAGAACCGGCAAAAAAGCCTCGTGAATGAAATCGAAAGTCGGCGCCATCGGATTATGAGTGCCGCCTTCCAACAGCAGATGTGAAGGCTTGCCGGCCAGCATCAACAGCGGCAACACGGTCTGAAAGATCAACGTACTGCTGCCGGCGCTGCCGACTGCAAAGCGGTAGTCGCCGGCCTTGATAACGCCTGGAACGAATTCGATGTCTTTCGACCCAAGGGACGCGCCTTTGACCTCGGCATTACAGATTTCCGCCGCAGCGTTGACGCAGGCCAAATGCTGTTTCATCAATCCCGGCTTTTTCCGACCGCTGCGTATAGCCCGGATATGCACCGCTTGTCCGCTGCAGGCCGACAGCGACAAAGCCGTCCTCAGCACCTGCCCGCCGCCTTCGCCCTGAGAACCGTCTATCTCCAGAAATCCCACCCCACACCTTCTTATTGAAGCAAAGAAATTTTTCGTCTTTCGTCAACGTGTAAACCGTTATGTAACAAAAAGCGTTGTCATAACTAATGCCTAACGTTAGAATTCATGCTTGTCGCTGCTATTTCTAATATAGAGCCCATTCCCCGTCAAGAGAACAAACCATGCTGGCCACCAAACGCTACGAATATTTGCCCATCGATCAAATCGAGTTTCACCATTCGCTGACCAATCACCGCAACCTGGACCAGGCCAAGGTCGCGCATCTCGAAAAAGACATCGTCACCAACGGCCTGTTGGAACCGCTGGTGGTATGGGAACGCAACGGCAAAGAATACTATCTGGTCGGCGGCTTCCACCGCATGGAGGCGATTCAGGGCATCCGTGGCTCCAACCCCGGCTATTTCGACCGGGTCGACGTCAGGATCGTGACCGGCGATACCGACGAGATCAAGGCGCTTAATCTCAAACTGAATTCCGACCGCGTCGACACCCGGATCACCGATTACTTCCAAACCATCCTCTATCTGAACAACGCCAATTGGCCCAAGGACCGCATTGCCGAGTTCTTCGACAAAAGCGTCAGCTGGATCGACGACATCATTCGCTACGCCCCGCTGACCACGGAAGCGATGCGCGAAAAGCTGGCCAGCGGTGAGCTTTCCTGGACACGGGCGAAGGAAATACTGCGCAAAAGCCTCAAGGCTCCGGCCGGTAACGAAAAAGAGATCATCGAGAACGAACTGTCGCGACCTGCTAAAGTCGTCGCTAAACCGCTGCCGATGCAAACGACCATCAAGCGGCTATCGAAATCGCTGGAATCGGAACCGAAACGCACCTTACAGGTCGACACCCACGACCTCTATTCGTTGCTGGTGACGTTACGGGGAAAAAATGTCGATCAGGCGCATATAGACCGGGTGCGCAAGGTTTTTCCGATGTTGTGGGACGAGGACGGCTTGTAGGCAAGCATAGCCGTATGACAAAAGCCTAGAGGGCACAATTATCGCACTAGGCTTATTCCGACGGATAACCGACTGGAACCAGATACAGCGGCCTCTCATTGTTCGGCAATTTAATGACGTCAACCACATGGCCATCATTGAATGCCCCTATAGGCACGCCGGCCAAGTTAAGCGCTGCCGCCTGCAACAATAAATTCTGGCAAGCATGTCCGCTTTCGATCTGGACATAACGAGCGGCCCGACTGCCGTATTTTACCGCGGTCCTTTGATAGGCTGCCGCCACCACAAAAACGGCTGGAGCCGACGTTATCGCTTCCTGGCCCAACGCCGCTTGTTGCAACGCGAGACGCCTATCCCAGCAATTCCCACTTTGGCGTTCAAAAAGGGCATGGGGTGTGTTTGGCGTGGATGTCGGCAGCAAGGATGCTGCCGTCAAGCCCCCAAGGGATGGGTTTACCCTGCACCTAAATTCCATGGCTACTGGAGTATATTTTACATTCCAGGATAATTTAGGTGCTGGGTGAACGGCGCTCCTCGACAGACACACCCCATGCCCTAAACCCTGCAAAAATACTCAAACTGATGACATGGGAATTGCTGTGCCTATCCCCTTCTATCACGCGTTCCAGCTCATGCCGTTGAGGGATGTAGTGATAAACCCCTGCCGACACGACCAGATAGAGTTCCAAGGGATACAACGCTCCCGCCGACGGGGCGACGCGCAACCCTCGGCGTTCCTCCGTGATGCCTTGCGCCGCCCATAGCAGCTGACCGATCTGTTCGATCGACAAGGGTCTGCTATCGAATGCTCTGACAGAGCGGCGTTTGGCAATGCTCTCCGCCAAGGATATCCCGCCTGTCGTATGCGCTTGAGGCAAATGAATGACTTCAGCAAAATCGATAGACTGAGTAATGAATGCCATCGCAATCCATCCCACTATATTCATCGCCCCCCCTTATATTATTAATCAGAGCTGGCCGCTGATGTATTTGAAAGTTTGAAAAACTAAACGCTTATGACAAAACCTGTCATGTTAATCAATGAATATCATCGGCTTACGGTAGTTCAAAAGCAATGCCCGCATTTACTGCTTTCATCACGGCGATGAATACACTATAAATAGATCCTATACGATCATATCTACAGCCGCATAATAAAAATTTTAACGACGACTCAAGATCCTTATGAACAGCCCAACTCGACCCAATCTCAGCCCCTTGGCCAATCTGCACAAAGACCTGCCTGCCGGCCTGGCCGTTTTTCTGGTCGCCTTGCCGCTTTGTCTGGGCATCGCCCTCGCTTCAGGCGCCCCATTGATCTCCGGCGTCATCGCGGGCATCGTCGGCGGCATCGTGGTCGGCTTTATCAGCAACTCATCATTAGGCGTCAGCGGTCCGGCAGCGGGCTTGACGGTCTTGGTGTTAACCGGCATCGAACAAATGGGACTTTCCGCCTTTTTGCTCGCCGTCATTTTTGCCGGCTTAGTGCAAATCATGCTGAGCTTCTTGCGCGCCGGCATCATCGCCTACTACTTTCCCTCCGCCGTGATCAGCGGCATGCTGTTTGGCATCGGCGTCATCATCATCCTGAAACAAATTCCGCACGCCTTGGGCTACGACAAAGACTATGAAGGCGACATCGGTTTTGCCCAGAGTGACGGCTTCAACACGCTCAGCGAACTAAGCCATATTCTTGACATGATTTCGCCCACCGCCATCGCCATCTCGCTGGGCGCACTGGCCATATTGCTATTATGGGAAACGGATTGGATCAAACAAACGCGGCTGGGCAAACTAGTGCCGAGCTCTCTGGTCGCCGTGGTCAGCGGCGCCGTCGCCAATCAGATTCTCCTGGTTGAGGCGCCCCATCTGGCATTGGCAAGCAACCATTTGGTCACGATCCCGGTCACTGAAAGCCGCCTCGATCTTTTTTCTCAGCTGACATTTCCGGATTTTTCGCAATTTGCCAATCCATCCATCTATTCCGCCGGCTTCATCATAGCGATCGTCGCCAGTCTGGAAACCCTGCTCAGCACCGAAGCCACCGATAAGCTCGACCCTCACAAGCGTCCGACCAATACCAACCGGGAACTGTTAGCGCAAGGCATCGGTAACGCAACCTCCGGTCTGTTGGGCGGCATGCCGATCACCCAAGTGATCGTGCGCAGCTCCGCCAATGTCCAAGCCAACGGCCAAACCAAAACTTCCACCATCTTTCACGGTATTTTATTGTTGGTCTCAATATTGGCGATTCCAACACTGCTTAACACGATCCCCCTGGCAACCCTGGCCGCCATTCTACTGGTCGTCGGTTTCAAACTCGCCCACCCGAAAACCGTGAAAAAGATGTACACGACCGGCATCTTTCATTTTATTCCGTTTATCGCCACGGCCGCCGGACTGGTATTTACCGACTTGCTGACCGGTATCGCCATCGGTAACGGCATCGCGGTCTTCTCCATTTTGATGGAGAACTATCGCATGGGTATGTATTTCCAACGCACGCAAAAAGGCAATACCAGCATTCTGCACCTGGCCGAGCATGTCTCTTTCTTGAACAAGGCCAACTTGCTGCAGGTATTGCACCGGCAACCCTCTAACACAGAACTGATCATTAATGCGATGGGGGCCAAATTTATCGATTACGATGTGCGCGAAATCATCAATAATTTTAAAATCGAAGCAAAAGACCGAAATATCGATTTCAAATTCATCGAAATGCCGACCACCTTCCCGGTTCGTTCCAAAACCATTCAGGAAACGATGACGCCGGCCGAAGCCCTGGAAATCTTGAAAGCAGGCAACAAACGTTTCGTCAACAACCTGCACTCTCATCATGATTTGTTGGCTCAGGTCAACGTCACCAGCTCAGGCCAGTATCCGTTTGCGATCGTGCTGTCCTGTATCGACTCGCGAACGTCGGCGGAATTGATTTTCGATCAGGGCTTGGGCGACATTTTCAGCGTGCGCGTCGCCGGCAACGTCATCAATGAGGATATCCTCGGCTGCATGGAATACGCCTGCAGCGTCACCGGCTCCAAACTCATCATCGTACTAGGACATACCCACTGCGGCGCCGTTCGCGGGGCCTGCTCCGGCATCGAATTGGAAAATCTGACCGGTCTATTAGGGAAGATCAAGCCGGCCGTCAATTATGTCCACCACCATCATGCCGAGCTGACGGATGAATCCTTTATCGACAAGGTGGCCAGGCAAAATGTACAACTGTCCATGCAACAAATCCTCGATAAAAGCCAGACCCTGAAATCTCTGTTACAGCAAAACAAAATCGACATCGTCGGCGGCATGTACGATATAGAAAGCGGTGAAGTTGAGTTCTGTTCGACGGAAACCAATTTCAATGGCGAACAAGTCGACCGTATCATCGCGGAAGCTTGACTGTTATGGAAACCGTTGAAGCGAGCCGACTTATCCCGACAATTCTCAATTTAAAGACTAAAGTAGGCGCGAACAAGATTTGGCAAGGATGCTTGCCATCAAAGTGTATGACCCAGATTTGGCTGAGCTTTACTGACTCTGACTGGCTCAATTCGGCCACTATGCAAAGTATACAACTATGAATAGAAGCGACTTTAACTCAAGAAATTACAAGGGATTACCAGTAGGGCTCTACACATAGTTTTAATGCATAAAGGAACTCCGTGATTTCATAGGTAGTTGATTGCTAACTAGGGCGAAAAAGGGGACAGATTTGAATGGCGAAAAAGCGAAAAAGGGGACAGATTTATTTTTTGGAGAAAATCAGGCCGATAAATAAATCTGTCCCCTTTTCCTCCGCCGTGATTGTTCCGTTTACCTCATCGATGTCGTCTAATTTATGGCGGGCCTTGGAGACTTTGTTCGGGATCGAGATTAAGCAAAAGCGGTTCTATACCTTCATGGCTTCGTCGACACTGCCCTGGGAAAGGCTTTGGACGACGCTGTGGGGATTGATTCCGTCCCCCACGACCGATGGCCGCTTATTGATTGGCTTGGACGATTTTATCAACCTCAAAGTGGGTCAACACATTTTCGGCTGCGCGTCGATTTTCGATCATGCCGCCAAAGCGAATCAAAGCCGTTACCCCTGGGCGCAAAATGTGGTGTCGATCGGCTTACTGAAGCAGGTCAAAGGTCGTTGGGCCTGTTTGTTTTTGGGCTTTCGTTTTTACTTACCCCGTCACATGATCGCCGAACAAAAGGAAACCGCCAAAATCAAAGGCCAAGTCGCGCCGTTTCAAAGCAAACTCACGCAAGCGGCGGAATTGCTAATCGCCGTCGCCGGTCACTTTGCTTCGACACCAATGCTGGCGGTCACCGACAGCTGGTTTGGGAATCAGGGGTTATGGAAGCCGGTGCGCCAAACGGTAGGCGAACGTTTTCACCTGTTATCCCGATTGCGCAGCAACCAGGTGCTCTATGCGCTCCCCGACGCCCGGTCCGCCGATGCCAAGACACGCGGACGCCCCCGTAAATACGGCCAGCGTCTGGGGACCGTGACCGACCGAGCGCACGCGCTCCGGCAGCAAACTGCTGCCTATCAGGTTAACCTGTATGGCAAAGTACGCGAAGTACTGGCGGTTGAGAAAACCGTCATGCTGAAGACCTTAAAATGCCCCATCAAGGTCGTGTGGGTGTTTCGTAAAACCCAGTGGGTCGCCTTGTTTACGACCGATCTCGACTTGTCGGTCACCCAGGTCATGAAACCCAAAAGGGTCAGAAACCCAAAAGGGTCAGACACCTTGAAACCCAAAAGGGTCAGACACCTTTGCACCTGGTTGCTGAGATTGAAATAGCACTAACCATGATTGCACCCAGCGCCGCATCACTCAACTCAGTCGGATTAAGATCCACTATCTTTGAGCCCAGCATTAGTGCTCCATGTGCCTCTCTTCACGAATTCTTTCAAGTATTTCTACCGTCTTGCGATAAAGATCCTGTGGATCAGGGGCTCGCAAAAAAGAAACAAACCCAAAAGGGTCAGACACCTTTGCAACCTTTTGCAACCCGCCCGCGTAGAGAGGAAATAACCCGCTCTAGTTCATGAAATATACCGGCATGCTGGGAAATAATTTGCTGAGCACTCTCTCGCCCAGACTCAGAAAGAAAACCATCCCCGCATATTTTCATGCATCCTCCCGTGAAACATAACAGCTAACGGGTAACTTGACGGCGAAAGCGTAGCGACGGTAGGAGCGTAGCTTTTGCCGGTCAAGTTGACCCGCTGGTTAGCACAAAACTCAGGCCAACAACGCACCGGAACCACCACAGCATTTCTTATATTTCTTCCCACTACCGCAGGGACAAGGCTCATTTCTTCCAACCTTTTCGGATACTAAAGGCGAAGGAGGATTCAACATTTTCTCAAAATCCGATATGTCTTCAGGTTTATCTAATTCAAACCCAATGATATAGTGCCACCCATGTTCCGCACATGTTTCAGCAACATATCTTGCTTTTTCTTCAGAATGTACACGAACGATTATTGGTCGTTTCTCTGTTCCTAGTTTTGCCATTTTAATTCTATGTGCTTGGTTGCTCTTTAGTGCTAACGGGTTATCTAGATCTGCATATCTTGTACACTAGACCCGCTCTTCAAGTCAATTTCTTTCTGAAAGCCTTGTAGTTCTAAACGGGATAACATACATTTTTAGCATGATAACCAGATCCGGATAACTACGATACTTAGCCTTCCCGAGGGTGCACGGGGTCCGAGGGCGCACGGGGTCAGACTCGATTCAAATAAACATTGACTCATGTTTATTTACCAGAAGCGGATAGAAAAAATGTCAAATGTAAGGCCTGACCCCGTGAGTGTTCAGGCCTGACCCCGTGAGTGTTTTTGACGCCCTCCCCTTCATTTTCAATCTTTTCGCTGCTTGGCTAAAGCCCTAGTGTCAAGGGTAAGACCAGCCCCGGAGCGTGCGCTACAGAAAAAACGTCTGTGGCGAACTGTAAACATCCTTTTTTTAACATGATTTAGGATATATTTGACGAAATAAGTGTCTAACCCTCACATTATCGAGTCAGCAAAAATAAAGAAATATCTTCCGTAACACGTTTTTAGAATCCGACAAGACGCGGTGACTATTTAATAAACAGGAGAAAAACAATGAACCGAATTAGATTCGTATTTCGCAGTTTTAAATGGGCATTTATCTTGATCTTTTTATCGGGATTAACTTCAAATGTTTACGCCAAAGATAAGGATTGTTGGGTTGATTTTTATGAGTCACCTCAATACGAAGGGGAACATTTTAGACTTCAAGGCCCTAGCGAGTTGAAAAATCTTGATCACGTGAATGGAAAAAGCTGGGATCGACGCATTTCAAGCCTTATTGTCGGCCCTAACGCAAGAGTCACTCTGTTTGAAAATATTGACTTCAAACTCACGCTAAGGGAGATGGCTAATTATCCGGTCTTGATGAAATCATTAGGTGTTACCAAACAAGATGTGCTTGAAGAATCAGAATTAATTTTTGATGCTAATTCAAAAATTCACACACTCGCTGACTTTAATTTTCATGATAGAGTCAGATCACTAAAGGTCAAATGCAATAAATAACCCATGTTATTTCAATAACTTGACAACTTTTCGACGCTTTAAAAAAATCATTTTCTGTATGAAATAAACTTGACTTGCCTTTAAAACCAGTCAGGTTTATTTCCCTTTAGAATGCTGTTTGGCCAAGTCAGGCCGTAATTATTCAGCGTATTTTTATCAGAGGGAGTAGGCTATTGATTTATCGGGCTGTCTGCAACAGGACGTTGCAGTCAGAGCTTACATGGAAGTATTCACGCGTCCCGAGAAATCAATGGTCTACTCCCTAAACCCTGAAAGATACTGAATAGTTACGTCAGGCCTTACATTTGACATTCCCGCTTATTTTTCAGTCCTTGCCCCGTTTGACTAATGCCCTAGCGTCAAACTTTAAGGCTTGAACGTGCTTCGATCCGCACCGCCATCGAGGCGAACGCGGCGAACGCGGCGAACGCGGCGAACGCGGCGAACGCGGCGAAGTATATCAACGCCAAGCCTCGGAGAAACAACCAGGCGATCAGGGCATAGTCAGAACTGTAGCGGTTCCAAAATGCGCGGGTGAACACTTTGTTCGATCATCAGCTTGGCTGATGACTATTCGATTTTCAGCAGCCAGCCATCTTGCCCTCGACACTGATTGCCCCCCTTCGCCTCTATCTGCACCCTGGCGTAGGTATTTTGTAACGGGGCAGGCAATTTTCCGCTGACGAGATAGCCATTGCCGGACGTATCGACCGTGACTTCCACCGGCTGTTTTTTGACGCTGACCTCGATGGAGGAAGGATTGGTGATAGAGGATGCAAAAAAAGAAAATTCCGATTCAGGTGCGACAACGCTTAAATGAGACGGGGCAAACTGGCTGAATTTTGGCGATTTACACGCCTTCTTGCTACTGCTGCTGCCATAAGCCCATGCCTGGGCGCTGAACAGCGCGAGTATTAAGACCGGGAATAATTTAACGTTATTCATAAACCACCTCCAAGCAATGGCTGTATAGCCTATCGTGAAAAAGCTCCCTGTTCCGACTATCGATTCGGATGCGAAGCAACAGTCGCAGAATCCTTATCTCGTATCATGCCAGCTATTCAAATGCATTGCCAATGACTTCGGATCAGCGACAGGACTCCCTCATTAAAAAGTACCTGAACCAATACATTGGTTAATATCGCCCATCCTTCTAGGCGGGGCGGGTTATTTAACCCGCCCCAAACGTTTAACTGCCCATAGGAGGACCGCTCTCGGGCCGAATGGCTCTTTTCGCGCCGAGGGCGGCGCTCCTACGCATGGTAAGCGATCTACCCTGCGAAACTTTTTTGGCGGATCCGCAAGGGCTTGATCCGCCCTACCATTAGCCTCATTGCCTTTCTATGCGTAGGGGAACAAGCGGACCTGGTGCGTTTCCTATCGTCAGCACCCCCCACATCCGTGAGGTGAATTACGCGCAGCGGATCGGCTAAAAGCATTCAATGCACGCGGGGCGGGTTATTTACACACCCTAAACGTTTAACTTACTTTAGGCCTATTTGTTGTTAATTTTATGTTTTAGCCCTGGGATCAGCGAGCGCCCGCTCAGACGACAAGATTCTGTTGCCGACCGCCTTGACGAGAAACACGGGTTAAACATTATTCCTTGTGTCACACTGCGGAATTACGTAATATTAAACACAATAAAGCCATAAAGCTTGTTATCTAGCATGAGACACAGACCCCTTTCCCTGTTGATCGCTCTTTTATTGATCATTTCGCCGCTCGCGCAAGCGCTCGGTCAATGTGTCTTGATGAACGCCGATAATGCGGGGCAAATGTCGATGCTTGAACTCGACTTATGCCAAGATAATGAAAATTCTGCTGTCTGTGTCGCTGAAGCCCCCGCCGACAACACGCTCATAGACGATGAAGGGTGTTATTCGGGGAATCTATGTACGCCGCATTTCCATGCGATCAACACCGATGCCGGTATCGCCAAGCAGTTCTTCAATATCCCCTCGTTTCTTGTAACGCCGACGCGCGTTGCTATTTTGAGTCAAATCATCCCCCCTGAGATAAAGCCCCCGATCGGCATCGCCTGATCAGGTGTCGCTGCCGTTTCGGGATGGACTACTGTTCGCATTATTCCTTTAATCAGGCCGCGCGCCCTTAACAACACGACAAAACTCTTTTTCTTTTTTGTGTACGAGGGCTTTATGTTTTCCCCACACTGTCTAACCAGACCTGTTCTCGCCATGCTGCTGATGGTCGCCATCAGCAGCAGCCGCGCCTCGGAACAGCCCGTTGTGACGCTCGAATCGGCCATTACAATCGCCTTGCAAAACAATCCCGATCTGGCGCAGATGCAGGCCAGGGCTCAAGCGCTGATGGCCATCCCTTCACAGGTCGGCAGCTTGCCGGATCCCGTCGTCAGTTTCAATACCTTGAATCTTCCGGTCGATACCTTCGATACCCGTCAAGAAAATATGACCCAAATCCAACTAGGAATATCCCAGACTATTCCGTTTCCGGGTAAACTCGCGCTGCGCGAACAGGCCGCCTCATTCGAAGCCGCCGCTGCCTTACAATCTGTGACCGAGGCCAGATGGTGGCTACAGAAAAAAGTCAGAAATACCTGGTGGCAGATTTTCTATCTGGACCATGCCTTGCAAATCGTCGACAGCAACCTAACCCTGTTGAGGCAGTTTATCCAAATCGCCCGCACCAAATACGAGGTTGGCGAAGGCTTGCAACAGGATGTTCTGTTGGCGCAATTGGAATTGTCAAAACTCCTGGACCAGCAGCTTAAATTGAACGGACTGCGGCGTAATACCGTGGCGCAACTCAACACCCTATTGGATAGACCGTCGAATTTACCCGTCGCGTTGCCGAATAGATTGGCGGAAAAATTGCCTAAGCTGATTGCGGAAACCGTTCTTTACCAGATGGCTGAAGAGTTCAGGGCGCTGCTGGCCGCCAAACGAGAAACCATTAACGCCGCCCAATCACGACTGGATCTGGCCAAAAAAGACTATTTCCCCGATTTGAATGTCGGAGCGGCCTACGGCATCCGGGACCGTATGCTTGACGGCGCCGAACGCGCGGATTTCCTCAGCATGAAATTGAGCATGACCGTGCCGATCTTCATCGCCAGCAAACAGGCCAAAGCGGTGGATCAAAGGACCAGCGAGTTGATGCGGCAAAAATATGCGCTGCGGGACGAATGGAATCACGTGCGCGGGCAAATCTCGCAAGGCGTAAGCGATTATCAACGCGCGAAAGATCAAGTGATTTTGTTTAAGACCGGCATCATTCCTCAGGCGCGACAGACCGTTGCTTCCATGCTGGCCGGCTACCAGGTTAACAAATTGGATTTTCTCAATCTGGTGCAAAGCCAGATCACCTTATTCAATTATGAAATGCAATACTGGAATGCCTTTGCTGAGGCCAATCAGTCTTTAGCGCAGTTGACGGCCGCGGTCGGTAAGGAAGAAATTTATGAATAAGCATTCGATTATCACCGCCCTCTTGTTTTTGGCCGCCGGTCTCGGCGCAGGGTATTGGTGGGCGACCCTGCAACAGATTGAAACCCAACCAGCTCCGCCGTCGTCAACACCGAGCGCTCCCCCTTTATTCTACCGCAATCCGATGAACCCATCGGTGACCTCGCCGGTGCCGGCCAAGGATGCGATGGGCATGGATTATGTTCCGGTTTATGCCGATGACGCAAACGGTGCGACCGCACCCTCGGGTACTGTCAAAATTGATCCGGTTACCGAACAGAATATCGGCGTGCGCACCGCCGTTGCGACACGGGAAACGTTGTCTCATATTGTCCGTGCGGTCGGTCGAGTCGCTTACGATGAAGAGCGCCTGGTGCGTCTGCATCCGAAAACCGAAGGCTGGATCGAAACGTTGAATATCGACAAAACCGGAGAATGGGTCAAAAAGAACGAAGACTTGCTCAGTATTTATTCGCCGCAACTGGTGACCAGCCAACAGGAATATATTTTGGCGCTGAATAACCTTAAGGTGTTGGAAAACAGTCCGATCGAGGATATTCGGCGTGGCGCCGAGGAATTGGTCAAAAGCTCACTGGAACGCTTGAAACTGCTGGATGTGCCCGAACATCAACTGCATGATTTGACCCACTCCCATAAGATCAAAAAGAGTCTGCATATTCATACGCCCGAGGCCGGCATCGTCATGAATATTGGTGCCCGTGAGGGCCAGTATGTCACTCCGGCCACCGAACTTTATATGATCGCCGACCTGTCTACTGTCTGGGTTTATGCCGATATTTATGAATATGAACTGCCCTGGATCAAGGTTGGCGATCCGGTCGAGATGCGCTTGGCCGGTGTGCCGGGACGGGTGTTTAAAGGCCGTCTGGCTTTTATTTATCCCTATGCCGAACCCAAGACACGGACCATCAAGGTGCGGCTCATATTCGATAACTCGGCGTTATTATTAAAACCGGACATGTTCGCCGAATTGACCATATTTGCCGGCAAAAATGTGGAAACGATCACGATCCCCTCCGAATCCGTCATCCGCTCCGGCGCCCGCAATCAAGTTTTCGTCGTGCGTGCGCCCGGCAAGTTCGAGCCCCGAACGGTGACGCTGGGACTCTCGTCCAACGGTAAAGCGGCCGTATTGGACGGCGTGAATGCTGGCGAACGGGTTGTTATTTCCGCGCAATTTCTGATTGATTCGGAATCCAAACTGCGCGAAGCCGCGACCAAGATGGTCGAACCGAACGAGTCTGGCGGTTCGATGAACATGAACCAGGAACCGGCAGATCACCCTCCAAGCGGCGACGTTGAAAAGCCCGATAGCGAAATGGAGGACGACCGATCAGGAGCTCATCGACATGATTAAGACCTTAATCGAGCAGTCACTGAAAAACCGTTTTATCGTGCTTTTGGCGGCCGTTATCCTAGGCTTGGCAGGCCTGTGGTCTTTTAAAACCATGCCGTTGGATGCGATACCGGACTTATCCGATGTCCAGGTCATCGTTTTCACTAAATATCCGGGCCAAGCGCCGCAAGTGGTCGAGGATCAGGTGACCTACCCGTTGACGACGGCCATGCTGGCGGTTCCGAAAGCCAAAGTCGTGCGCGGCTACTCCTTCTTCGGCCTGTCTTTCGTTTACATCATTTTCGAAGACGGCACCGATATGTATTGGGCCCGTTCGCGTGTGCTGGAATATTTGAATTATGCCACCAGCCGCCTGCCCCTAGGCGTCAATCCGGCACTGGGGCCCGACGCCACCGGCGTCGGCTGGGTTTATGAATATGCCCTACTCGATAAAACCGGCAAACACGACCTGGCGCAGCTGCGTTCGATTCAGGACTGGTACCTGCGCTATCCGTTGCAAACGGTACCCGGCGTATCCGAAGTGGCTTCGGTCGGCGGTTACGTCAAACAATATCAGGTCGAAGTCGATCCGAATGCCTTGCTCGCCTACGGTATTCCACTGGCCAAAGTTAAACGGGCCATTCAACGCTCCAACAACGATGTCGGCGGCCGCTTGGTGGAAATGGCGGAAACCGAATACATGGTGCGGGGCTTGGGCTATATCCGCGGTATCGACGACATCAACGGTATACCGCTGGCCGTCGACGCCAACGGCACGCCGGTTCGGATACAGGATGTCGCCCATGTACATATCGGCCCGGAATTGCGCCGGGGATTGGTGGAACTGGACGGTGAAGGCGAAGTGGCCGGCGGCGTGGTCATCATGCGCTTTGGTGAAAACGCCAAGGCGACCATTGAGGGTGTCAGAGCCAAGCTTGAGGAACTGAAAAAAGGACTGCCGGACGGCGTCGAACTCATCCCTGTTTACGACCGGGGCGACTTGATCGAGCGGGCGGTGGCGACCTTGTACCAGGCGTTGACACTGGAATTGATCATCGTCTGCGTTTTGGTCGGCTTGTTCCTGCTGCATCTGCGCTCATCGCTGGTGATCGTGATCACGTTGCCGCTGGGCGTATTGATCGCTTTCATCGTGATGAAACTGCAGGGACTTAACGCCAACATCATGTCGCTGGGCGGCATCGCCATTGCCATAGGCGACATGGTCGACGGCGGCATTGTGATGGTGGAAAATGCCCACAAGCATCTGGCCGAGGCAGCCGCTCAGAAAAAAGCCGAATTGACCGGGCAGGAACGCTGGCAGGCCATCTCCACCGCATCGCAAGAAGTGGGGCCGACGCTGTTTTTTTCATTGCTGGTCATCACCGTTTCGTTCATTCCCATTTTTACCATGCAGGCGCAGGAAGGCCGGCTATTTAGTCCGCTGGCCTTCACCAAGTCCTACGCCATGGCGGCAGCGGCGCTATTGACGGTCACCGTCGTTCCGGTCTTGATGGGCTATTTTATCCGTGGCAAGATCATGCCGGAGCACAAAAACCCGGCTAACCGCTTGCTGCATTCGATCCATTCGCCCGTTTTAAAAGTAGCCATGCGCTGGCGTTTTATTACGTTAATAATAGCCAGCGCCTTATTGGCATCAACCGCCTATCCGCTGGCCAAAACCGGCAGCGAATTCATGCCGCCGCTGGACGAAGGCGACATCCTCTATATGCCAAGCACATTTCCCGGCATTTCGATCACCAAAGCCAAGGAACTGCTGCAACAAACCGACAAGATCCTGAAAACCTTCCCGGAAGTGCGGCATGTCTTCGGTAAAGTCGGCCGGGCCGATACTGCCACCGATCCTGCGCCGCTGTCGATGACCGAAACCACGATTCAGCTCAAACCCAAAGAGCAGTGGCCGGATCCTGATAAAACCACCCGGCAATTGATGACCGAAATGGATCAAGCAATCCGTTTTCCGGGGGTCACCAATGCCTGGACCATGCCAATCAAGACTCGCATCGATATGCTCTCCACCGGCATTAAAACGCCGGTCGGCATCAAGGTGTCCGGGCCGGACTTGAATGAATTGCAGCGCTTGGCCAAGGCGATCGAGCAGGCGATGAAAACCCTACCGGACACCCTGTCCGCCTTCGGCGATCGCGCCGTGGGCGGCTATTACCTCGATTTCGACATCGACCGTGACGCCGCCGCCCGCTATGGCTTGACCGTCGGCGACGTGCAAGACGTCATTCAAAGCGCCATCGGCGGCATGAACGTGACCGAAACCGTGGAAGGCCTGGAGCGCTATCCGGTCAATCTGCGTTATCCGCGTGAGCTGCGGGATAATCTGAATAGCCTGAAACGGGTGCTCATTCCAACCCCAACCGGCGCGCAAATTCCACTGACTTTGGTGGCCGATCTTAATTTAAGACGCGGCCCTCCCGTCATCAAAAGTGAAAATTCCCGCCCCAACGCCTGGATTTATGTCGATATCAAAACCTCCGACATCGGCGGTTTTGTCGCCAAGGCCAAGCAAACATTGGAACGGCAGGTAAACATTCCCAAAGGCTATACCGTCAGCTGGTCGGGCCAGTTCGAATACATGGAAAGAGCGGCGGCCCGGCTGCGTATCGTGGTTCCGCTGACGTTGTTTCTGATTTTTTTGCTGCTGTATTTTTCTTTCCGCAATTTTGTCGAACCGGTCATCGTCATGTTGACGATTCCGTTCGGCCTGATCGGCGGCATTTGGATGATTTACTGGTACGGTTTCAACCTGTCGGTGGCCGTCTATGTCGGTTTCATCGCGCTGGCCGGCACCGCCGCCGAAACCGGCGCGATGGTGTTAAATTTTATCGATATCGAGGTAGCCAGACTGAGAAGGCAGAAACAGGCTCCGTTGACGGCTTTGGAAATTAAACAGGCCGTCGAAGCCGCCACGGCGCTGCGCGTTCGTCCGGTTGCGATCACCGCGTTCACGACCATGCTGGGCTTGATTCCGATCATGTGGGCCACGGGTTCCGGCGCCGATGTCACCCAGCGCATCGCCGCACCGGTGCTAGGCGGCATGCTGACCGTGTTGATGCTCAGCCTTTTGGTATTTCCGGTGATTTACAGTCTGGCGCTGCAGTTTCAGGAACGCATGAAGAGATAACGCATGCTGCTATGAACGCAAAATCATTTTTAAAGCATTCCCCACTACAAAACCTAAGTGATCGAGATGAATTGTCAACACTGTGGAACAGAAATTACGACACAGCCCTATGTCATCAATGAACGGACCTATTGCTGCGAACATTGTTATTTAAAAACCCGGGACGAATATGCCAGACAGAATGATCCTTATGCTGTGCTGACCGAAATACTGGTCAACGCACTGGATCTGAGGGAACATGAAACCGGCATGCATTCAAAGCGAGTCGCCTGTCATACGATGGTGCTGGCTCGCCGCTTTATGAAAGCCCCCCGCCGATTACAGCAAATTTATTGGGGGGCCTTATTGCATGATATCGGAAAAATAGGCATTGCCGACGAAATTTTATTGAAGCAAGGCCCTTTAACGGATAACGAATGGCGGATAATGCATACCCACCCGGAAAAAGGATATGAACTGATTGCGCAAATACCCGATATGGTCGATGCAGCCAGAATCATCCTAAGCCACGAGGAACGTTATGACGGCTCCGGCTACCCCCATCGTCTTAAGGGCGATGAAATTCCTCTCGGCGCGCGTTTATTCATGGTGATCGACACATTGGACGCCATGACTTCCGACCGCCCCTATCGCAAAGGACAAACTTTCGATATCGCCAAACAGGAAATCATGAGCATGAGAGGGACCCAATTTGATCCTTCGGCGGTTGACGCCTTTTTGGCCGAAGAATCGGTGTTGCGGGATATGGTTTTGAATAAATGTCACCATGAATTTTCTTTATAGCAAAAGCCTAAAAGCATCGTAACCGTTAGCCGAAGCAAGACTGTCGAACGTCACCGTTGAACCGGAATCAGTCTGTCCTAGATGATGATAAAAACCCGAGTCCATGTCTTCGCAGCAATTCCCATATATGGACTCCTCTCCAATTGCAAGCCAAGATTGTTCAAAAATGATGTTTCCAACAGAGATCGAGATTGCCGCCATATATTCGGCCTCTTGATGAAGGTATTTATCGACCTTCGGGCCCTGATGAAGCTATCCGCGCGCTTTTATCTCTATCACTTTGCCGATTTCAAGGAATCTTCGGGAATAACGGATTTTAAAAGCGCCGGTCTGACCTGTTGAATGTCATCACTTTGAGAGTCTTGCCTCCGCAATTTGGTTGAACTCGTTTACTACAGTGTTGTTAGGGTTATCCACGCTTTGTCCACATGCGTAGAGCCCTTCAATCGTGCTCGGAGCTTGTGGGCAAAGGGTGGATAACCCGGTTTTCATCGGCTTAGGCCATTTGTGGCACGTAATCGCCGCCACGCGTTGCCAGCGCCCAAATGATCCGGGCGTTCTTGTTGGCCAAAGCCACGGCCGCTTTGTTGAAGCCTCGCCGTTCAATCAAGCCTTTGAGCCACAGGCTCAAGGGGTCGCTCTTGTCACCGCAGTATTTCAGCACCGCTCTTGCCCCGTGAATCAAGGATGTGCGCAATTGGCGGTTGCCGCGTTTACTGATGCCCAGTAATACCTGCTTATCGCCGCTGCTGTGCTGCCTTGGCACCACGCCCAAGCTGGCCGCGTAATCTCGGCTCGAATCATAACCCTTGCCATCGCCGACGTCAGCCGTGGCCAAAATGGCGGTCAAAGGACCGATACCCGGTATGTCAAGCAATCGTCGGGCTAAGGCATTGTTTTGGCATACTGCCGTAATTTCCCGGTCCAGAGCCCGGATCGCTTCGTCCAAGGCTTTCAGCGCTTGATACTGCTCGGCAAACAGCTTCCGGCTCAGCGTGCTGAGGTCATTTTCCCCGTCCTCCAGAATACTGGGCAGTTGTTTTCTGAACTGATTCACGCTACGCGGCAGCACGATGCCTCGTTCAGCCAGATAACCGCGCATTTGATTGACCAAGGCCGTGCGTTCGTCCACCTTACCTCGCCGGACACCTTGCAGCATGGCTAAGTCTTGCTGCTCAATGCCTTTGATCGCCACGCTGCGTTTGTTCGGCTGGCAGGCCGCCGTGTAAATCGCCTCGGCGTCGTTGTAATCGTTTTTATTGCCAACCACGAATGCCTTCACGAAGCGAGTATTCAACAGCACTACTTCGTGGCCCAGGGCCTGAAATGCCCGGGCCCAATGATGAGCGCCGCCGCAGGCTTCCATCGCGATCACGCTCACCGGCATCTGAGCCACAAAGGCCAACAGTTCCGACCGTTTCAATTTCTTTTTCTTTGCTTTGCCGTCTTGCATCATGAACATATGAAACACTAGTTTTGCAATATCTAAACCCACTACGTTAAGATTCATCTCGAACTCCTCTTTGTTCTGTTTAAGTTGTTAGTAGGTGTATTGTGACACCGTTAGAGGGTGGAGAGGAGTCCATATCATCACTTTGGCGTTCAAAAAGGGCATGGGGTGTGTTTGGCGAGGATGTCGGCAGCAAGGATGCGGCCGTCAAGCCCCCATGGATGGGTTTACCCAGCACCTAAATTCCATGGCTACTGGACTATATTTTACATTCCAGCATAACTTAGGTGCTGGGTGAACGGCGCTCCTCGACAGACACACCCCATGCCCTAAACCCCGCAAAAATACTCAAACTGGTAATTGCTGATGTCTTCGGCTTTTTACCAACGGTTTCATCGCCGTAAAACTGCGTTACAGTGGTGGCGTCAACTTAGCCACCCTCTTTACATGAAGCGTGGCTACAACGATATTTCTGCAAATTTGCCGCCAGTCGATAGCGTTTGGCATATCCCTTGCTTTGCAAGTCACTAAGCAAAGATTGCAGATTTCTTAGCTTAAACGCACCAAAAATTAGCATGTTGCGCATAGACCGCACCAAGCCATAGGCGTTATGTAGCTAAAGCAGCATGCTCAACAGGGGGGGACGATCATGCAGGACTATTGGCGGGAAACGATGAAGTTAGCGCAAGCTATGCGTCATCAGTTGCATGCCGAGCCCGAGCTGACCTGGCAGGAAACAGCGACCGCCGGACGAATCCGTGAAGCCTTGACGACACTGGATATTCCTTGGCGGCCATGCGCCGATACCGGCACCGTGGCTAGGCTGAACCAGTCCGGCGCCAGAGCGCCTCATATCGCCCTGCGCGGCGATATCGACGCGTTGCCGATTAACGAACAGACCGATAAGGACTGGGCCTCGCGCCATCCTGGCTGCATGCATGCCTGCGGCCATGACGGCCATACCGCTACATTGTTGGCCGCCGCCCGCTGGCTTAAACATTGCGAACAGCAACTGCCGGGGCCGGTCACGTTATTGTTTCAACCGGCCGAGGAAGGCGGTCACGGCGCCCGCCGGATGATCGAGGAAGGCGCGCTGGAAGGCGTCGACGAAATCTACGGTTGGCATAACTGGCCGGCGTTGCCTTTCGGCAAACTGGTCTGCCCGGACGACTTGGTCATGTGCGGCAACGGCACCTTCATCATCACGCTGACCGGCATCGGCGGACACGCCAGCCAGCCGGAACTTTGTCGAGACCCGGTATTGGCCGCCAGCGCCGTCGTCATCGCCTTGCAACAGATCGTCAGTCGCCGACTCGCGCCGCAGCAAACCGCCGTCGTCAGCGTGACCTCTATCGAGGCGCCCAGCCAGCCCACGGTGATTCCGCAACAGGCGGTACTCGAAGGCAGCATACGTGTGCCTGACCGGGCGACCCGCGACCGGGTCAATCAACTGATCAACGAAATCAGCCGACAAACCGCGCAAAGCTATGGTGTGGACTGCGACGTCAAGATCCTGCCCCGCTATGACGCCACCATCAATCATCCAGAGCAGGCTGCACGCGTGCGAAATCTGTGGCAACAGGAATTCGGGACAGACGCCTTGGACCGGCTGATTGCCCTACCGATCATGGCTTCGGAAGATTTTCATTATTATTTGCAGCAAATCCCGGCGCCTTTGCCTTGATCGGCGGTGACGACGGCCAGGGCCACGATGCTCCCTGCCACAGTCCTTATTACGATTTCAACGACCGTTTAATTCCCTACGTCACTCGATTATTCGCGCGCCTGGTCGGCGCGCCCGTCCCCGCAAAAACCCAAGGAGATCAGCATGAACATATTCGATGAGCGAGAATCCGACATCCGCGCCTATTGTCGCGTCTATCCTGTGGTGTTCGATAAAGCCAGCAATGCCCGACAAACCGATGAAGACGGCAAGGAATATATCGATTTCTTCGCCGGCGCCGGCGTGCTGAATTTTGGCCACAACAATGAACGAATGAAACAGGCGATGATCGATTATATTCAGAATAACGGCGTCACTCACAGCCTGGACATGCACACCACCGCTAAACGCCGCTTCATGGAACGTTTCGTCAACATCATCCTGGAACCGCGCGGCATGCCCCATAAACTGCAGTTTATGGGGCCCACCGGAACCAATGCCGTCGAAGCGGCGCTGAAACTGGCTCGCCGCGCCACCGGCCGGCGCGAGATCGTCGCGTTCAGCCACGGTTTTCACGGCATGACGTTGGGCGCACTCAGCTGCACCGCCAATCAGCATTTTCGCGCCGCGGCCGGCGTGCCGCTGGAGCACGTGCGCCACTTTCCGTTCGGCTGTGAAAAAATATGCCAGGATTGCCATCTGGGCTGCGGCATGGCCAGTATCGATCAGTTGCGCGCCTATTATCTGGACAGTTCCAGCGGCATTACGCCGCCGGCGGCGTTCTTGGTCGAAACGATACAGGCCGAAGGCGGCGTCAAGGTGGCCGGCAAGGCCTGGCTGCAGTCCTTGGAAAAACTGGCCCAGGATATCGGCTCGCTGCTGATCGTCGACGACATTCAGGTCGGCTGCGGCCGTACCGGTTCTTTCTTCAGCTTCGATGATCTCGACATCGACCCGGACATTATCTGTTTGGCCAGGGCATCGGCGGCATGGGCACGCCGATGGCGATGAATTTGGTCAAACCGGAAATAGACCGACACTGGGCGCCGGGCGAGCATACCGGCACGTTCCGCGGTCAAGACCTGTCCTTCGTCGCCGGCTCGGAGGCGCTAAGTTATTTCGAGGACGACAGCCTGATGAAGGACGTTCGGGCGAAAAGCCAAATCATGGCCGAGGCGCTGACAGCGTTGGAAAAACGTCATGCCGACCTCGAAGTTAGCGGCAAAGGGATGATCCTAGGACTCGATATCGGCGACGGCAACCGGGCCAAAGCCATCGTCGACGCCTGTTTCCAATCCGGTTTATTGATCGCCAGCTGCGGCACCGGCGGTCGGGTCGTCAAACTGATTCCGCCATTGACGATTCCCGAAGACGATCTGAAAGACGGCTTGAATATTCTAATCACTGCCACCGACCAGGTGATGGAGGCCTCATGAGACAACGCGACGACATGACCTTCCCGTTCGAGGAATATCAACGACGCCTGGACGAGCTGCGCCGTCGTATCGAGCAACGACATCTCGATGCGGTGGTGATCAGCGATCCGGAAAACATCATGTATTTGACCGATTATCAGACCACCGGCTATTCCTTTTTCCAGGCGCTGGTGATCCCGTTGACCGACGAACCCTTCATGATCACTCGCGCGATGGAAGAATCCAATATCATCGCCCGCACCTGGGTCGAGCGCACCCGGCCTTATCCCGACACCGGCGATGCGATACAAATGCTGGTCGATGCGCTGAAGGAATTCGGCCTGGCCAATAAACGCATCGGTTACGAGCGCAACAGTTATTTCTTTCCCGCTTACCAACAGGATAAAATACACACCACACTGACCGGCGCCAAGCTAATGGACTGTTTTGGCATCGTCGAGCAAGGCCGCATCCGCAAATCGCCGTTGGAAATCGAACTGATGCGCAAGGCTGCCGCCGCGACCGAGGCCGGCATGCTGGCTGGGATCGACGCCTGCGAGGCCGGCGTCAGCGAAAACGACATCGGCGCCGCGATCAGCGCCGGCATGTTCCGCGCCGGCGGCGAGCCGCCGGCGGTGATGCCCTATGTCACCTCCGGCCCGCGCTCGATGATCGGTCACGCCACCTGGAGGGCCGTACCGTCGAAGCCGGCGAACATGTATTTTTGGAAGTCGGCGGCTGCTACCGCCGCTATCACACCGCGATGATGCGCACCGTGGTCTTAGGCGAATTGTCCGATTCGATGTACAAGGCCCAGGAACTGATGAAACAGGCGCTGAACTGCGTTCATGACTATGTGCAAGCTGGCATGACCGTGTCCGACGTGGATAATCTAGTGCGCAACATCATTACCCATAACGATATCGGGGCTCAACTGATTACCCGCTCCGGTTATTCCATCGGCATTGCCTTCCCACCCAGCTGGGACGAGGGATATATCGTCAGCCTGAAGCAAGGTGATTCGACGGTATTGGAACAAGGCATGACCTTTCATATCATTCCTTGGATGTGGGGCGTTGACGGCGATAAAACCTGCGGCATTTCCGACACGATATATATCACCGAGGAAGGCTGTGAATCTTTTTTCTCGCTGGAGCAGCGTGATTTTGTCGTAAAACCGGCGCGTAGCAATAAAAAACTGTTGCAAATCAATAAGGCCAAGCAACAGCAAACCGATAAAAAACAAGCGGTCAAAAAAGCCGTCCCCCATCCAGAACACTGAGGAGATCATCATGCTGATAGCAACCAATCCCTATAGTGGCGAAAAAATCGCCGAATATCCGGCTCTGAATGACGAACAAATGCGAGAACGCATCGCGTTGGCGCACCAGGCTTTTCCCGATTGGCAAGCCAGCAGTTACCCGGAAAGGGCGGAGGTATTGCGGGCGGTGGCCGGCCAATTACGCGAATACAAAAGTGAATTAGCCAAACTGATGGCCGAGGAAATGGGCAAGCCGGTCAAGGAAGGCGGACCCGAGGTGGAAAAAGCCGCCTGGTGCGCCGAACACTATGCCGATCATGCGGCAAGCTATCTGGCCAACGACGTACTGCCTTCCGATGCCTCGCTCAGCTATGTTTGTTATCAACCGTTAGGGACGTTACTGGGCATCCTGCCCTGGAACGCCCCGTTATGGTTGGCGTTTCGCTATCTGGCGCCGGCGTTGATGGCGGGCAATACCTGCGTGATGAAACATGACTCCCATGTGCCCGCCTGTGCTCTGGTAATAGCCGATGTCTTTGTCGAGGCCGGCGCGCCGGACAACATCATGGTCAATCTGCCGCTGACGACGCCGGCGGTGGAAAAGGCGATACGCGACCCGAGAATTGCCGCCGTGTCCTTCACCGGCTCCAGCACCGCCGGCAGAAAAGTAGCGGCTGCGGCCGCTTCGGAATTGAAACCCTCGGTGCTGGAACTGGGCGGCTCCGATCCCTGCATCGTGATGGCCGATGCCGATTTGGAACAGGCCGCCGATATCGTCACCCTGTCGCGTATCATCAATGCCGGCCAGTCCTGCATCGCGGCCAAGCGGGTGATCGTCGAAGACAGCGTCTATGATGATTTTATCCGGCG
Source organism: Methylomarinum sp. Ch1-1 (assembly GCF_030717995.2). Taxonomy (NCBI): domain Bacteria; kingdom Pseudomonadati; phylum Pseudomonadota; class Gammaproteobacteria; order Methylococcales; family Methylococcaceae; genus Methylomarinum; species Methylomarinum roseum. The sequence goes on along the minus strand of NZ_CP157743.1, from coordinate 1,596,962 downwards.
CCTGAAACCCCGTCTGGAAGCGCTCAAATCGGGCGATCCGCGCTCTCCCGACACCGATATCGGACCGCTTGCCCGCGACGACTTAAGGCAAAATCTTCATCGTCAGGTCAGCGAAACAATCGCGGCGGGCGCGACCTGTTTACTAGGCGGTGAAATCCCGGCCGGCGACGGTTATTTCTACCCGGTGACGCTATTGACCGATGTGACACCCGACATGTGTGCGTTTCGCGAGGAAACTTTCGGCCCGGTCATGGTCGTCACGCCGGCGGCGAATCTTGATGTGGCGTTGCACTGGCCAACGATACCGACTACGGCCTCGGCGCCAGCATCTGGACAAGCGATGCCGAAGTCGCCGAGCAGGCGGCCGCCCGTTTGAATGCCGGCCAGGTCGCCGTCAACGGCATCGTCAAAACCGACCCCCGCCTGCCCAGCGGCGGCATCAAGGGTTCCGGTTTCGGTCGCGAACTAGGGCCGCACGGCATTAAGGAGTTTGTTAACGCTAAACAGATCTGGATCAAATAACGTTAGTCAAACAGGGGGCGGAAACTATAGCCCCCAAGCCATAGTCGGATTTTGTCGTTGCTTATTCGTTTGCTGACATAGTTTTTGGCTTCCGCCTGAATATCAACGCCGTAATGACGGGCGATATCGCGCCAATGCAGCGCTTCGCTGTCGGCAAGATTGAAGCGCTCTCCGCGCGCATCGCGTTGATCGTTCAACAGTCGTTCGGTAATCGCGACGATATCGTCGACGTGAACCAGGTTGACGCGTTTATCCGGCGTCTTGATCAAGCCCTTTTTCAGCCAGTCCAGCGGCTGACGATTCGGCCCATAAATGCCTGCTAAAACCAGTATCGCGGCGCCTTGTTGGCGCAACCATTCTTCGCCGGCGACCCGCTCGCGAGCCAAATCCAGCGGCTGACTCTCGTCGATCCATTGATCCCCCTGGGGCGCCAAATAACAGGAGGTGCTGGCGTAGACAAACAGTCTTTCCACATCCGCTAATTTGGTCCGATAAAAGTCCTGAACCTGTTCCAGCGGCGCCGCCGGAAATGTCCAGATCACGTTTTCGCTGCGCGGAAGATTATTCCAACTGCTGCGGTTGGCGAGATCGAAATAAAGCGAGTGTTGCGCCGAGCTTTTTTCTTCGCTGCGATGAGTCGTCGGCGCATCTATCCGATCAGCCAGCCTTTGACCGACATAGCCGCCGCCGAGAACCAGGTTTTTAATAGTCATGTATTTTTAGCGTGTTGAATTAAGTTTTTTCGCTGATGCGCCGTTTTCCGGTCAACGGCAGACGATAATAGGCGAATATACGGTAGACGCATTCCATCAGCGGCAATAGTCCCGGAAACGTTTCGACCAGGACAGCCAGCCGGCGATAATATGGCAAACGCTTCCACAGAACCAGGAATGCGCGCGCCCCGGTTTGCAATTGCCTGTTTTCGTCGATGACATGGAGACGGTCCATCGCCTGTTTATAACCGATTCCGGCGCTGTCGAGAGCAGCCGGGTCGCAGACTATATCGACCCATTCAATCGCGCCGTCTCGATCGAGTCTTTTCATCGCCTTAACCTCGGCTTTGCATATAGGGCAATCGCCATCATGGAAACATCTGACTTTCGTTGAGAATTCTGGCTTCATCATTATTAGTCCCGAAAAATCGCCAAGCCTTAATTTATCTATACCACGATGGCCAAAAAATGAAAATTTATCCCACCAAGCAACGTTATCAATCGATAGAAACTAGCTTTACAGATAATAGCTGAGTAAAATACTCGGTTATTATCATCCGACTTGAAACTGAATCTGTTCAATCAGGGCCAAACATTGATAGATTATTATCGCTAGACATGGAATTTTCAATAGCGAAAACTGTTCCGCCCAACTGTATAAGGAAAATATTTATGCGTGATACCTTCCCGAGCAATCTCAAACGCCATTAGACGAGGAACGTTATCGGTTGTTCCGACAGTTTTCATCCCTGCTGACGTCGGAACAAAAGGCCTGGGTAGCCGGCTATCTGACCGCGCAATTGTCATCCGCTCTAGGCGCCGCGCCCCACAAGGCAACAGCCGATGAAATCACCATCCTGGTCGGTTCGCAGACCGGCAACTGCGAAGAGCTGGCCGAACAAGTCCATGACTTGGCCGCCGAACGCGGGCTACGGACCGTGATCAGGACATGGGCGATTATAAGGCGCCGCAACTGAAGACCGAGAAATATCTGCTGGTGATCGTCAGCACCTATGGCGAAGGCGATCCGCCCGACAATGCTCGCGACTTATACGATTTTTGTTCAGTAAACGGGCGCCGTCATTAAACACACCCAATTCGCCGTGCTGGCGTTAGGCGATTCCAGTTATGAATTCTTCTGCAAGACCGGCGTCGATTTCGATCAACGTTTGGAAGAACTCGGCGCGACGCGTCTGCATGCCCGTATCGATTGCGATGTCGATTACGCGACGGCGGCGGAAGGCTGGATGGCTTCGGTGCTGAACGAATTGAGCCAGCGCACGCTGAGCGCCACTGAGGAAACGGGCCTGGCGCCGGCCATGGCTAAGACCACCGCCCTATCCCAATATTCGCGCAAGAACCCTTTTCCGGCGGTGTTGTTGGATGACATCGTATTGAACGGACGCGGCTCGAGCAAGGAAACCCATCACTATGAATTGTCACTGGAGGGTTCCGGTTTAAAGCTATGAACCCGGCGATGCCTTAGGCATCTATCCTCGCAATGCGCCGGAAATGGTCGACGAACTGCTCGAAACCCTGCATTTCAATGGAGATGACGCAGTCAGCAGCGACGGCAAAGACCGCCCATTGTACGACGCTCTGCTTTATGACTATGAAATCACGACCTTGACCCGGCCGATGCTGCATAAATACGCCGCACTACACGACAACCCCAAACTGGAACGACTGCTAGACGAGAAACATAAGCAAGATCTAGCCGGCTATTTATATGGCCGCGAAATCATCGATTTGATCACCGATTTTCCCCTGTGCCGATTTGAATCCGCAAGACTTCATCGATAGCCTACGCAAATTGCCGCCGCGTCTCTATTCGATCGCCTCCAGCCTGAAACAGCATCCCGATGAAGTGCATCTGACCGTCGCGTCGGTCCGTTATCAAAGTCACGGCCGCCGTCGTCAGGGGGTCTGCTCGACCTTCCTCGCCGACCGCATCGGCTCGGAAACCACGATACCGGTCTATGTCGATCACAACAAAAACTTCAAGCTGCCGAGCGACCCCAGCGCGCCGATCATCATGATCGGTCCGGGCACCGGTATCGCACCGTTCCGCGCCTTCGTCGAGGAACGCGAAGCGGTCGGCGCCACCGGCAAGAACTGGCTGTTCTTCGGCGATCAGCATTTCATGACCGACTTCCTCTATCAAAGCGAATGGTTGCGTTATCTGAAAAGCGGCCTGCTGACCCGGATGAACGTCGCCTTTTTCCGCGACCAGACCGAGAAAGTCTATGTGCAACAGCGCATGCTGGAACACGGCCGCGATTTGTACGGCTGGCTACAGGAAGGCGCCTATCTTTATGTCTGCGGCGACGAAAGACACATGGCGCGGGACGTACACGAGACCCTGCTAGATCTGGTCGAACGTGAAGGCGGCATGAACCGCGATACGGCGGAACAATATGTCAAAACCTTACAGAAAGAAAAACGCTATCAGCGTGACATTTATTAACGAGGATACAAACATGACCGACGTGTCTGAGGAAGAATTGAATAAACGTGTCGAAGTGGAACGCATCAAGGATGCCAGCAATTATCTGCGCGGCAGCCTGGTGGAAAGCCTGAATAATCCATTGACCGGCGCACTGACCGATAGCGATACCCAACTATCCAAGTTTCACGGAATTTACCAGCAGGACGACCGCGACCTGCGCGACGAACGGCGCAAGCAAAAACTGGAACCGCATTATCAATTCATGGTTCGGGTCAGGATCGCCGGCGGCATTTGCACGCCGGCGCAGTGGCTGGAGATGGACCGCATTGCCACTACCTGGTGCAACGGCAGCATACGCTTGACCACGCGCCAGGCGCTGCAGTTCCATGGCATCCTGAAACGCGATCTGAAACGCAGCATCGCCGAAATCAACGCCTCGTTGCTCGACACCATCGCCGCCTGCGGCGACGTCAACCGCAATGTCATGTGCAGCCCGGCGCCGGAACAATCCCGACTGCACGAGGAAGCCTATGAATATGCCCGTCGCATCAACGATCATCTGACCCCGAGGACGACCGCCTATCATGAAATCTGGCTGGACGAAAAGCTGATCGATTCCAGCCGCCAGGACGAGGAACCGATCTACGGCAAACATTATTTGCCGCGTAAATTCAAGACCGCAATCGCGGTGCCGCCCGCCAACGATGTCGATATCTTCGCCAATGACCTCGGCTTCATCGCAATCGCCGAGAACGAGCATCTGGTCGGCTTCAATGTCACGGTCGGCGGCGGCATGAGTCTGACCCACGGCGAGCCGAACACCTACCCGCGCCTAGCCGACGTGATCGGCTACTGTCCCAAGCATAAGACGCTGCAGGTGGCCGAAGAAATTCTCAAGATTCAGCGCGATTTCGGCGATAGAACCAACCGCAAGCATGCGCGGCTGAAATATACCATCGACGACCGCGGCGTCGACTGGTTCAAGTTCGAATTGAATCGTCGCCTGGGCTGGCAACTGGGAGCGCCGAGAAAATACAAGTTCGAGTATTCCGGCGATCGCTACGGCTGGAACAAAGGCGTCAACGACACCTGGGATTACACCGTGTTCATCCAGAACGGCCGTATCGCCGACGACGATGCGCCCCTCATGACCGGGCTGCGCGAGATCGCCAAGGTCCATGACGGCGACTTCCGGATTTCCCCGAACCAGAACCTGATCATCGGCAAGGTCAACGACCACAACAAACCGATCATCGAATCACTGCTGCGCCAGCACCGTTTCATAGAGCCCGGACAGCAAAGCGCGTTACGTTTGAATGCGATGGCCTGCGTCGCCTTTCCGACCTGCAGCCTGGCGATGGCCGAGAGCGAACGTTATCTGCCGACATTTCTCGACAAACTGGAACCGATACTGCGACGGTTTGGCCTGGAGAATGACTCAATCCTGTTGCGGATGACCGGCTGCCCAAACGGCTGCGCCCGCCCCTTTCTCGGTGAAATCGGCCTGGTCGGCAAGGCGCCGGGCAAATACAATCTGTATTTAGGCGCCGGGTTCGAAGGTCAGCGGCTGAACAAGCTGTACCGGGAAAATATCAACGAGGAGCAGATTCTGGCCGAATTGACGCCGCTGCTGCAGCATTATGCCGACAACCGGCAAGCCGGCGAACGTTTCGGCGATTTCGTGATCAGAACCGGCTATATCGAAGCAATGACGGCAGGACGCAATTTTCAACGTTGAATATATCCCTGGCGACTAACCGCTCCTGCTTAACGCGGCGCCCTCAGCGGCGCGAGATATGTATATCCCGCGCCAACGTTTAATGACTCAGACCTGTCATTAATTATGGTTTTTACTATGAAAATGCATGGATTTCCTTAGTCCGGACAAAAAATGCCTATGTCGCGGCGTACTGTGTTCTAGGCGCCGATATACCGTCAGTTTCAACGCGTCCTCGATAAAAACCCAGAACAGACAATAAGCCCAGATCATGCCGATATATTCCCAGGAAATCGGAGCCACATTCCAGCCGTAGTGCGCAATCAACACCGCGACGAGTTGGGTGGCTATAATCGTTATTAATAATAACGGAGCGGGATACGGGCGTAACAGAAAAAAATGCCGGCTGCGCGCAACAAAAAGCGTCAGATGCCCTGCCACCGCCAGTTTCAGAAAGATAATGGTCTGCAATTGCGCCATCTCGATATGGAAGTGATTTTTTGCGACGATTAGCAACAAGAAGGTCTCGATGACGCCGACGATGCCTAATACCGTGGCCACGGTCAAAACCCGGCCCATGTCCCAGCGCACCGGCGCCGACGGCAGCCGGGTGTTATCCTTGGCGATAGTCAGTATCGGCAGATCGTTCAGCAAGGCCAGCAGTATGATCATCACCGCGGTGATCGGATAAACGTTGTACACCAAAATTGCGAGCACCATGAACAGCATGATGCGGATCGTTTCGGTAATGCGATAAATCGCATAGGCGTTCATACGCTCAAAAATGCGTCGGGCCTCCTCGATCGCATGGGTGATCACGCTCAACCCGGGCGCGGTCAGCACCAGGTCGGCCGCCGCCCTTGCCGCATCGGTCGCACCGGAGACGGCAATACCGACATCGGCCTGTTTCAAGGCCGGTGCGTCGTTGACACCGTCACCGGTCATGCCGACGAAATGATGATCGGCCTGCAGACTTTTGACCAGCCGGTATTTGTGTTCCGGAAACACTTGGGCGAAGCCATCGGCTCGCTCGGCGCAACGGGCGACCGCAGCGACATCTTCCTGATCCTTGCTGCTGCCGATCTGATCGGCCGGAATGATGGTTTGCCCCAGACCGAGCTGACCGGCAATTTGTTTGGCGATGGCGAGATTATCGCCGGTCACCATCTTAATCGCGATGCCTTGGCTTCTGGCCTTATCGATGGTCTGACGGGCATCTTCCCGGGGCGGGTCGAACAACGACAGGATTCCCAAGAATTGCCAGCGGCCTTCCTGATCGGTACGGGCCACCCCCAGTGCCCGATAACCCTTGACGGCGAAGCCATCGACGACCTCTTCGGCCTCTCGCCTCTGCGCCGGATTGGGATTGCATAAATCCAACACGACCTGCGGCGCCCCTTTGCTAACACGGAAATTGCTGCCATCGTCGGCTTGAATTTTCGCCTCGGTGCGTTTATGGATAGGGTCGAAAGGGATGAAATCGGTTTGATGATAACCAGCCAGAGCTTTCGCATCGCCGAGCTTATGCAGAATCGCGCTATCGATGGCATCGGGATTTTCCGTTTCGGCGGCCAAGGCCGCCGTCAGAATCAGCGTTTTTTCGTCGGCGCCGTTGAACATGGCCGAATCGCCCAAAGACAACTTGTTCTGAGTCAAGGTTCCGGTCTTGTCGGAACAAAGAATATCCATCCCGGCCAGCTCCTCGATCGATTCCAGTCGGGACACGATAGCCTTGAGTTTGGACAGACTCATTGCGCCGACCGCCATTGTTACCGATAACACTGCGGGCATCGCCACCGGAATCGATGCAACGGTCAAGATCAATGCGAATTGGAGCAGATCCATGAACGGCAAATGACGTTCCAAACCAACCAGAACCAGCACGGCAACCAACGCCATACTCATGAAGATCAAATAGTCGCCGATTGTCAACACCGCCTTCTGGAAGTGCGATACCGTTTTTACCGAACCGACCAGTTGGGCGGTCTTACCGAAGAAACTATGAGAACCGGTGGCGACGACGACACCGCTCATTTCACCCTGCTTGGCGATAGAACCGGAATAAACCAAATCACCGGCGCCTTTATCGACCGGCAGCGATTCGCCGGTCAATGCCGATTGATCGATACTCAGATAATCGCCAGACAGCAACACGATATCGGCCGGCACGACATCACCGAGCCGCAAACGGACGATGTCGCCCGGCGCCAGTCGCTCGGCGGGTATTTCACGCCAGTCGCCATCGCGGCGTACTCGGGCTTTCAGCGCCAATTGTTTCTTTAACTGATCTATCGCATTACCGGCCTGATATTCCTGCCAAAAGCCTACAACGGCATTGAATACCAATAGCACCAAAATAATATCGAGGTCCTCATAATTGTGCACGAATGCCGACAGCACGGCTGCGGTCTCGATCATCCAAGCGATAGGCCCCCAAAAATAGGAAAGGAATTTAAGTAGAGGATTTCTACGTCGTTCATGAATGGTATTAAGGCCGTAGAATGCCAGCCTTTCTTCGGCGTCCTGTTCGGAAAGACCGTTTTTTCCGCTTTGCAGATAATCGAGCAGTTTTTCCGGACTTAACGAACGGATTTTTTCGTCGCTCGCCTGGGGTGGAAATAATTGAGACTTATTTTTCATGCGCATCACCCTTTATTATTTGTAAAAGCAGATAAACCGGACCACATCAGTCAACTCTATGCTTTCTGAATAATGATTGCCAGGACATCATCCTTATATTCGATCCTAATCATTGACCAATACCCATAACCTACCCCGAATTGTTAGGCTTGAAAATAACGACTCAGAAAGACAAAGGGCGAAAAAAATTTCGCCCTCATAAACTCTATTTTTTCGAGTGCATCATTTTATTTTTAAAGTCTTTAAGGGATTGTTTGATCCTGTTCCAGGTCTCAGCCGACTTTTCGGAATGAATAACATCTTTAATGCCGTCAATACTGTCATAAAGGGTTTCATAATCCTCTTTGTCGCCATAGCCTAGCGCCTGTGCAAGCTTTAATTGTTGTTTGGCGGCATCGGTCACTTTAAGAACCTCCGATCGGCTCTGTTCCTGACTCAAATCGTTTTGATGTTCCAGTTGCGCCGCTTCTGACAATAAGGCTTCGGCCCGCAACACCGGCAACGGAATGATATCCGTGGTTTTCACCAGCATGCTCAAGGTCGCAGACAGAGCTTCTGCAGCCTCATCGGTTTTACCTTGATCGCCCAGCGCCGCCGCTTCCTTGATCGCATCGGGAAATATTCCCAACGGGATGCTCGTGGTGCTGATACGGATTTCGCTCACCAATGCCGATAGAATATAGCGCGCGTCCTGAACCTTGTCATCATCGAGCAAATCATCGGCAGTATCGACCATTTTCGCCACTTGCTCGGGGTCGCTGTCTAAATCATAGACATCCGCTTCCACGTTGGCTGGAATCAATTTCAAGTCGGGATGTCTGGCCAACAGGATATCTAGCTTACCCGAAACCTCCTGCAATAGCGCCATCGCCTTTGCGCTGTCTTGCTTTTGAAATGCCAGGAGCGCATTGCGCGTCTCCTGAATAACTTCCTGCGCTTCATGTTCTACTTTCCGTTGTTTTTCTTTGAGTAATGTCTGCTTTGTCGCCTCCGATTGCTGATCGCTTTTGCTTGCCGAACTGGAAGAAGACCTGTCGGCTGCCGCTACAACTTCCTGTGCCATCCCGAATGCTGTCGCAAATGCCAACAGCAAGGCGGCTGTTGTTTTATTTTTACTGGTCTCGTTTCTAGACATGACTTTCTCCTCTCACAATTATTAGATTTTCTTATCTAGCGATGTGAAAACATCACAAGCTCATTGTTCATCGATGCTCGTAATAAAGCTGGCAAACCCTATGCCAAAACCGACTCGACTGATCGAATCCTGCGATCGATTGACAGATCAGACAGTTAAGTTATTGAGATAGAAAGGAAAGAAAGACTGACAGGACCTTATAAAAATCATTTGCCCTATCAAAACGATACGCATAAAAAATCGAACACTGTTGAATCTGGTGGATATCAACCATTAACAACGGTTAATATCCACTAAGACGGCGATATAAAATATCCTAAATGTGCTGACTCTGACTTGATCTAACAATTACAGCTATCGGAATGGATATGTGCCAATAGCAGTCTCAGTTCGCTAAAAGCGCCCTTTTAAATTCTGAAAATACCACCATTGAACGTCAGCTACGAAAGATTAAGAAGTCAAACATTACATAAGCAGAGTGTCAGAGAGTAGAAGAACACGCACAAGATTTTAATTCTAATGAAACCATTCGTGGATTTACTGCGAACATGTCATCGACTGACTTGCGCCCTCTCTTCCGTTGATAACAAACTTGATCATGTCGGGGTATTAGTGAAACAATAAAAGCCATCATTAAAGCGATTTAGTTCAATACCTCATTAGTGAAATGACATTTCAAAGTCATCACAAATTGTCTGAAACCATTTCCGGTTTTATATTAGTAGCCATGCTCTTCAATATGCTCACCGGCTATGGCGCCTTGACTTCGTTTGTATTATGCATCGGCCATCATGGCCATGTCGCCGTAGAAAGAGCCGGTCATGAGCATGGCGATGACTGGTCTTTCGCTCCCAAAAATCAAACGAGTGTCTTTCTAGCCACTACCTTATCGACGCAGGAAAAAACCTCGCCACCAGTACATCACGATTCATTCGAGCGACATTCGGCCGGTTCGATCGAGCCTTGTCTGGATGTCCCGATCGGACAGGGAGAGCAAACCAGAGATTCAATGCTGGAAAGCATTTTGCAATACCTGATAGCGATCGGTTACGCCTTATATGCAATCGTCCTATGCCTGATCGTCTCCGGACAATCAACGCCCTCATTGCGCGCTCGGATTGTCGAGACAAACCCCATTTCATCGACGCCCGCCCTACGGCGCAGCACCGTCCTGCTGATTTAAGTCAATTCCCAAAATCTTAGCCCTGAACACAGGGGAGTATTTTTCGCGATGCGATCGCGAAAGTGATTTACGATTTTTTGGGAATTCTTATGTCTATTTTTTCTAAAACCCTGACCGTTATTCGGCGGTTATGGGTGATTCTGCCATTTTGCGTTCTGCCGTCGAGCGTGTTTTCGGAATCAAGCCATCCGGAAAACACGGCTGAAACGGTAATATCGTCTTCGTCAATTGGCGACAACCTCACGTTGCAACAAGCTTTGGCGCTGACGTTAACCCATAACCCGACGCTGGTCGCCTTTTCCGCAGAAATTCGCGCCCGCGAAGCGCTGACCCTGCAAGCGGGTTTGTTACCGAATCCGGTGTTGAACGCCAATGCCGGAAATTTTGCCAACGCAACCGCCAAAGGCTTCGACGGCGATTCCGTGACGCTGCAACTCAGTCAGTTGATCGAACTGGGCGGAAAGCGCGCGGCCCGCATCGAGGCGGCAGCGGCCGGCCGGGACGTCGCGGATTGGGATTACGAAATCCGGCGCGTCACGATCTTGGCCCATGCCACGCAAGCCTTCATCGAAGTGCTCGGCGCACAAGCGCATGCCGAATTGGCCGCGCAGTCCTTAAAGCTGGCGCAAAAAGTCGTCGAAACGGTCGCCAACCAGGTCAAGGCAGGCAAGGTGTCGCCGGTCGAAGAAACACGCGTTAACGTGACGCTGGCGACCGCAAAAAGCGCAAAGTTGCGAGCCGAACGCGAATGGGCGGTCAGCAAACAAACACTGGCGGCATTTTGGGGCGGGTCGGCCTCGGCGTTTGCCACCGTCCGCGGCGATCTCGAACGCATCGAGCCGTTACCGTCGATCGAATCGTTGAACCACCGGCTTAAGCAAAGCCCGACGCTTCGCCGCTGGCTCTCGGAATTGTCGCGACAACAAGCTTTGCTGCATTCGGAACAGGCCAAAGCCATCCCTGACCTGACCGTAAAATTGGGCGGCACGCATTTTCTCGATAATCAGGACTCTGTCGCCAATGTAGGTATTTCGATACCTTTGCCTGTTTTCGACCGCAACCAGGGCGGCATTGCCGCAGCCGAACGACACCTCGATAAAACCGACGCCGAATTACGCGCGGTTCGATTCCGGATCGACAGCGAACTCAATGCCATTTATCAGAGGTTGGATGCGGCGCAAGCCGAAATCGAAAACTACCGGCTTACGATATTGCCCTCGGCGCAAAGCGCCTATCAAGCTGTGCAGAAAGGCTACCGGCTGGGAAAATTTGCGCTGCTGGACGTGCTCGATACGCAGCGCACGCTATTCAACGCCAAGGCCCAATATCTGCGTGCCCTGACCGCCTATCATCAAGGCCTGGCCGATCTGGATCGACTGATCGGCGGAACCGTCAACGAGGATTCCCAATGAACAGAAACTCAATTATCGCCATTCTCGGCATCATCGTCGGCGGTTTATTGCTGGCCGTCCTGATACTCGCGTCAAATCCAGCTGCGGATCATGACGAACATCAACATGAGGAATCCACCGATCATGACGAGGATTTTCCGCGCGGGCCGCATCACGGCCGCTTGTTAAGCCAAGATGACTTCGAACTGGAAGTCACGATTTACGAAACCGGTATTCCGCCTCAATTTCGAGTTTATGCTTACCAGGATGAAAAACCGCTGCCACCGGCGGCTGTCCAACTTGAGATGACGTTGTTGCGTCTCGGCGGCCGCCGCGAACAAATAGGCTTCAAACCGGTAGACGGCTATTTGCTCGGCGATCGCGTGGTGGAAGAACCGCATTCCTTTGCCGTCAAGGTCGAGGCGACATTCGCAAGCAAGACTTACTCGTTTCAGTATTCGCAGGAGGAAGGCCGGGTGCATTTGCCGCCGGCAGCGCTGGAGAGCGCCGGAATCAGCGTCGAAACGGCGGGACCGGCCGAGATCGAGCGCGTGCTAAAGCTGCCCGGCACTATCGAGTTCGACCAGAATCACTTGGCCCATGTCGTGCCCCGCGTCGGCGGCATCGTCGTCGAAGTGCGCAAACGCTTGGGTGAGACCGTTACCCGCGGAGAAGTGCTGGCGGTCCTGGAAAGCCGCGACCTGGCGGAGCTGAAGAGCCGTCTGGCCACAGCGCGTAAACGTTTGCAATTGGCCCGATCTTTATACCGTAGAGAAGAACAGTTATGGCGAGACAAGATTTCCGCCGAACAGGATTATCTGAGGGCCAAAACGCAACTTGCGGAAGCGGAAATCGCCGTCGCGACAGCCAAGGACCAATTGGAAGCCTTGGGCCTTGATACGGATCAAGCCAAACATTCCGTCAATCTGGCTCGCTATGAATTGCGCTCGCCGTTGAACGGCACAGTGATGGAAAAACATCTGGTCGCCGGCGAAGCGGTCAAGGCCGATGCGAGGGTCTTCGTTATCGCCGATCTGTCCGAGGTTTGGGGAAGTTTCAACGTCCCGGCCAACGACTTAAACCGGGTCAGAATCGGCCAGCAGGTGCGCATTCAGGCCCCCGAACTCGGATACGAGACCCAGGCGGTTATCGACTACCTCGGCGCCCTGGTCGGCGAACAAACCCGTTCTGCGCCGGCCCATGTGCATATAGAGAATCCGGAACGTCGCTGGCGTCCTGGCCTGTTCGTTAGCGTCGAGGTGATCGAGGAAAAAATCGCTGCGCCGGTGACGGTGTCGCTTGAGGCCCTGCAGACTTGGCGCGGTAACGAAGTGGTGTTCGTGCAATCCGGCGATGAATTCGAGGTGCGCCCTCTGAAGTTAGGACGGCGCGACACTAACAAGGCGGAGGTTATCAAAGGCCTCGTGGCCGGTGAACGTTATGCGGTGACCAACAGTTTCGTGTTGAAAGCGGATCTGGGCAAGGCCGGCGCGACCCACCAACATTAGGAGAAGCCATGTTCGAACGTATTTTGAAATTCTCGATCGATAAGCGCTGGTTGATCTTGCTTGCGACCCTGGGTTTCGTCGTATTAGGCCTTTATCAATCACTGCGCCTGCCGATCGATGCGGTGCCTGACATCACCAACGTGCAGGTGCAAATTAATACCGCAGCTCCCGGTTATTCGCCGTTGGAAACGGAGCAGCGGGTCACCTTTCCGATCGAGATCGTCATGGCCGGGCTGCCGGGCCTGGAACAGACCCGCTCGTTGTCCCGTTACGGCTTGTCCCAGGTCACGGTGATCTTTGCGGATGGCACCGACCTCTATTTCGCTCGGCAATTGGTCAGCCAGCGCATCCAGGAGGCGAAAAGTCAGCTGCCGCCGGGATTGGAGCCGACAATGGGACCGATCGCCACCGGCCTCGGCGAAATCTTTACGTGGTCGGTCAACGCCGAATCCGGCGCACGCAAAACCGACGGTGAACCTTACAATGCCACCGATTTGCGCACCCTCGAGGATTGGGTGGTGAGACCGCAGCTGCGCACCGTGCCGGGCGTGACCGAGGTCAACAGTATCGGCGGTTACGTCAAGCAGTATCATGTCACGCCTGCCCCGGAAAAGTTGATCGCCTACGGCCTGAGTTTTCGCGACGTGTTGGCCGCGCTGCAAAGAAACAACGACAACATCGGCGCCGGCTACATCGAGCACCGCGGCGAACAATATCTGATTCGGGTGCCCGGCCAGGTCAAGACCCTGAAGGAAATCGGCCGAATCATCGTCGGCAATTACCGGGGCACGCCGATTTTCATCCGTGACGTTGCCGACGTGCTGCTGGGCAAGGAGCTGCGCACCGGCGCCGCCACCGAAAACGGCCGCGAAACGGTGCTCGGTACGGTATTCATGCTGATCGGCGAAAACAGCCGCACGGTATCGCAAGCGGTCGGCGAAAAACTGCAAGAAGTCAATCGCAGCTTGCCGGACGGCGTCAAGGCCGAACCGGTTTACGACCGTCTCGTTTTGGTCGATAAGACCATCGCTACAGTCAAGAATAATTTGCTCGAAGGCGCGCTGCTGGTCATCGTCGTACTATTCTTGTTTCTCGGCAACCTGCGCGCCGCGCTGATCACGGCGGCGGTGATCCCACTGGCGATGCTGCTCACGATTACCGGCATGGTTGCGCACGGCGTCAGCGCCAATTTGATGAGCCTCGGCGCGTTGGACTTCGGCATTATCATCGACGGTGCGGTAGTCATCGTCGAGAACTGCGTCCGACGTCTGGCGTTGGAGCAACGGAGGCTGCAACGACCGTTAACGTTGCCGGAACGGTTAGCCACGGTGTTTTCCGCTTCGCAGGAGGCGCGCCGGGCGCTGTTGTTCGGTCAGGCGATCATCATTACCGTGTATCTGCCGATATTCACGTTGTCGGGCGTCGAAGGCAAAATGTTTCATCCGATGGCGTTTACCGTGGTCGCCGCGCTGGTCGGGGCGATGTTGCTTTCCATCACCTTCGTGCCCGCCGCGCTAGCGGTATTTATCGGTAAGCGGGTCGAAGATAAGGAAAATCCGGCGATACGTATCGCACAGAAAGCCTACCGGCCACTGTTACAACGATCCTTGGCCCATGGCCCCGTGGTGTTGACCGGCGCCGGCATGTTGTTGTTTCTTAGTCTGTTAATGGCGTCGCGCATGGGGACAGAGTTCATTCCGGCGCTGGACGAAGGCGATATTGCCATGCATGCTCTGCGCATCCCCGGTACCAGCTTGACGCAGGCGGTCGAAATGCAGCACGACCTGGAAAAGAAAATCGGCGCCTTTCCGGAAGTGGAACGGGTATTTTCCAAGATCGGCACGGCCGAGATCGCGACCGATCCGATGCCGCCCAATGTGGCGGATGCTTTCATCATGCTGAAGAATCGCTCTGAATGGCCCGACCCCGACCGTCCCAAAGCCGACCTGGTCGAAGCCTTGGAGCATGAGGCCAAATCGGTGCCCGGCAACAATTACGAATTCACCCAGCCGATCAAGATGCGCTTCAACGAGTTGTTGTCCGGGGTGCGCGCCGATGTCGCGGTCAAAGTATTCGGCGACGATCTGGACACCTTGCTGGCGATCGCCGAACGCATGAGCCATGTGCTGGAACAGGTTCCGGGCGCCGCCGATGTCAAAGTGGAACAGATGACCGGGTTGCCGGTGTTGACCGTTAACATGAAAGACGACATGCTGGCCCGCTTCGGTTTGAACCGACATGACGTGCAACAAGCGGTGCAGGCGGCGATGGGCGGCGCCAAAGCCGGCGAAATCTATTTGGGCGACCGGCGCTTCGACCTGGTGGTGCGATTGCCGGAACAGCTGCGCAGTGATCCCGACGCGATGCGGCAAATCCCGATTCCGCTACCGATCAATTCGTCGGATGCATCGCAACCGTCGTTCGTACTGCTCGGTACGGTGGCCGACTTCGAAACCAGGCAAGGACCGAACCGGATTAGCCGCGAAAACGGAAAGCGCCGCGTCGTGGTGACCGCCAATGTGCGCGGCCGGGATCTCGGCTCCTTCGTCGCTCAGGCTCAGGAAAAAATCTACGCCCAGGTGATATTGCCTAGCGGTTACTGGATCGCCTGGGGCGGTCAGTTCGAGCAGATGATTGCCGCCGCCGAGCGACTGCAAGTGGTGGTGCCCTTGGCGCTGTTGATCATCTTTCTATTACTGTACGCGACCTTCGGCAATGTGCGCGACGGCCTGTTGGTATTCACCGGTGTTCCTTTTGCGCTGACCGGCGGCATTGCCGCATTGTGGCTGCGCGATATTCCACTGTCGATCTCGGCGGCCGTCGGCTTTATTGCCCTGTCCGGAATAGCCGTGCTCAATGGCTTGGTGCTGATCACCTTCATCAACAAACTGCGCCGGGAGGGCTTAGGATTGGAACGGGCGCTACGCGAGGGCGCCTTGGTCCGATTGCGACCAGTGCTGATGACTGCGGTGACCGACGCCTTAGGCTTCATACCGATGGCGCTGGCCACCGGCACCGGCGCGGAGGTGCAACGGCCGTTGGCCACAGTGGTTATCGGCGGCATATTATCATCGACACTGCTGACCCTGCTGGTGTTGCCGATACTGTACCGCATGGCGTACCGTACCCAGGCAGCTCAGTCGTGATCGAACGAGAGGTAAAACGACCCGATGGCTCCGCAAAGCGAAGCCATCATACTTTTTATCAAGACCGCCAATACATCGTTTCCAAAATTGGTAACTACTCCCCCCATTCGTAAGGTGGATAAGCGGAGCGCATCCATCGGGTCGGCATCTTTGGTGGATGCGCCCTTCAGGCTTATCCACCCTACATGCCCTGCCGCGTTCGATAAGTGGGGCGAGCAGTTACCAAAATTGAAATGCGGTGAAGACAAGCGGGCGTTATTGGTATCATTGCCATAAATCTCTCGACTCACTTTAGTCGGCCTTATCTCGGTATAAACGATACCGGATGCAACGCTACGCTACGTTGTACCAATCAATTTTCTGGCGAGTTTTGCCGTCTTGTTGTCTCTGCAGCTTCGGACCGATGAAACTTGCGGCGTCCTCTGTGTGGCTGTCCAGCTTTCGCATTCAGTCATGATGTCCTGTTTTAAATAGGCTTCCAGCAAGCTGAGCAAGCGCCGGTATGCGTGTGGCTCACCGATTTTGCTCATCAGCAGGTCATGTCTGATGTGCTCGAAGTAGCCTTTGATATCGGCATCGACAATCCAGGTGTAGCCGGCTTTGAGCCATTCATCGACCGCTCTTAAGGCGTCTTTACAACCTCTGCCCGGTCTGAATCCGTGGCTGCTGTCTCTGAAGGTGTGCTCAAAGATCGGTTCTATCACCAGCTTGATCGCCATCTGCACCACCCGGTCTTTGACCGTGGGTATGCCTAAGGGCCGCTCGCCGCCTCCGGCCTTCGGGATCATTACCCGTTTGACCGCTTGCGGTTGGTACGTACCGCTTTGCAGTTGCTGCTGTAGTTCTTGCAGATACTGCTCCGCTTTACTTTCAAATCGCTCGATACTGATCTTGTCTATGCCGGCCGCGCCCCGGTTACTTTTCACCCGTTGCCAGGCGATCCGTAAGGTTCGCTCCGCATAGATTTTGTCCATCATACTATGCCATTTGCCTCCTTTGACACCGTTGCCCAGTGCCGCCAACATGCGCTCCGTCCATAGTCCGGCTTTCACCCCCGGACACTGTTCCAGTGCCGGGGTGTCTGTTTCCTGTCTAGTCTTTTCTGACACTGTGGATTCTACCTCTTCGGTTGCCTTTTCATGTTCAGTTCGCATCTATCTTCCTACCCCCCTTAGCTAAAAGCGGTTTTGCTTCCCGCTCGTCTCAACGGCTACAAGGCGTAAGACAGAGCCGGTTTCACGCTACGTCCTGCTGTCGGGATTTCTGGTTCGGCTTTCCCACAAGCTCTACGGGGCTCTGTCTGTATCCGTCTTCACTACTATGAGGGCTCTGACTCCTGCCGGTCGTTCACTGCAACCCGCAGGTCTCCCCGCTTGCTACGTACTACCTTCCTGTCATTCAATCTCCAAACATCCCATGCAGCCGAATCATCGCTTTAATAGCCAAGTCAGCGTGATCCGTGAGTTCCAGGCTTCGCCATGAATCCGAAGGCTCGCCACCACATAGAACCGAAACGAGTTTGCCTTACTACAAACAGTTCATTTCCAGTGACTCCCCACCCCACCTCGCGGTGACGCAGTTACTTTCCATTTCAGAGCTTTTGGCTTACTCTGGTACGGACTTTCACCGTACTGATAGTGCCCTTACGGGCGAACGGATTCCGGCAATCCATGCCGGAATGACGAATCACCTAAGACCGTCTGACTTTTTTCTAGGCGTTTACACGGCCTAAAAGCGATAATTCACATTGGCCTGCAGATTATGGGTAAACAGGTTATTGCCGCTGGGATTATCGACATATTGCCCCATGTAGCCCAGATCCACACCTGCATGATCGGTGAGTTGGTAACTCAAGC
The DNA here is from genome assembly GCF_030717995.2 of Methylomarinum sp. Ch1-1. Classification (NCBI taxonomy): domain Bacteria; kingdom Pseudomonadati; phylum Pseudomonadota; class Gammaproteobacteria; order Methylococcales; family Methylococcaceae; genus Methylomarinum; species Methylomarinum roseum. The sequence continues at coordinate 1,578,702 of NZ_CP157743.1, read as the reverse complement.
CCCCGAAAATACGATTCTCGGTGAAGCCCCGCTTGCCCCAATCGGTTTTATTCATATAAAACATCACTTCTTCGCCGGCATAGGCGCTTAAGCCGTTCATAAACGCCAACGGGTGATTGATTTGCAAGAGTTGTCTGGCTCTATAGCCTTCGTTGCCCGTGCTCTGATTGATCCTGTCTTCCATGCGGGTGCGGCTGGTCAGCTTGAAATCGCCGAATGGCTGCTTCCAGACGAAATCCACATAAGGACGGCTTTCCTGATACGAGGCTTTGTTCAACGGATGTATCCAATCATGGGTATAGCCCAGCCATAAGGATGCCTGTTTATTCACTTGATACCCGACCTGACTGAATAAAAGATTTTCGGTGAAACGCGAACCATCGGGCGAGTCTTCCCGGGTGCGGCTTTGGTTCATCACCGTCCAGTGAAACTTATCCAAATCGGGAGACAGAAATTTAAAATCGCCATGCAGCGTTAGCGATCCCCAAACCCCGAACATATCGTCGTCATCGGCCGCCGAGGCCTTCAAGGGTTGTGAGAGTAATAATGTCGTCGCAATTAAGGTTTTGGTTAATTTTTTCATCGATCTAATCTGTTAAAAATAGTTATGAACAAAAATAAGGGATGCATCATTCAAATCAATGCCTGATGCGCTAAAGTGTTATTCAGGTTTGGCATTAAACCGACTGTGTTTCGATCGAATGAGCGACTTCGACGTCGACATCCTCGGAAAGCACATTCAACTCGCTGGGCCGGCCCATGCATAGCCTCAGAAAAACGCGGGCGCCTGCAATGCCGTTAATGACAAAGGCCAATGTGATGGGCAAGGCAAACCAGGGATCATGGCTGCTGGCATGGGCTAATAACAAATCCTCGCCCAAAAAGGCCGGCGAAATCGGAAAGCCGATCAAGCCGAGAAAACTGACGAAAAACAACAGTGACAATTTCGGTTGAGTTTCAGCCAAAGCCCGGTAAGCGAAAGGTGTTTCACGGAACTGGTCGCCTTTGAGCATTCTGCCCAACACGAACAATCCCAGCACCCAGGAAGGCAGGATGCCGGTGGCGAAGATCGCGATATCCGAACTGGCGGCGGGGTTTAAAAACCACACACCCAGAGCCGCCAACGCCGAACTCAAGGCCATGGCGTTCCAGACCCCGAACGGACTACGTTTCAAACTGAAGGCGCTGATCGAGGCCAGCACCATGAACACGGAAATCGGCAAGGCCAAGTATTTATTGGACAACCCGGCGGTAACGATGGCCAGATAAACCGCCCCCAACACGGCAACGGCATTCAATAATTTGACCCAGAATTTCATCGCGTTGAGACTGGCGCCGATGCGTTTCAACGGGTTCCACAGCACATTGCGCACCAACAATTCCAAATTGCCTTCCTGCAACGAAAACACATACAGGGTGTTTTGCAGCACCTCCGGTAAGGTGCTGCGTATCGACAGCGGCAGAAACTCGAAACGGGCGCTGTTTTTAATATAGAAATCGGTATCGGCCGAACCTTCGACCCGTAATAAATGCGCGACGATGGACGGTGAAACCAGCAGCTGATAACAGCGTAAGAAGGCATTGCCGAGAAAATGCAGCAACACCAAAGTTTCCAAGCCCAGCGCCAGCTCCATGAACATGAATCCGACCTGGGTGATCGATGCGTAGGCGATCTGGCCCTTGATATTCGATTGGGTTTTTTCCGACAGGCTGGCGACGATCACGGTCAGCAAACCGATCACGAACACGATGAAACGGGTGAAATAATGATAGGTCCAGATCGGCGTGGTACGCAGCAGCAGAAACACACCTAGGTGTACCGAAAGCGCACCGTAGAAAATGGCGCTGGACGGCGTCGGACCTTCCATGGCTCTAGGCAACCAGAAACAGAACGGAAATTGCGCCGATTTGCCGCTGGCCGCAATCAAAATCAACACCGACAACAACAGCAAGGCACCGTAACCGGCCGGCGGCATGGCCGCATGGTTGAACAGATTGCTCAATTGACTGAAATGCTGGCTGTCGTGGAACAACAAATGACTCATCCAGGCGCCCAGCAATAAACCGATGTCGCAAAAACGGTAGACGGTATAGGCTCTCAACGCGTTACGCACCGGTTGCGGGCGATGCCGATAGAACGCGATCAACAGGAAGGAAGCCATGCCGACGATTTCCCAGCCGGCGAACAAGAGGTCGATAGAACCGGACAAAATCACCATGTTCAAGCCGAACACGAAACCGAAAATGGTCATAAAAAAACGCTTATAACCGGCTTCGCGGTGCAAATACACCCGGCAGTATTTGATGATGACCGAAAATATCGCCCAGACACAAAACAGATAGGCGCCGCCGATACGATCCAGATAAAACAGAATCGGAAAACGATAATCCTCACCGGCATACAGCGTAAACCATTCGTATTCATAGTTCAGGAATCCAGCCCCGCCCCACATCAACAGTAATGCCATGATGCTAGCGCCCAAGGCGATACTGGACCCGGTGCTGATGCGGGCGATTTTATGTTCGTCGTTTGGACTGAGCAAAATGAGCAACAATCCCAGCAAGGGTATAAATTGGCTACTTAACAATAATTCGTTCATGCTGATCTCCTGACCAATCGATGGACGGGGATGGTCTGTGTTTGGCCGACGATGATCTTTTCCGAATGCTGCGCGGACGGTGTTTCGTCATCTGCCAACTCGACCGCTTCCCAAGCGCCGTCCGAATAGAGATGCAAGGCCTGAGTCTCAGGATCGCAGGATACGCATCTGACCCACTCGTTATCGACCCACTCTCTCAACTCGCCCAGCAAATCGAAGGTCTTATCGAGTACGCCGGGGCTTTGTTCGACCACCAACAACAGACGCGCCGGTTCATGGACTTCAATCATTTGTGCCGGCAGACCGGTGCGCAAATCACCGTCGACGCCGTTAGCGACGCCCAGCAGACCGATGACGTTGTGAGGCAACTTGGTGCCGGCGCCGTACACCGAGTTATCGATACGCGAAAACAGATATTCCAGATTGATGCCGCCACATACAGGGATCGCGGCCGATAAAATCCGCGCCAGAATCTGACCAGACTTATCGGTGGCCGGATCATAGGAATGCAGAAAGGCGCGCCTGTCCAGAAACAGATCGCGGGTCAAGTCTCTTCTGCCGACGATGCAGTAGAGGTTATTGGAATGATTGTATTCCGGGCGTGGCTCAAAGATCGATGAAGCCCTATCGATGACATGATTGTGGGCTTTTTGATTGTCTGGCGTCTTCGGCCCCAGTTCGAACCAACGGCAGCGTTCGCGCGCATTGCGTTGCAGGGCTTTTTTCATGGCCTGTTGAAAGGCGTGCAGACCCGCGGGCATCTGTTCTTGGTCGAAATAGGTGATTTCATCGCGGCTGGTGTTATGCAAAGCGGCGACGAAACGGGTCGTGTCGGGAATCTCGATGCCGCGTTCTTTCAAGATGGCGCGCACCGATTGATGATTCGCCATCCAAGCAAAGGCGCGGGCATTCGGCGCCCCTGGCTTGCCGGCACAGGCGCCGCAATCGTAGGCGGCGAAATGGGGATTGTTGACGCTGCTGGAGCCATGGGCCACGACGACAACCAGTGGCGCAAACCCTTGTGTCAGACCGATATTACGTAGCAAGCCGCCGACCCGATCGGCCATTTCCTCGAACGAAAATCCCAACAGATAACCATCCTCGGTAGTTTCATCGGATTCCCGCAAAAGATGCAAGCGCGAATGCGAGTCGACTTCGCTCAGACTGCGGATATTCGGCAACTTACCGCTGGGCCGAAACACATTCCAGGCCATGCGCAAAGCATACGCTAGGCCCAGGGTCTGGGTATACAACCAGCCCCGTAACATCGAATGCGCGCTGAAATGCATATTGTTTAAATCGTCGAAATGGGGTTTTCTGCCGGCTGCGTCCTTCGCGGCCCCTTCCTTGACCAGGTGTTTCGGTACGACGCCATTCGGGCATTGGGCAACCGGATAGGCATCCTCAAGCCCCTGATACAGAAAATCGATGCCGAAAAAACCGGCCGCGCCGAAGGTTTCGATAGCCGGATTGATTTCCTCCAGATAGCGCCTCAGCGAACATTCGCGGTCGTCGATACAGAATAAAGCCTGCGCCTCGACGTCCGGCTTAAACTGGGCTGAAGGTTGGGATTGTAAAGCCCGTAACAATTCTGAATGTAAGGCCCATTCCATCGCCTCGTGCCAAACTCGCAGATGCAAAGGGATTTTTGGTTTGAACGCATCATTCTTCAATAACGGAACGTCACTGCCGAAGGAAACCTCGGCAACACGCAGGAACTGGCCTCGTGTTTTTCGGCTGACGAAGGCCAGCTCCAAAATCAGCTCCAGCGCCAGCATCTGTTTCAGTGAAATGGAACGATTCGCCAACAGCGCCGCAGGATTTTGCTCGATGATCCTCACCATGCCGGCCCAGCCCGGATGCGACAACAGCATTTCCAACATATATTGCTGATACAACGTCTCATCGCCGACGATCTTGTCGAGACAGATCATCAGCGTCTGTTCCGGATCGTCGGATAACAGCTCCCGGATACCGGGATCGTTCAACGGATATAGCGGTAACAGACTGTTTTGCGCCAAGCGCAACACACACTGCCAAAACGACTCTCCCTCCTTAGGCAGGTTCCAGCGGCTGATGCCTTGATCGAGAAAATTACTGAGTAGACGAAACAAAATCGGCTGCACCAGGGCATTCAGATCGATCTCCAGTTCGTTCAGCCAAGCCGTGCGAATACCGTGATTAGCCAACGACAACGGTGGATAATGACTGTTCTCGTCGCTATCGAACATGCGATCCCGCAATTTCAATTGATCGGCCCTGGCGCAACCGCTATGTTCTAAAGCCCAATCGATCGCGGATTCGGTAATACGGCCGCTGCGATACAACTGCTGATAATCCTGCATCGGCAGATAACTGCGCGCGCCGAATATTTTGGCTGCGACCGCAACGCCTTCATGAAAAGGCAGATGCTGTACCGCATGCAAGGTGTTGTGATGCACGAAGTCCTTAATCGGACCCTGGGCCGGCAGCCAATGAGCAATGTGTTCCAGCGCCATATCCAGATCGAAGCCCGTGCTGTGCTTTGCCTGATTCTCGGCTCCTGCATTAAAACTATGTTCACGATAAGCCATGATAGTAATAACCTCCTTGAAAAGCATGGCCCCACAGATAGAACCCTGCTTTTGTAACGGTGAATGAAATACTCACTAAGGACTTAATACAGAAAACATGCCAATACCGTATCGCATACCATCGAACGCAAAAAAGCGTGCCTCCTTACGCCCCATCGAAACCTGCCTGAAACAAACTAATACAATTAATTCAATGAGTTAAAAAAGGACATCATGATTGGCAGAATTTCGATCCCCTAGCGGATCTATGCCAAGCAGCGTCGTTCGTAGCGAAAGCATACCGATGAAAAAAGCCGGATTGGTTTAAATAAACCAATTTATTCGGTTTAAAGTCACCAGCATGATCGCGTTAACTGAACCCTAAATTGAAGATCATTCCACTTTTCAATGTCTCAGGAGGCTGTCGTAAAAACCGAATGTAGGTTGGGTAGAGAGCAGCGAAACCCACCAAAATCAAAAAGATGGGTATCATTGCATTTAACCTATTTAGCTTTTACAACACTATCCTTAGAGAGGGAGTCATATAAATTGGCACGATAATCGCAATAAGCTGGTTTTCTAACCAGTAAGAGGATTACGTAATGACATCATTGAATCAGGTCGCTTTACCTAAAACAGGTATTCCTGGACTGATCGAAAACTGGCGCAGCGATTTGCTGTCCGGGTTTCTGGTATTTCTAATCGCGTTACCGCTGTGTCTCGGTATCGCGATGGCTTCGGGCTTTCCGCCCATGAGCGGCATTATCACCGCCATCATCGGCGGACTCGTGGTATCCCGCATCAGCGGTTCTTTTGTGACGATCAACGGCCCGGCAGCCGGTTTGATCGTCGTGATACTCGATGCGGTGCAAAGCCTGGGTCAAGGCGATGCGATGGCCGGCTATCGTTATACGCTGGCCGCAATCGTGATCGCCAGCATCTTGCAAGTGCTGCTGGGTGTGTTCAAAGCGGGCAAACTCAGCGCTTTTTTTCCGACCTCGGTCGTGCACGGCATGCTGGCAGCAATCGGCATTATTATTATGGCCAAGCAGTTTCATACCTTGTTGGGCGTCAAACCGGAAGCAAGTTCGTTATTCGGCACCATTGCCGCCATTCCCCATTCATTGCTGGCAATGAACCCCGAGGTGATGTTGATCGGCGTTTGCGGTCTGGGCATGCTGATTCTGTGGACAATGGTTAAAAACCCGCTGCTTAAGATGATACCGGCGCCGCTGTTGGTCGTAATGCTGGGTTTGGCCTTAGGCCAATATTTCGATCTGGATCATGTCCACAAATATCTGTTCCTGCCCGATGCCGGCATCCTGCCTCAGCACGAATATAGTTTGGGGCCGTCTTTTCTGGTCGCGGTACCAGAACATTTCTGGTCCGGTTTTTATTTCCCCGACTTTTCCAAAATCGCCACATCAGAATTCTGGTTTGCGGTAATATCGATCTGTCTGGTCGGCAGTTTGGAAAGCCTGTTGAGTGCGGCCGCTGTCGATAAACTGGACGGCTATAAACGCAATTCCGATTTAAACCGCGATTTGGCGACGGTCGGCATCGGTAATGTGGTTTGCGGCTTGATCGGCGGACTGCCGATGATTGCAGAAATCGTCCGTAGTTCAGCCAATATCAACAACGGCGCTAAAACCGGCTGGGCCAATTTCTTTCACGGCGCGTTCTTATTCTTATTCGTCGCGCTGTTTCCGACATTGATCCATGAAATTCCGCTGGCGTCATTGGCCGCGTTATTGGTTTACACCGGTTTTCGTCTGGCTTCGCCTAAGGAGTTCGCAAAAACGCTGGCGGTGGGTTGGGATAATTTCGCGGTCTTTTTAGCGACTATCATTGGCGTGCTGGCGACCGACCTGCTCATCGGTGTCGCCATCGGCATCGTCGTAGAATTATTATTGCATGTATTCCGCGGCCTGAAGTGGAACAACGTGTTCTCGATGGCATACCATGTCCGGCAAACCGACGAACAGACTTACCATATCGCGGTCAGCGGCGCGGCGGTATTTTCCAATATCATCAGTCTGAAAAGCATGTTGTCTGAACTGCCCATGCGAAAAACCATCTATTTCGATCTGTCCGACTCGGATCTGATCGACCATACCGTCATGGAGTTCATTCACCATTTCTCTGAGGACTATCAGTATGCCGGCGGCGAATGCTTGATCATCGGCCTGGAAAATCACCGCGCCTTTTCCGCACATCCATTGGCGGTCAGACAGAAAACGTGAAGAGGTTATTAACCCGGATATTTCACAAAGGCGGTCTTGGTATTTGCATTAAGTATTAAGACCGCATGCATTAGGATTAATTTCGGTTATCTTTTCCCGGTGTCAATAGCTCATAACCCCTCATGGGGATTCGCGAATCCAAAAGCGAATCCAAAAGCGAATCCAAAAGCGAATCCAAAAGGGTCGGACTCCAATACTGCTACCTTAAGACAAGGTACTTTATATATATCAGAGAGATAGGGAAATAAATTAAGGTTAAGTTCCCGGTATAAATTGGGTAGAATTTTATTTAACGATAAAAACACCCACCAAGGAACTTAACCATGTTTTATTCTACGAGGAAGCGCCTAGATCAGCAAATCCGACATTTCAAGCAAACGTTCATTCAGCGCCATGATTTGCCCTTTGATGACCTGTTGAAGAATCAGGAGATAACCCACTTCATTGAGCAAAGTGGGTTTCTGCGTGACAGAGTCTTTACGCCATTAGTGACCTTGAAGGCCTTTATTAGTCAGGTTTTGAGTGAAGACCAGTCCTGTAAATTAACTGTCAGCCGTCTCTTAACTGAGCGCCTGAAGCGGGGCTTGAAGCCCAATACCGTTAACACCGGTCCTTATTGTAAAGCCCGTCGGCGATTACCTTTAGCCCCAATCATCGGGATGGCAAAAGGAATAGGAAAACGCCTTCACCAATCGAGCGCCCATGCTTGGAAATGGAAAGGTCATAACGTCATGTTGGCAGACGGAACCACTGTGCTGATGCCGGATACGGTGCACAACCAAAACGAATTTCCACAACAGCGTAACCAAAAGCCTGGACTTGGCTTTCCAATTGCTCGTATCGTAGGCTTAATCTCATTGGGCACCGGGGCAATGACAGATTATGCATTGGGTCCCTACCAAGGCAAGGGGACAGGAGAAACTTCATTATTCAGTCAACTACTGGACAGCCTAACCGGCGGTGACTTGCTTTTGGCGGATCGCTACTATGCCACTTATGCGATTGTCGCACTGATGCAGTACATGAGTGCGGATGTGTTGTTTAAAAACCATGCCAATCGTCATGCGGATTTTCGTTTAGGCAAAAAGTTAGGCGCCAAAGACCATCTGATAAAGTGGAAAAAACCACTGCGGAAGCCAGTTTGGATGTCGAAAGAAGCGTATGCTGATTTACCGGAAGTCCTGTTGATACGCGAATTGAGGGTGGATGGCGTTGTTTATATGACTTCCTTGACGGATGCGAGGAAATATCGGAAGAAAGAGATTGCGGAACTCTACCGGAAACGCTGGCAGATAGAGTTGGATATCCGCAGTATTAAAACTCATATGAGAATGGAGATGCTACGTTGCAAAACGCCGGAGAACGTCAGGAAGGAAATTGCGGTGCATTTCTTAGCCTATAATTTGATCCGAGCTGCGCTTGCAAGATCAGCGAAACTCTGTGGTAAAGTCCCACGCCAGCTCAGTTTTAAGACGGCCGTTCAGTTGATTAACAGTGCCTCATTGGATTTTTTCTGTTGTTCACCCAAGCGGCGAAAAGAAGTATCGATCTCCCTATTGAAATCTATGGCAGAGACCTTAGTAGGACGACAAAAGAGGGAAAATCAACCACGGGCAATCAAGCGAAGACCGAAACCCTATTCCCTGCTCATGGAACCGCGCACTCTTGCTTGTAGGCGCTTAAATGCTTAGCTTGCAATTACTTAAGGTAGCAGTATTGGGGTCTGACTCTAATACTGCTTACTTAATAAAAATTTCCTTATAAATTAATGGCGTTACAGGCTTGATTTCTAGGCTTTGTTAACAACGGGTAGGCTTTCGGACGGCGCTTCACTGCACGAGGCTGTGTTTTCCTTTTTTGTTGTCCGATCGGGATAGAAGCAATGGCGTTCAATAAGGCATCAACGACTCGTTTTAACGCTTTTCCAGAAAGAGTGAGGAGTTGCGATATACCTTCATTAAAAACCTGTACCGTGGTCATAAAACTAATGCATCTGGGAATTTGGCGCTTCCCTTTAACGGCCCGAGCGATGCTCACTCGGATCAGGTTATACGCTAATAAATAAACGGCGAGCTCTTTTTGCGCCATCTCCGGCGATTTGCAGCGCAACATATCCATTTTCAGATGCGTTTTAATCGTGCGAAAATCCAGCTCAATCAGCCAGCGTCGAGAGTAAAACTCCGCCAGTTCTTTGGGATGATAGCGTTTCGCGTCCAACAGAGTGGTCACATAGACCGTGCCCTTTACCGAGAACTCCCGAATCACGAGGGTATCGGGTAACGCCTCATAGTCCTGTTGACTGATCCAATCGGGTTTCCGCTTGGGCTTGTTCCACTCAACCAGATGATCCTTAGTGCCTAACGATTTGCCAAGACGAAAATCAGGACGACGTTGAGCGTGGTTTTTTACCAGGATATGAGAGCCTTGTTGCATCAGTAGGGCAATGATGGCCCAGGTACAGTAGTATCGATCAGCGAGCAACAAATCCTGTGGGCCGATCTTGTCTATCAATCGACTGAATAAAGAGGTTTCACCGCTCCCTTTGCCCTGGTAGCTCCCTATGGAATAAGAAACCACCGTGCCCACACTTAAGGAAATGAGTCCGACTATGCGAATAATAGGAAAACCTAAACCGGGCTTTTGATTAGACTGTTGTGGAAAAACGGCCTGATTTTCCGGGGTATCCGGCATCAGCACCGTAGTGCCGTCAACCATTAGCGTGTTATGTCCTTTCCATAGCCAAGTTTGCTGAGCACCTTGATGTAATCGCTTTCCTGAGGTCTCAACAGCCAGTTTGATCGGGTTAAGGGGTAAGCGCTTCCTCGCCTTGCAATAAGCGCCTGTCCTTATTGAGTTGGCAGCGTTCCCCTGATAGAGCCGTTCCATCAGCAGATGACTGACCGCTTGCCGACAGGAACCATCCGCGCTAAGCACCTGAAAAATAAACGCCTTGAGAGTGACTAACGGTGTAAAGATACGCTCTCTGCTGCTCGCCGACTGTTCAATGATTTGTTCCAATGCCTCGGTCGTTAAAATATCGGCAAACGGGAGGTGAGAAAATTGAAGAACGGAATTTTTGAATCGCCGAATTTGTTTGATGAGGATTTGTTTTGTAAGATCAGACAAGGTTAAGCTCTTTTTTCAGAATAATTTTTATTGGTAATTTAATTATATCTGACTAGAACAAGGAGCTTAACCTTCACAAAATAACTTATCTTATTGAATTCTATTGATAACTCACTCTTAAGTAAGCAGTATTAGGGTCTGACTCGATTGTTTTCTGATAGGACAACTATCGGTTCATTGCCGTTGTGTTCCAGCATATACGCTTCTTGATAAGCCGGACCAACAATGTTGGAATCAGTGTGCCAGACCTTTCCGACGGAGATTCCGCCTCGAATCAGGTACCCAGCATTCAAGAAGTGGTGCGCGAGCTGGATTGCACGCATTACGACAATGGAAAGTCCGTCATAGTTCTGTCGGTCTGAGTCTGTCAGTGGCGCACTCAAGATGATGCAGTCGGAAATGTAGATGTGCCTTGGAATGAGGTGCGCTGCGACGGACGAATGTGCGTCCGAGTCCAGAGTCGGCACGGCTGATGAGAGGAGATCGACCAACTCTGAAAGCTGCTTGAGTTGATCGTTACTCTGGGTAGCACCGGCCACAAGTGCCTTGAAACCTAGTACATCGATAAACGCGACCGCGCGATCCTCAAAATTCACGAGAACTCCCATAAACAGGTTTAACACTGAGCTGTGGGGCGCGAGCCGCATCGCGACGAAGCGTCCCACACGAGCGTATTGTTATGGGTAGCTGCGCAATCCATTAAAGCGCTATCCCTTCTTTAACTTCCAAGATAAGTCTAGCGATCTTCAAGTCGTGCTCTCTTGCTTTAGATAGCCCCATATTTTCGGTTGTAATTACAGTTAAATAGTCTGCTATTGGTTCTGGCGTATCATTCTCTAATGCTAATTTAAAAACATGTGGTAGATATGATTGGTATTCATCCCTAGCCCAATCACCATCAGATATGCCAATAGGGTCCCATTTGTAGAAAAGGATTTCATCAATCCTTGTGTAGAGCTCCATCTGTTCTGGTGGCAACTTCTGTCCCATTTTTTACCCAACACCAAAATCACCGGCCCGCGTTAGCGGGTCAGGTGGATTTTATGGTTATGGTCAACCGTAAGCTGGATCACGCGGCGGTTTAGATGGTGGATTGTAATCAGGATTGTCATAAACCATGCGACATTCTTTAATAGCGCATTGCCAGTAGGAGTCTTTATTTATCAGTTTAAAAAGTCTCTTATGTCCGTCCTTGCATGATGGGCAATAAGGAATTTCAGTTTTTATATCAATGTATATTTGCAAACGCTTATCGAATTTTAAACGAGGTTTGAAATAAAAAAATGCAGCCCATGAATATGCCGTTATGGCAGTTAATACCGCTATTGAGCGCACTATCACTTTGGGGTCTACTGTGGGTACATATTCTATTAGATGATTTTCAACCAGGAGTAGCCCGGATAGCAGCATTGTTCCTAGCGCCACCAGCGATAATTCTAGCGCTCTGGCTCGTATCTGTTCAATGGCCTGTTTTATCATGTGTTCCGTAACTTTTGTAACCATAACGCTCGCGCTTAGCGGCGCGCGCCTTTGGCGCCTCCGCTAGAGCGCTTTGTTCGGCGTTTTGCATTTATTTGCTTTTTGCCGGAAAGCTTTTGACATCCATCTTCTACCAATTGAATAAAATCTCGGGCATCAGAGAAGTAGTTCTTAAACGCAAACCGGACCTCCTCTGAGGTGTCTGCTTTTACCAACACTATGTCCGTGCCAGGATGTTCTTTCTCTAGTTCAAAAAGTGACGCCAAAGCTTCGGTAGCGCTACGGTATGTCCGAACCTCGAGTTCACCTGATCCATGGAAAATAAGGATAGAATTGCGATTTTCGCTGACTTCAGTACTTGCTGAATTTAGGCCACGAAGCGTGTTCAAAAGGTTTAACTCCGCATCAAGGGCGAGAAACTCTTGAACCACTTCGATGCTAGTTCTTTCAGGATAAGGGCCTTTTTCGTCTTCATATGCCCTAGCCAAGATTTCCGATGCTAGTGCCATTGCATGATTGTACCGGTCATCGCCTTTTTCAAATTTTGGCTGATTCTCTGTAATAAACCCGATTACTTCTACGGCAGTAGCCCAAGCATGTTGAACTTCAGTTCGATACTGAACCTCAACAAGAAGACCTTTCAGGTGTTTTCCCGATTCGGAGTTAACGTCATACGAATAAACATCATGTATCCCAGCAATTCCCATATATGGACTCCTCTCCAATTGCAAGCCAAGATTGTTCAAAAATGATGTTTCCAACAGAGATCGAGATTGCCGCCATATATTCGGCCTCTTGATGAAGGTATTTATCGACCTTCGGGCCCTGATGAAGCTATCCGCGCGCTTTTATCTCTATCAATTTGCCGATTTCAAGAAATCTTTGGGAATAACGGATTTTAAAAGCGCCGGTCTGACCTGTTGAATGTCATCACTTTGAGAGTCTTGCCTCCGCAATTTGGTTGAACTCGTTTACTACAGTGTTGTTAGGGTTATCCACGCTTTGTCCACATGCGTAGAGCCCTTCAATCGTGCTCGGAGCTTGTGGGCAAAGGGTGGATAACCCGGTTTTCATCGGCTTAGGCCATTTGTGGCACGTAATCGCCGCCACGCGTTGCCAGCGCCCAAATGATCCGGGCGTTCTTGTTGGCCAAAGCCACGGCCGCTTTGTTGAAGCCTCGCCGTTCAATCAAGCCTTTGAGCCACAGGCTCAAGGGGTCACTCTTGTCACCGCAGTATTTCAGCACCGCTCTTGCCCCGTGAATCAAGGATGTGCGCAATTGGCGGTTGCCGCGTTTACTGATGCCCAGTAATACCTGCTTATCGCCGCTGCTGTGCTGCCTTGGCACCACCCCCAAGCTGGCCGCGTAATCTCGGCTCGAATCATAACCCTTGCCATCGCCGACGTCAGCCGTGGCCAAAATGGCGGTCAAAGGACCGATACCCGGCATGTCAAGCAATCGTCGGGCTAAGGCATTGTTTTGGCATACTGCCGTAATTTCCCGGTCCAGAGCCCGGATCGCTTCGTCCAAGGCTTTCAGCGCTTGATACTGCTCGGCAAACAGCTTCCGGCTCAGCGTGCTGAGGTCATTTTCCCCGTCCTCCAGAATACTGGGCAGTTGTTTTCTGAACTGATTCACGCTACGCGGCAGCACGATGCCTCGTTCAGCCAGATAACCGCGCATTTGATTGACCAAGGCCGTGCGTTCGTCCACCTTACCTCGCCGGACACCTTGCAGCATGGCTAAGTCTTGCTGCTCAATGCCTTTGATCGCCACGCTGCGTTTGTTCGGCTGGCAGGCCGCCGTGTAAATCGCCTCGGCGTCGTTGTAATCGTTTTTATTGCCAACCACGAATGCCTTCACGAAGCGAGTATTCAACAGCACTACTTCGTGGCCCAGGGCCTGAAATGCCCGGGCCCAATGATGAGCGCCGCCGCAGGCTTCCATCGCGATCACGCTCACCGGCATCTGAGCCACAAAGGCCAACAGTTCCGACCGTTTCAATTTCTTTTTCTTTGCTTTGCCGTCTTGCATCATGAACATATGAAACACTAGTTTTGCAATATCTAAACCCACTACGTTAAGATTCATCTCGAACTCCTCTTTGTTCTGTTTAAGTTGTTAGTAGGTGTATTGTGACACCGTTAGAGGGTGGAGAGGAGTCCATATCATCACTTTGGCGTTCAAAAAGGGCATGGGGTGTGTTTGGCGAGGATGTCGGCAGCAAGGATGCGGCCGTCAAGCCCCCATGGATGGGTTTACCCAGCACCTAAATTCCATGGCTACTGGACTATATTTTACATTCCAGCATAACTTAGGTGCTGGGTGAACGGCGCTCCTCGACAGACACACCCCATGCCCTAAACCCCGCAAAAATACTCAAACTGGTAATTGCTGATGTCTTCGGCTTTTTACCAACGGTTTCATCGCCGTAAAAACTGCGTTACAGTGGTGGCGTCAACTTAGCCACCCTCTTTACATGAAGCGTGGCTACAACGATATTTCTGCAAATTTGCCGCCAGTCGATAGCGTTTGGCATATCCCTTGCTTTGCAAGTCACTAAGCAAAGATTGCAGATTTCTTAGCTTAAACGCACCAAAAATTAGCATGTTGCGCATAGACCGCACCAAGCCATAGGCGTTATGTAGCTAAAGCAGCATGCTCAACAGGGGGGGACGATCATGCAGGACTATTGGCGGGAAACGATGAAGTTAGCGCAAGCTATGCGTCATCAGTTGCATGCCGAGCCCGAGCTGACCTGGCAGGAAACAGCGACCGCCGGACGAATCCGTGAAGCCTTGACGACACTGGATATTCCTTGGCGGCCATGCGCCGATACCGGCACCGTGGCTAGGCTGAACCAGTCCGGCGCCAGAGCGCCTCATATCGCCCTGCGCGGCGATATCGACGCGTTGCCGATTAACGAACAGACCGATAAGGACTGGGCCTCGCGCCATCCTGGCTGCATGCATGCCTGCGGCCATGACGGCCATACCGCTACATTGTTGGCCGCCGCCCGCTGGCTTAAACATTGCGAACAGCAACTGCCGGGGCCGGTCACGTTATTGTTTCAACCGGCCGAGGAAGGCGGTCACGGCGCCCGCCGGATGATCGAGGAAGGCGCGCTGGAAGGCGTCGACGAAATCTACGGTTGGCATAACTGGCCGGCGTTGCCTTTCGGCAAACTGGTCTGCCCGGACGACTTGGTCATGTGCGGCAACGGCACCTTCATCATCACGCTGACCGGCATCGGCGGACACGCCAGCCAGCCGGAACTTTGTCGAGACCCGGTATTGGCCGCCAGCGCCGTCGTCATCGCCTTGCAACAGATCGTCAGTCGCCGACTCGCGCCGCAGCAAACCGCCGTCGTCAGCGTGACCTCTATCGAGGCGCCCAGCCAGCCCACGGTGATTCCGCAACAGGCGGTACTCGAAGGCAGCATACGTGTGCCTGACCGGGCGACCCGCGACCGGGTCAATCAACTGATCAACGAAATCAGCCGACAAACCGCGCAAAGCTATGGTGTGGACTGCGACGTCAAGATCCTGCCCCGCTATGACGCCACCATCAATCATCCAGAGCAGGCTGCACGCGTGCGAAATCTGTGGCAACAGGAATTCGGGACAGACGCCTTGGACCGGCTGATTGCCCTACCGATCATGGCTTCGGAAGATTTTCATTATTATTTGCAGCAAATCCCCGGCGCCTTTGCCTTGATCGGCGGTGACGACGGCCAGGGCCACGATGCTCCCTGCCACAGTCCTTATTACGATTTCAACGACCGTTTAATTCCCTACGTCACTCGATTATTCGCGCGCCTGGTCGGCGCGCCCGTCCCCGCAAAAACCCAAGGAGATCAGCATGAACATATTCGATGAGCGAGAATCCGACATCCGCGCCTATTGTCGCGTCTATCCTGTGGTGTTCGATAAAGCCAGCAATGCCCGACAAACCGATGAAGACGGCAAGGAATATATCGATTTCTTCGCCGGCGCCGGCGTGCTGAATTTTGGCCACAACAATGAACGAATGAAACAGGCGATGATCGATTATATTCAGAATAACGGCGTCACTCACAGCCTGGACATGCACACCACCGCTAAACGCCGCTTCATGGAACGTTTCGTCAACATCATCCTGGAACCGCGCGGCATGCCCCATAAACTGCAGTTTATGGGGCCCACCGGAACCAATGCCGTCGAAGCGGCGCTGAAACTGGCTCGCCGCGCCACCGGCCGGCGCGAGATCGTCGCGTTCAGCCACGGTTTTCACGGCATGACGTTGGGCGCACTCAGCTGCACCGCCAATCAGCATTTTCGCGCCGCGGCCGGCGTGCCGCTGGAGCACGTGCGCCACTTTCCGTTCGGCTGTGAAAAAATATGCCAGGATTGCCATCTGGGCTGCGGCATGGCCAGTATCGATCAGTTGCGCGCCTATTATCTGGACAGTTCCAGCGGCATTACGCCGCCGGCGGCGTTCTTGGTCGAAACGATACAGGCCGAAGGCGGCGTCAAGGTGGCCGGCAAGGCCTGGCTGCAGTCCTTGGAAAAACTGGCCCAGGATATCGGCTCGCTGCTGATCGTCGACGACATTCAGGTCGGCTGCGGCCGTACCGGTTCTTTCTTCAGCTTCGATGATCTCGACATCGACCCGGACATTATCTGTTTGGCCAAGGGCATCGGCGGCATGGGCACGCCGATGGCGATGAATTTGGTCAAACCGGAAATAGACCGACACTGGGCGCCGGGCGAGCATACCGGCACGTTCCGCGGTCAAGACCTGTCCTTCGTCGCCGGCTCGGAGGCGCTAAGTTATTTCGAGGACGACAGCCTGATGAAGGACGTTCGGGCGAAAAGCCAAATCATGGCCGAGGCGCTGACAGCGTTGGAAAAACGTCATGCCGACCTCGAAGTTAGCGGCAAAGGGATGATCCTAGGACTCGATATCGGCGACGGCAACCGGGCCAAAGCCATCGTCGACGCCTGTTTCCAATCCGGTTTATTGATCGCCAGCTGCGGCACCGGCGGTCGGGTCGTCAAACTGATTCCGCCATTGACGATTCCCGAAGACGATCTGAAAGACGGCTTGAATATTCTAATCACTGCCACCGACCAGGTGATGGAGGCCTCATGAGACAACGCGACGACATGACCTTCCCGTTCGAGGAATATCAACGACGCCTGGACGAGCTGCGCCGTCGTATCGAGCAACGACATCTCGATGCGGTGGTGATCAGCGATCCGGAAAACATCATGTATTTGACCGATTATCAGACCACCGGCTATTCCTTTTTCCAGGCGCTGGTGATCCCGTTGACCGACGAACCCTTCATGATCACTCGCGCGATGGAAGAATCCAATATCATCGCCCGCACCTGGGTCGAGCGCACCCGGCCTTATCCCGACACCGGCGATGCGATACAAATGCTGGTCGATGCGCTGAAGGAATTCGGCCTGGCCAATAAACGCATCGGTTACGAGCGCAACAGTTATTTCTTTCCCGCTTACCAACAGGATAAAATACACACCACACTGACCGGCGCCAAGCTAATGGACTGTTTTGGCATCGTCGAGCAAGGCCGCATCCGCAAATCGCCGTTGGAAATCGAACTGATGCGCAAGGCTGCCGCCGCGACCGAGGCCGGCATGCTGGCCGGGATCGACGCCTGCGAGGCCGGCGTCAGCGAAAACGACATCGGCGCCGCGATCAGCGCCGGCATGTTCCGCGCCGGCGGCGAGCCGCCGGCGGTGATGCCCTATGTCACCTCCGGCCCGCGCTCGATGATCGGTCACGCCACCTGGGAGGGCCGTACCGTCGAAGCCGGCGAACATGTATTTTTGGAAGTCGGCGGCTGCTACCGCCGCTATCACACCGCGATGATGCGCACCGTGGTCTTAGGCGAATTGTCCGATTCGATGTACAAGGCCCAGGAACTGATGAAACAGGCGCTGAACTGCGTTCATGACTATGTGCAAGCTGGCATGACCGTGTCCGACGTGGATAATCTAGTGCGCAACATCATTACCCATAACGATATCGGGGCTCAACTGATTACCCGCTCCGGTTATTCCATCGGCATTGCCTTCCCACCCAGCTGGGACGAGGGATATATCGTCAGCCTGAAGCAAGGTGATTCGACGGTATTGGAACAAGGCATGACCTTTCATATCATTCCTTGGATGTGGGGCGTTGACGGCGATAAAACCTGCGGCATTTCCGACACGATATATATCACCGAGGAAGGCTGTGAATCTTTTTTCTCGCTGGAGCAGCGTGATTTTGTCGTAAAACCGGCGCGTAGCAATAAAAAACTGTTGCAAATCAATAAGGCCAAGCAACAGCAAACCGATAAAAAACAAGCGGTCAAAAAAGCCGTCCCCCATCCAGAACACTGAGGAGATCATCATGCTGATAGCAACCAATCCCTATAGTGGCGAAAAAATCGCCGAATATCCGGCTCTGAATGACGAACAAATGCGAGAACGCATCGCGTTGGCGCACCAGGCTTTTCCCGATTGGCAAGCCAGCAGTTACCCGGAAAGGGCGGAGGTATTGCGGGCGGTGGCCGGCCAATTACGCGAATACAAAAGTGAATTAGCCAAACTGATGGCCGAGGAAATGGGCAAGCCGGTCAAGGAAGGCGGACCCGAGGTGGAAAAAGCCGCCTGGTGCGCCGAACACTATGCCGATCATGCGGCAAGCTATCTGGCCAACGACGTACTGCCTTCCGATGCCTCGCTCAGCTATGTTTGTTATCAACCGTTAGGGACGTTACTGGGCATCCTGCCCTGGAACGCCCCGTTATGGTTGGCGTTTCGCTATCTGGCGCCGGCGTTGATGGCGGGCAATACCTGCGTGATGAAACATGACTCCCATGTGCCCGCCTGTGCTCTGGTAATAGCCGATGTCTTTGTCGAGGCCGGCGCGCCGGACAACATCATGGTCAATCTGCCGCTGACGACGCCGGCGGTGGAAAAGGCGATACGCGACCCGAGAATTGCCGCCGTGTCCTTCACCGGCTCCAGCACCGCCGGCAGAAAAGTAGCGGCTGCGGCCGCTTCGGAATTGAAACCCTCGGTGCTGGAACTGGGCGGCTCCGATCCCTGCATCGTGATGGCCGATGCCGATTTGGAACAGGCCGCCGATATCGTCACCCTGTCGCGTATCATCAATGCCGGCCAGTCCTGCATCGCGGCCAAGCGGGTGATCGTCGAAGACAGCGTCTATGATGATTTTATCCGGCGCCTGAAACCCCGTCTGGAAGCGCTCAAATCGGGCGATCCGCGCTCTCCCGACACCGATATCGGACCGCTTGCCCGCGACGACTTAAGGCAAAATCTTCATCGTCAGGTCAGCGAAACAATCGCGGCGGGCGCGACCTGTTTACTAGGCGGTGAAATCCCGGCCGGCGACGGTTATTTCTACCCGGTGACGCTATTGACCGATGTGACACCCGACATGTGTGCGTTTCGCGAGGAAACTTTCGGCCCGGTCATGGTCGTCACGCCGGCGGCGAATCTTGATGTGGCGTTGCAATTGGCCAACGATACCGACTACGGCCTCGGCGCCAGCATCTGGACAAGCGATGCCGAAGTCGCCGAGCAGGCGGCCGCCCGTTTGAATGCCGGCCAGGTCGCCGTCAACGGCATCGTCAAAACCGACCCCCGCCTGCCCAGCGGCGGCATCAAGGGTTCCGGTTTCGGTCGCGAACTAGGGCCGCACGGCATTAAGGAGTTTGTTAACGCTAAACAGATCTGGATCAAATAACGTTAGTCAAACAGGGGGCGGAAACTATAGCCCCCAAGCCATAGTCGGATTTTGTCGTTGCTTATTCGTTTGCTGACATAGTTTTTGGCTTCCGCCTGAATATCAACGCCGTAATGACGGGCGATATCGCGCCAATGCAGCGCTTCGCTGTCGGCAAGATTGAAGCGCTCTCCGCGCGCATCGCGTTGATCGTTCAACAGTCGTTCGGTAATCGCGACGATATCGTCGACGTGAACCAGGTTGACGCGTTTATCCGGCGTCTTGATCAAGCCCTTTTTCAGCCAGTCCAGCGGCTGACGATTCGGCCCATAAATGCCTGCTAAAACCAGTATCGCGGCGCCTTGTTGGCGCAACCATTCTTCGCCGGCGACCCGCTCGCGAGCCAAATCCAGCGGCTGACTCTCGTCGATCCATTGATCCCCCTGGGGCGCCAAATAACAGGAGGTGCTGGCGTAGACAAACAGTCTTTCCACATCCGCTAATTTGGTCCGATAAAAGTCCTGAACCTGTTCCAGCGGCGCCGCCGGAAATGTCCAGATCACGTTTTCGCTGCGCGGAAGATTATTCCAACTGCTGCGGTTGGCGAGATCGAAATAAAGCGAGTGTTGCGCCGAGCTTTTTTCTTCGCTGCGATGAGTCGTCGGCGCATCTATCCGATCAGCCAGCCTTTGACCGACATAGCCGCCGCCGAGAACCAGGTTTTTAATAGTCATGTATTTTTAGCGTGTTGAATTAAGTTTTTTCGCTGATGCGCCGTTTTCCGGTCAACGGCAGACGATAATAGGCGAATATACGGTAGACGCATTCCATCAGCGGCAATAGTCCCGGAAACGTTTCGACCAGGACAGCCAGCCGGCGATAATATGGCAAACGCTTCCACAGAACCAGGAATGCGCGCGCCCCGGTTTGCAATTGCCTGTTTTCGTCGATGACATGGAGACGGTCCATCGCCTGTTTATAACCGATTCCGGCGCTGTCGAGAGCAGCCGGGTCGCAGACTATATCGACCCATTCAATCGCGCCGTCTCGATCGAGTCTTTTCATCGCCTTAACCTCGGCTTTGCATATAGGGCAATCGCCATCATGGAAACATCTGACTTTCGTTGAGAATTCTGGCTTCATCATTATTAGTCCCGAAAAATCGCCAAGCCTTAATTTATCTATACCACGATGGCCAAAAAATGAAAATTTATCCCACCAAGCAACGTTATCAATCGATAGAAACTAGCTTTACAGATAATAGCTGAGTAAAATACTCGGTTATTATCATCCGACTTGAAACTGAATCTGTTCAATCAGGGCCAAACATTGATAGATTATTATCGCTAGACATGGGAATTTTCAATAGCGAAAAACTGTTCCGCCCAACTGTATAAGGAAAATATTTATGCGTGATACCTTCCCCGAGCAATCTCAAACGCCATTAGACGAGGAACGTTATCGGTTGTTCCGACAGTTTTCATCCCTGCTGACGTCGGAACAAAAGGCCTGGGTAGCCGGCTATCTGACCGCGCAATTGTCATCCGCTCTAGGCGCCGCGCCCCACAAGGCAACAGCCGATGAAATCACCATCCTGGTCGGTTCGCAGACCGGCAACTGCGAAGAGCTGGCCGAACAAGTCCATGACTTGGCCGCCGAACGCGGGCTACGGACCGTGATCAAGGACATGGGCGATTATAAGGCGCCGCAACTGAAGACCGAGAAATATCTGCTGGTGATCGTCAGCACCTATGGCGAAGGCGATCCGCCCGACAATGCTCGCGACTTATACGATTTTTTGTTCAGTAAACGGGCGCCGTCATTAAAACACACCCAATTCGCCGTGCTGGCGTTGGGCGATTCCAGTTATGAATTCTTCTGCAAGACCGGCGTCGATTTCGATCAACGTTTGGAAGAACTCGGCGCGACGCGTCTGCATGCCCGTATCGATTGCGATGTCGATTACGCGACGGCGGCGGAAGGCTGGATGGCTTCGGTGCTGAACGAATTGAGCCAGCGCACGCTGAGCGCCACTGAGGAAACGGGCCTGGCGCCGGCCATGGCTAAGACCACCGCCCTATCCCAATATTCGCGCAAGAACCCTTTTCCGGCGGTGTTGTTGGATGACATCGTATTGAACGGACGCGGCTCGAGCAAGGAAACCCATCACTATGAATTGTCACTGGAGGGTTCCGGTTTAAGCTATGAACCCGGCGATGCCTTAGGCATCTATCCTCGCAATGCGCCGGAAATGGTCGACGAACTGCTCGAAACCCTGCATTTCAATGGAGATGACGCAGTCAGCAGCGACGGCAAAGACCGCCCATTGTACGACGCTCTGCTTTATGACTATGAAATCACGACCTTGACCCGGCCGATGCTGCATAAATACGCCGCACTACACGACAACCCCAAACTGGAACGACTGCTAGACGAGAAACATAAGCAAGATCTAGCCGGCTATTTATATGGCCGCGAAATCATCGATTTGATCACCGATTTTCCCTGTGCCGATTTGAATCCGCAAGACTTCATCGATAGCCTACGCAAATTGCCGCCGCGTCTCTATTCGATCGCCTCCAGCCTGAAACAGCATCCCGATGAAGTGCATCTGACCGTCGCGTCGGTCCGTTATCAAAGTCACGGCCGCCGTCGTCAGGGGGTCTGCTCGACCTTCCTCGCCGACCGCATCGGCTCGGAAACCACGATACCGGTCTATGTCGATCACAACAAAAACTTCAAGCTGCCGAGCGACCCCAGCGCGCCGATCATCATGATCGGTCCGGGCACCGGTATCGCACCGTTCCGCGCCTTCGTCGAGGAACGCGAAGCGGTCGGCGCCACCGGCAAGAACTGGCTGTTCTTCGGCGATCAGCATTTCATGACCGACTTCCTCTATCAAAGCGAATGGTTGCGTTATCTGAAAAGCGGCCTGCTGACCCGGATGAACGTCGCCTTTTCCCGCGACCAGACCGAGAAAGTCTATGTGCAACAGCGCATGCTGGAACACGGCCGCGATTTGTACGGCTGGCTACAGGAAGGCGCCTATCTTTATGTCTGCGGCGACGAAAGACACATGGCGCGGGACGTACACGAGACCCTGCTAGATCTGGTCGAACGTGAAGGCGGCATGAACCGCGATACGGCGGAACAATATGTCAAAACCTTACAGAAAGAAAAACGCTATCAGCGTGACATTTATTAACGAGGATACAAACATGACCGACGTGTCTGAGGAAGAATTGAATAAACGTGTCGAAGTGGAACGCATCAAGGATGCCAGCAATTATCTGCGCGGCAGCCTGGTGGAAAGCCTGAATAATCCATTGACCGGCGCACTGACCGATAGCGATACCCAACTATCCAAGTTTCACGGAATTTACCAGCAGGACGACCGCGACCTGCGCGACGAACGGCGCAAGCAAAAACTGGAACCGCATTATCAATTCATGGTTCGGGTCAGGATCGCCGGCGGCATTTGCACGCCGGCGCAGTGGCTGGAGATGGACCGCATTGCCACTACCTGGTGCAACGGCAGCATACGCTTGACCACGCGCCAGGCGCTGCAGTTCCATGGCATCCTGAAACGCGATCTGAAACGCAGCATCGCCGAAATCAACGCCTCGTTGCTCGACACCATCGCGCGCCTGCGGCGACGTCAACCGCAATGTCATGTGCAGCCCGGCGCCGGAACAATCCTGACTGCACGAGGAAGCCTATGAATATGCCCGTCGCATCAACGATCATCTGACCTCGAGGACGACCGCCTATCATGAAATCTGGCTGGACGAAAGCTGATCGATTCCAGCCGCCAGGACGAGGAACCGATCTACGGCAAACATTATTTGCCGCGTAAATTCAAGACCGCAATCGCGGTGCCGCCCGCCAACGATGTCGATATCTTCGCCAATGACCTCGGCTTCATCGCAATCGCCGAGAACGAGCATCTGGTCGGCTTCAATGTCACGGTCGGCGGCGGCATGAGTCTGACCCACGGCGAGCCGAACACCTACCCGCGCCTAGCCGACGTGATCGGCTACTGTCCCAAGCATAAGACGCTGCAGGTGGCCGAAGAAATTCTCAAGATTCAGCGCGATTTCGGCGATAGAACCAACCGCAAGCATGCGCGGCTGAAATATACCATCGACGACCGCGGCGTCGACTGGTTCAAGTTCGAATTGAATCGTCGCCTGGGCTGGCAACTGGGAGCGCCGAGAAAATACAAGTTCGAGTATTCCGGCGATCGCTACGGCTGGAACAAAGGCGTCAACGACACCTGGGATTACACCGTGTTCATCCAGAACGGCCGTATCGCCGACGACGATGCGCCCCTCATGACCGGGCTGCGCGAGATCGCCAAGGTCCATGACGGCGACTTCCGGATTTCCCCGAACCAGAACCTGATCATCGGCAAGGTCAACGACCACAACAAACCGATCATCGAATCACTGCTGCGCCAGCACCGTTTCATAGAGCCCGGACAGCAAAGCGCGTTACGTTTGAATGCGATGGCCTGCGTCGCCTTTCCGACCTGCAGCCTGGCGATGGCCGAGAGCGAACGTTATCTGCCGACATTTCTCGACAAACTGGAACCGATACTGCGACGGTTTGGCCTGGAGAATGACTCAATCCTGTTGCGGATGACCGGCTGCCCAAACGGCTGCGCCCGCCCCTTTCTCGGTGAAATCGGCCTGGTCGGCAAGGCGCCGGGCAAATACAATCTGTATTTAGGCGCCGGGTTCGAAGGTCAGCGGCTGAACAAGCTGTACCGGGAAAATATCAACGAGGAGCAGATTCTGGCCGAATTGACGCCGCTGCTGCAGCATTATGCCGACAACCGGCAAGCCGGCGAACGTTTCGGCGATTTCGTGATCAGAACCGGCTATATCGAAGCAATGACAGAGGGGCGCGATTTTCAACGTTGAACAACATCCCTTCAAACTTGGGCCCCGTAAAGACCTTTTAGCGGGGCGGGATACATATCCCGCCCCAACATTTAATGCCTCAGTCCTGCAATTAATGATGGTTTTTACTATGAAAATGCATAGAGCGCCTCAGTCCGGACAAAAAATGCCTATGTCGCGGTGTACTGTGTTCTAGACGCCGATAAACGGTCAGTTTCAATGCATCCTCGATAAAAACCCAGACCAGACAATACTTTTACGTATGACAGCACTTGAATGGATAGCTGCCTGACAGTGTTTTTAGCTATAAATGCTTGATTGCAAGACCTGTTTCCATCTTTCCATTACATTAACTGAGAACGGCTAACCCACTTGAGATAGGCATCGTTAATGACAAGGGCGCTCGGCTTCTCTTCTGATGGAACTACTGTTTTTTCTCAGAGGTATCGGAAAGACCGACTTTTCTAGACGGTGGCGGCGGCGTATAGATATTATCTAAATCCTTGTCGATTTTAACGGCAAGACTTTCGACACCTTTTAAGGTTAATTTTTTAGCGCCGCCTTTTGTCTCAGAAATATAATTACCGATTAATTGGCCGTCACTAACCCTGACCAAATGACCCATAATATAAGCGAATAAAAAACTGGGTTTATGCAGTCTGCCCACCAATACATACTCAGCTCCGGCTTTTTTCGCCAGTTCTGCGGCAATGTCGCTGTGGTCAAAAAGATAGCCAAAGCCGGCGTTGGCCTCATGTTGAGCATCCAAATCAACAGAAACGATTTTATAGCCCGCTCTTTTTAATTCACCTTCTAGCATAGCCTTTATGCCCGCCGTTCTTTCAATTTCAGCAGGTATTCGAGGTGCCAGAGTTAAATCCTTTAATTCAAAATCCAATATGGCGATGCTTGTTTCAGCAAATACGCCAACACTGAACAGACATAAAAAAAATACGCCAAACAGGTGACGTAATCCGGCATTGTTTCTAGGGTTCATAATATAAAGTACACTGTATCTCGTTGAAAAATATGTCATCGGTAACACCGTCATTAATTGTTTCATCATATTCGTTTTATAGTCGTTAGAGTAGCGAATCAATGTTAGTTCGTAACCTGATATTTGCCCGTAAAAGCCGGGCAATTTGCCCGGTATTCCTGCGGCCCCTATTCCAGTCCCCGAATTCAGGCTTAAAATGATCTAAAAAATGAATTATTTCCGACGCTGAATCGTCGGCAAAGTATCTCACTGAAGCCTGCGCTTACCATGAATCTAAAATTTCATCTTCTATCTCGTATTGTCCTTATTGCTGTCATTTGCCTGATTGCAACGGCAGCCTATGTGCTTTATCAAGCTGATCAGCAAGGGCCGTAGGCTGGGTTGAACAATGTGAAACCCAGCATTATCATTATTCCCAATCCTGTTCGATTAAGTCCGGCGCAGCCGCCCAATCTTCGCTGTAACCCCCTAATTGAACCCAACGATGAAAGGATGAATACGGCCATTCCTTTACTTTAGGTACAAGCCCATGTTTTACAGGGTTGTAGTGAATATAATCCACATGCCGCTGAAAATCTCTATCATCGCGGATTTGGTGTTCCCAATAACGGCCTTGCCATAGGCCTCGTTCTTTTTTACGCAATCGACTGTCGGATACTCTTTCGCCTTTCTCGATAGATCTGGAAAAATGCGATTTGATCAAACGCCAACGCAGCGGATAATCGTCATCTTCGGGTAATCGCCAAATACAGTGTAAATGTTCAGGTAATATCGCTATGGCTTCAATGGTCAGGGGATGGCGTTGTTTCGTATATCGAAATGCTTGGCGCAAATCGTCGACATGCCGAACCAGCAAGTCATTTTGTCTTCGCTGAGCAAGATTGACGGTAAAGAAATAAACGCCGCCTTTTGCATGGCTACGAATGTAAGTGCGCATAATTTATTCATTCATAAGCTGGGTTTCATTATCATTCAACCCAGCCTACTGCTGCAAACCCAACTTCGGCTTATCGTCAATTTGCCGGCATTAATAAAACTAGAGCGATTGTCGCTTTTGGGTCGATAGCGGCGATCGATATCAACTAAATTTTTTGAGAGGTATGATTAAATTACTTCTAACGCCTAAACATAGCATAGATATGACAAAGGCGCTGAGCGTCAGACAAACACTCAGCGCCCTTTATATATTTGTTGCGGCGCGTAAAGCGCCGCTTTCAAATCATCTATAAGTGATTGGTAATAAGTATAGTTGTATAAGTCATCGTCCATGATAACTATAGGGGTAGGGAAGAGCCGTTTCAGGCTCTCCCCTCCCTCCGAACCGTGCATGCAGTTCTCCCGCACACGGCTCTCCAGTCGATAGTTTCCTCATCGGGATTGGCTCGCTTGCGCATGGGCTTCAATCAGTGTGAATAGTCCCAGGTTTGCGAAGTAGGCATTTGGCCATTGTTGATGGTCTCTGATGTTCCTTCCTGTCCCACTCCCTTTCTTTTGGTACTTGCGCAAGTTACTTCTGAGTCTGCGCCGTACAAAGCCGTCCATTGCTTGTAACTCGCTCTTGTGGACGTGTTTAAAATAGTTAAACCAGCCCCGCAATATCGGATTGAGTCGTTCGATAACGGTTTCAATTCCAACCCCCTGGCTTCGCAGGGTATGCGCTCTTATCTTATCCCGCATAGCCTTTAGGCTTTTCTTGCGGATTAAGCGCAACCCCTTCTTGAAGGTGTAGCCCAGAAAGTCGAATCCGTTCGGGTCGTCTTGTTCGTTGACGATCCTTGTCTTGTCAGGATGCATGCAGTTCCAACTGGTGGTGCGCCATCCACTGATTCACTTCGATCAGAGCTGCGTCGGCTTCCGCTTCGCTGGCTGCCAGGATGACGAAGTCATCCACATAGCGCACCATGCGATACTTGTCACCGATCAGGTGATCCAGTTCATTGAGGTAGATGTTCGGTAATTATTCAGCGTACTTTTATCAGAGGGAGTGGGTTATTGATTTATCGGGCTGTCTGCAACAGGACGTTGCAGTCAGAGCTTACGCCGCACAGGGAAGTGCAAGTGCCGCGTGAAGCAGGATGCTGTTAGCTGCCATGGATGTATTCACGCGTCCCGAGAAATCAATGACCTACTGCCTAAACCCTGAAAGATACTGAATAGTTAGTGCGGCCAATAAAGGACTCAGTACCGCCCCTTGCGGCGTCCCCTGTGTGGCTGTCCAGCTTTCGCATTCAGTCATGATGTCCTGTTTTAAATAGGCTTCCAGCAAGCTGAGCAAGCGCCGGTCTGCGAGTGGCTCGCCGATTTTGCTCATCAGCAGGTCATGACTGATGTGGTCGAAGTAGCCTTTGATATCGGCATCGACAACCCAGGTGTAACCGGCTTTGAGCCATTCATCGACCGCTCTTAAGGCGTCTTTACAACCTCTGCCCGGTCTGAATCCGTGGCTGCTGTCTCTGAAGCAAGGTGCGTTCCGCATAGATTTTGTCCATCAAACTATGCCATTTGCCTCCTTTGACCCGTTGCCCAGTGCCGCCAACATGCGCTCCGTCCATAATCCAGCTTTCACCCCCGGACACTGCTGTAGCGCCGCAGTGTCTGTTTCCTGTCTAGTCTGTTCTGACACTATGGATTCTACCTCTTCGGTTGCTTTGTTATGTTCAGTTTGCATCTATCTTCCTACCCCCCTTGGCTAAAAGCGGTTTTGCTTCCCGCTCGTCTCGAATGGCTACAAGGCGTAAGACAGAGCGGGTTTCACGCTACGCCCAGCTGTCGGGATTTCTGATTCGGCTTTCCCACAAGCTCTACAGGGCTCTGTCTGTATCCGTCTTCACTATTATGAGGGCTCTGACTCCTGCCGGTTGTTCACTACAACCCACAGATCTCCCCGCTTGCTACGTACTACCTTCCTGTCATTCAATCTCTAAACATCCCATGCAGCCAGATCATCGCTTTAATAGCCAAGTCAGCGTGATCCGTGAGTTCCAGGCTTCGCCATGAATCCGAAGGCTCGCCACCACATAGAACCGAAACGAGTTTGCCTTACTACAGACTGACAGTTCATTTCCAGTTACCCCCCACCCCCAGCAATTCCCATATATGGACTCCTCTCCAATTGCAAGCCAAGATTGTTCAAAAATGATGTTTCCAACAGAGATCGAGATTGCCGCCATATATTCGGCCTCTTGATGAAGGTATTTATCGACCTTCGGGCCCTGATGAAGCTATCCGCGCGCTTTTATCTCTATCACTTTGCCGATTTCAAGGAATCTTCGGGAATAACGGATTTTAAAAGCGCCGGTCTGACCTGTTGAATGTCATCACTTTGAGAGTCTTGCCTCCGCAATTTGGTTGAACTCGTTTACTACAGTGTTGTTAGGGTTATCCACGCTTTGTCCACATGCGTAGAGCCCTTCAATCGTGCTCGGAGCTTGTGGGCAAAGGGTGGATAACCCGGTTTTCATCGGCTTAGGCCATTTGTGGCACGTAATCGCCGCCACGCGTTGCCAGCGCCCAAATGATCCGGGCGTTCTTGTTGGCCAAAGCCACGGCCGCTTTGTTGAAGCCTCGCCGTTCAATCAAGCCTTTGAGCCACAGGCTCAAGGGGTCGCTCTTGTCACCGCAGTATTTCAGCACCGCTCTTGCCCCGTGAATCAAGGATGTGCGCAATTGGCGGTTGCCGCGTTTACTGATGCCCAGTAATACCTGCTTATCGCCGCTGCTGTGCTGCCTTGGCACCACGCCCAAGCTGGCCGCGTAATCTCGGCTCGAATCATAACCCTTGCCATCGCCGACGTCAGCCGTGGCCAAAATGGCGGTCAAAAGGACCGATACCCGGTATGTCAAGCAATCGTCGGGCTAAGGCATTGTTTTGGCATACTGCCGTAATTTCCCGGTCCAGAGCCCGGATCGCTTCGTCCAAGGCTTTCAGCGCTTGATACTGCTCGGCAAACAGCTTCCGGCTCAGCGTGCTGAGGTCATTTTCCCCGTCCTCCAGAATACTGGGCAGTTGTTTTCTGAACTGATTCACGCTACGCGGCAGCACGATGCCTCGTTCAGCCAGATAACCGCGCATTTGATTGACCAAGGCCGTGCGTTCGTCCACCTTACCTCGCCGGACACCTTGCAGCATGGCTAAGTCTTGCTGCTCAATGCCTTTGATCGCCACGCTGCGTTTGTTCGGCTGGCAGGCCGCCGTGTAAATCGCCTCGGCGTCGTTGTAATCGTTTTTATTGCCAACCACGAATGCCTTCACGAAGCGAGTATTCAACAGCACTACTTCGTGGCCCAGGGCCTGAAATGCCCGGGCCCAATGATGAGCGCCGCCGCAGGCTTCCATCGCGATCACGCTCACCGGCATCTGAGCCACAAAGGCCAACAGTTCCGACCGTTTCAATTTCTTTTTCTTTGCTTTGCCGTCTTGCATCATGAACATATGAAACACTAGTTTTGCAATATCTAAACCCACTACGTTAAGATTCATCTCGAACTCCTCTTTGTTCTGTTTAAGTTGTTAGTAGGTGTATTGTGACACCGTTAGAGGGTGGAGAGGAGTCCATATCATCACTTTGGCGTTCAAAAAGGGCATGGGGTGTGTTTGGCGAGGATGTCGGCAGCAAGGATGCTGCCGTCAAGCCCCCAGGGATGGGTTTACCCAGCACCTAAATTCCATGGCTACAGGACTTATTTTACATTCCAGGATAATTTAGGTGCTGGGTTTACGGCGCTCCTCGACAGACACACCTCATGCCCTAAACCCTGCAAAAATACTCAAACTGATGACATGGGAATTACTGCCCCACCCCACCTCGCGGTGACGCAGTTACTTTCCATTTCAGAGCTTTTGACTTACTCTGGTAACAGGTAACTGGGATAACCTGCCAAGGAAGGCATACAGCATTTGTCCATTGCTCCTAATCATCTCGCTTATGCCAGTCAGCGATACCATGTTCGCGCCTATTGGTAACTGCTCGCCCCACTTATCGAACGCGGCAGGGAGGATAAGCCTGAAGGGCGCATCCACCAAAGATGCCGACCCGGTGGATGCGCTCCGCTTATCCACCCTACGAATGGGGGAGTAGTTACGCCTATTGTTATGAATGGAACAAATTTATCGATTGAGTGTTGTCCCGAATACTGAGCTGCCCGCCTGCGAAAAAGAAACTCTGTTGTTGGATTTCAATCTGTCTGAATTTGCTGATCTTTCATCCGATACGGCAGGATATAGGCGCTCCGTCAGCATCAGCTCGCGGGCGCCGTCGACTCTGCCCGGCCGGACTACCTGCATATTGCTTGCCCCCCGACGCTCTCTTTGATTTGAGCAGCAACGCCCGGGCGGCCCTGGGGGGGGGGGCTTCGGCGATGTAGTTGAAAATTTCCCGCAAATCCTGTCGATCGGGTTCGGTCCAGACGATTTTCATGCTTGGCTTTTCGCTTTCTCGTCGATCAGTTCTTCCAGCTCACGCATCATGTCGTCATGATCAACCAGTTCGCCACGGTCGGCGGCTACAATGCCCTGAGTGACTTTCTCGATTGGCCAGGCGTGATGTTGCTGGTATTCTTTCAAGGCTTGGTTGACCAGATAATTGCGTGACCTGTCCAGTGATCCGGCCATCTGGTCGAGATTATGAATGACATCGGATTCGGTTCTGACGGTGAATGTTTCGGTAGTCGCCATATTAGAGGTGCGGTTCATCTGTAATCTTAACTGATGACAGCGATATAAACCATGAGTTCTTTACCCGACGTCCGGTAACCCTTCCTTTGCTTTTCCTTGAGCAACTTTTTCGCAGCGGACGCCGCTTCCGGCTCAGTATCAAACCAATCCTTGCGCACCGTTTCGGGGAGCCAATCCTTCCCCCACCCGCGAACCAGCGACCATTCACCAAATAATCCTGGAATGACAAAGATCTGATAAAAGCGGTGCAGATTTTTATCCAGATCGTGTCGTTCCAGGTAAATCTGGTTCATGGTTCGTGGCGTATTAGTTAGGATCACCCTTCGGCGATAGTGATGATGTCACCGTTACATGACGTTGTGTCGCGTTCTCGGTTATCTCATAATCGACGACCACCCGATTATCATTGGGATATAACGTATCTTTGCGTTTAATTAACCCAGTTATAATTTGAATGAGAACAATCGAATCCGGAGGATTCTCAGGATCTGGATTGTTCATGAACTCATTAAATTCATCTTCAAGATTTTTTTGGATTGGCGACAATTTATTCAGTGCATCCAATAACATCTCTTGGCGTTTTTCCTCGGGTTGCAGCGCGATATTCCAGGCCATTGCCGCCGCGGCCATCAGGTTTTCGTATGCATGCAAAGGCAAATCTTCGTGATCGTAAGGTTCGCACAGATTGATCAAGGCTTCGGATAACTTGATCCCGCCACATTTTTCAAGCGCGATAGCTTGTTGTCTTTTTAATTTTTTTCTACGGCTCGCTTTTCCCATCTTCAATACCTCTTGTTTGTTAAATATCCGTCACCAATTTAGACAACTGCTCTGCCCCGCATGCATATGTGATGGGGGAGCTCCCATGAGCCTCTCGTATCAGCTCTTAAATTGGCATTTTCACTCATTTTCTTTCCAGCTGCTTCACTGCTCACGTTCGCATAACTCACTGCAAAATAATCGCCACGTGGGTAAGCGTATAGTATCCACTTAACTAGGCATAAGCCATACTTTCATTACGGGTCTAGCAGTTACGCATTGACAGCCCATGTTCAGCTATGATGCATAAAATAACTACCACCGGAAGGACTGGCCTTGATAAGAGCAATAATCCGCCCCCTCAACCGGCCGTTTTACGCTAGCGATGCATATTGGTTTGTAATTATCTAGCCGACAAATGTTTGCAATTTATATCACATACTTCATCAATGCAATTGCCGTTGCCCGGAACGATAAACGGACATCCGTTCCTTTCGGCTGAGACCCTCCCGCTTTTCCGGCAGGCCGTTGATGAAAAACTTAATGTCACTGGATTTCGCATTTTCGCTGAGTATCGGCACGACATAAGCGGCGTTGCGCACCCTGTCCAACTGCGATTTCGAAAAACTGCGCAGCCAGGAAAGCACGTGTTCGATTTTGCCGTTTTTAACCAGGCCCAATACCGCAAGATCCGCTGCCAGAATTTCGGCCTGTTGGTCTTTCGAAAACCGTTGGATCATCGCGAGCAGGGCCTGGTTCTCGGACGCATCGAGATTATCGAGCAGACCGTATACGACATGGCTGGCGCTCAATACTTTGGCCTGTTGCGATGTTTCGGGGAAGTCCCGTATCATCGCCAGGGTTTTAGCCGTATCGCCATATTTGGCCATGCCGAATACCGCATATGGGACTCGACAAATCGATAAACGCGGTTGCGCTTCGGGAAGATTCAGAATCAGCTTCCTGACGGCATCGGCCTTGCCGTTCTTCGTCAAAATAAAAACCACTTCCGGCGCGCCAAGGACGGCGAGCTGCCGTTCCTGCGTGGATAACTGCAAAATCATCGACCAAACCGCATCGATTTTGCCGACCTGCGCCAAATCGAACACGACGTCAGGTTTACACAAAGCTTCGACCAGACACTCTTGCCAGTCAGCAGGGCCGTCGGCCAAGGCGCTCAAAAACGCGACGGCGCGCTCGTCATCATTCAGGAAACGGGACAAGGCTTTAGGATCGTTCAACAGGTCTCGAAACCGGGCAACGGTTTCGTACGTCAGGGCAAGGTCGTCGGATAGTTTGAAAATCTTATCATCATGACTCATTACGCTACCTCTTTTTCAATCGATGACAATCCGCCGGACGGATTTTGAAAAGGATTATGAACAATATGACTTTGTCGAACGCTCATGGTTCTAAGCGCTATTCAACCACAGGCGTTTGAGTCGAGATCTGGTAAAAAATATATTTGTGATAAATAGTCAATATTAAGACGGGAGGATACCAGGGCTACCTCATTAAAAGTACGTTGAATAATTACGCCTAAAGTAAATTAAACGTTCGGGGCGGGTTGAATAACCCGCCCCGCGTGCATTGAATGCTTTTAGCCGATCCGCTGCGCGTTATCCATCTCATGAATGTGGGTGTGCTGACGATAGGAAGCGCACCGGCTTTTGATGCGCTTCACGCTGTTCAACATCCGAAGGCAAGACGGCGCTTTGCGTAGGAGCGCCGCCCTCGGCGCGAAAAGAGCCATTCGGCCCGAGGGCGGGCCTCCTACGGGCAGACTTTGGCGGAGCCGCGGCGTAAGTAAATTAAACGTTCGGGGCGGGTTAAATAACCCGCCCCGCCCAGAGAGATGACGCGATATTAACCAATGTGCTGGTTCAGGTATTTTTTAATGAGGGAGCCCTGGGGAGGATACCCATACGCATCAAGCTAAGCGCAACTCCCCGGAGCTAAATTGCTATCGCAGCCCGCTTCCGGGGAGTCAGAGAAACTGTCCAAGTACCCTACTTGTTGGGCAATCAATTGCCGAGTTGTACGCCGCTTTCGCTTGGATTTAAACAGCCTTCCGAGGCTGGCCAACAGCTTACTGATCAGCGTGTCGAACTGCCGAGCGACAAAGGCTTTCAAAAACCGCTCGTGACGCAACAGCCATTGGATGGCTTTGTCGAAAGAGAGTTCACGGCCTTCGTCTTCTGCTTGCCGTGCGGCCAGTGCCAACAGCTTCTGCACGACCAGAATGACGATCAGACGCCCATAGAGGAGACAACGGATTCGTTCCGGGCGCGTGCCTTTCAAGAGATCGATGCGGAACAGCGATTTCCAGTGTTTAAACGTCAATTCGACTTGCCAACGCAAGCGATATAGGGTGCCTAATGCTTCCTTGGGCCAGAAGTCTGCGGGGACGTTAGTCATGAAAACGCTATACTTAAGAAACTTCAAGTAGGACAAGCGTACTCGGCGCCCTTTGCGTTTGGCCGTTTTGATCGCGGCTTTTTGTCGCTTCCGATAGACCTCGCGCGGTAACCGGTAAATCACTAACCGGATGGGTAACCGCTGCCGCTCACCGATAAACAGTGAAAACTCCATCGTTTGCCCACCACCGCCGAAGCGGTTGATATGCTGGATCAGCTTGATCGGCGCGGGGGCGTCGGCGGTCTCATAGAGATTGACGGTATAGCTGAGCCGACTTAAGAAATAAGCACCGATCTGCATGAGCTGAGCAAAGGCGTCCAAACTGAAATAGCCCAAATCCCGAATGATCAAATCCGCCTTCCGCACCCGGGCGAGCAAATCGCCGGCAAATCCCTGATCGCTATCGGCGCCCTGACGAATCGCGATATGCTCAGCTTGTTCGTTTTTGACGTCATAGCTGAAATCGATTTTAACGCTGGCCGTGCTAGCATTACCACCGCTGCCTTTAAACGCTTCGGTCAACGCTTCGTTAACCTCGATTTGGCTACTGTCTTGCAGTAAAACCCGTGGAAACGGGGCTAGCCATGCCGCTTCCTGTGTCGTCAAAGGCGATCCGCCGGCCTCGCATAAAGCCTTGGTAAGCGCCGATTCCATAAACCGTACCGCGCCATCGCTGTTCACGCGATCACACAAGGCTTGTGGCGTCAGCTTCACGCCGCTCCGCTCTTCCAGGCTGTCGCACAAACCTTCATAGCTAATCGCCGGCTCGCTGAGAGTATCGACCGTCAGCAGATTTAAAAAAATCGCTGCCGGTCAAGCGACTCGTACAGCGTTGGATCAATCCGCTAGACTTGGCCAAGGTTTCGCAGGTTTCGGCGCCAAACCACTTCTCTAAATGTTGGCCAAGTCGGTGTGTGAGCGTTTCAATCGGGGCGGCTTCCATGTCTGTTTGTCCATTGAGAAATACGTTGATCCGTAAACTATACAAGGCGAAGCGGATTTTGGAAACCTCGCCGGATTTTTTCTCAGGCAAATTGCAAAGACGTGGTTTTTTAGCTTGATGCGTATGGGAGGATACCCCGTCCGGCATTGCTACGTCAGGAATCGGCAAACCCAACCTTGCTGTAACCGAGCAAGGTGCCGGTGGCGTAGGCCAGATCGACCAGCGCGACCTGATAATTGGCGATCGCATTGACCTCGCGCACTTGGGCCTCGCCCAACTTGGTCAGCATTTCCAACACTTCGGTCATCGTGCGTAGACCTTGCCGAAACTGTTTCAGCTCCGCTTGGTAATTCAGGCCGGCCAGGATCACATTCTGCCGGGTCACGACGATGCGTTGCCAGTTCTGATCGACCAAATCCAGCGCATCGAAAATCTCTCGCCGTATGTTCAACTCGCGCAGCCGTTTCGTCGCCAATCGCTGAGCACGCTGCTGCACGGCGCGCTGCAATCGCGATTCGCGCAAGGCATTGCTCAACGGCAATTCGAATTTCAGTCCGACCGACCAGTCCTGAAAGTCTCCGCTAACCGCATCCCCATAGGCGTCGCCGAAGGCGTTGTCGCGGCCCAGCGCGCCGTATTGGTAATCGAGCATGAACAGCGGCAGGGTCTGATTGCGCAGATAATCGATCTTGCTGCTGTCGGCGGCCAGCTTCAATTCCAATTCCAACAATTCCAATCGTCCATCCATAGCCTGTTGCGCCAGCTGCTCCCGATCGAAGCTGAATCCGAGCAGTTGCGGCGACGTCTGCGGCGCCAGCCAATGTTCG
Organism: Methylomarinum sp. Ch1-1; assembly: GCF_030717995.2. Lineage (NCBI taxonomy): Bacteria > Pseudomonadati > Pseudomonadota > Gammaproteobacteria > Methylococcales > Methylococcaceae > Methylomarinum > Methylomarinum roseum. Next base: position 1,542,433 of record NZ_CP157743.1, on the reverse strand, counting down.
GAATCCAGCCCCAAACCCTTATCATTCAACAATAGTTTCAACTTGCGCTGGCTGATTTTCAGCTTGGTTTGGGCGACAACCAGCTTTTCCATCCGCTCGGCGACGCCGATTTCGGCCCGGTTCAGCTCCACCGCCGCGGTCAGTCCCTCGTCGACCCGGCGTCTGACCATGTCCAAGTTGTCGGCGGCATTCTGGTATTGCTGCCGACGCACGTCCAATTCGCCCCAGGCGGCGTAAACAGCCCAATAGGCGCGATCGATCGCCGCCAACACGCGAATGCTTTGCAGACGCAGACCGACATCGGCGGCGCGTTGCCGATAAGCGGCGATACGGATGCCAGCGACATTGTTGGCTATGCCGACACCGCGCAACAACGGTTGGCTGATGCTGAAACGCAAGGCGCTACGATATTCATCGGAAGTGACGCCTTTACGCGTCCGTTTGTGCGCCAGCGGCGAAGCCAACGTCACTTTGCCGCCGGTCAACAGCGGCACGCTGATGCCTGCCTCCATATTGAAGGTATCGGTGATCTGCGGCAACGCACTAAGCTTGACCTCCTCATTGTACAATGGCGATGTCTTATCCTGGGTGCTGAACTTGACCATATCGCCGTCATACAGCGGCGTGTCCTTGCGTCCATATTTGGCGTTGACGAAAATCAGCTGGTCGAACTTGGCCTCTTCCTCGCTGACCCGGGTCGCGGCGATTTCCGGCTCCAGCAATGCAATCTGCAGGTCGAGATTGTTTTCCAGCGCCATTTGCCGCGCTTCGGCAATCGTCAACGGCCAAAATCCGTCATTCGCTTGTTTATCGCTTTGTTGCTTCTCCTTGTCGATACGGTTTCCTTGAATGCCGTTCTGACCAGGCAACAGCGGCGGCAACGACAAATCCAAACGCGTGCCTTTCGACACTGACTCGGACAGCGTTTGCGGCTTAGTCTGCGACCATTGCTTCAATGAAACTCCTTCCTCTTGTTGCAACCTCTGTTCCACTCGCGAGTCGATGCCCGGTTCCAGCTCCGCAACATCAAGGGGCCGGCAACCGCCGAGGAATGCCATCACCAACAATGCCGGCAGGATTCGCTCGATAGTGCTCATGTTTTGACTCGCATTGCTTAAATCCATTCAATGCCCCGCATTATTGCAAACGCTTACGGGCGATATCGGACAACGGCGATTCCGGCGTCAACATCGGCGGAAAGCCGTTCAATTGCCGCCAAATCTCGTAACCGAGCGTCACCTGATTGAGTAGCACCCAACCACGAACCCTAACGCCCTGCCGCAAGAAACGGCTGGAAGGCCAGTTGCGGTCTTGTTCATCGGGCACCACCATGACCCTGAATTTCCCGTTGCCGTTGTCGGTCGAATCGACGAACGCGACCTGACCGCCGAAGGTGCCGACCGCAACCTCGGGCCAGCCGACGAACTGCACCGCAGGCCAGCCCTCGAATTGCAGCCGCACATGATGTCCGGGCAGCGTCAACGGCGCATCATTGCCGTCCAACCACAACTCTACCGCGTATTGATCGGTGGATGGAATCAAGATAGCCAACGGATCGCCCTGCTTCAGCACCTGCGCCTCCGGATTGCTCAACAAACGCAAGATCGTGCCGTCGCGCGGCGCCTCGATCACCTGGGATTGTTGTCTGGCCAATGCCACCTCGAACTTGACCAGACTCGCCCGACTTTCCTCCAATTCGCTCAAGGTTTTGTTCAGGTAAGCGTTGACGCCGCTGATCTTGGCCTCGGCATCGGCGCGTATGCGTTCGATATCGGCCAGAGCCGCCTGTTCCGAAGCTCTGGCCGCCTGCAACGAAGCCTGCGTGCTGTTGCGGCTGCGCAGAGCGACGTTCAGATCGCGCTCGGCCAATTCGAATTCACGCCGAGAAACCAGGCCGTCGCTCAACAAATTTTGCAGACGTTCCCGTTGCAGACGCGCAGCATCCAAGGTCGCCCGCGTCGCCGCCAGCGTTTCAACTGCAGAACGCACCTTCTGTCGGGCGACATCAAGCTTGTATTGAGCGGTCGCAACTTTAATGTCCCGCACCGCAATCAAATTTTCCCTTTGCAAGCGATAGGCCTGCAGCTCCTGCTCTTTCGCCGCAACCTTCGCGCTAGCGGCCGCTTGTTGTTGTTGCAAACGATCCTTGAAAAGCGGATCGAAGTCACGGATCTCGACCAGCTTGTCGCCCTGCCTGACCCGATCGCCTTCCTTGACGTGCCATTGAACGATGCGACCGGAAACGGTGGCATCGACGGTTTGCTGACGCTCGACCGGCGCATAGGCGGCCACTCGGCCGATGCCGGTGACGTTTTGTTGCCAGGGCACGAACAACATCACCAACGGGATCACGATAAACAGCCAGGCGAACAGCCGGGCCAGACGCGAAACCATGCGCGGAGTCTGAGCCGCACTCATCGCGGTCAACGAATTCTGGGTGCGCAACCGCCTCATCGCCTTGCTCCTGTTGGCCATTCGATCAGCCGTTGACATCGCCGGGCAACTTCGCGAAAGCGTGTCAACATCAATAAGGAACAGTTTCTCTCCGGCTTGAACAAGACCTGATAAATCTGTTCACGCGAGGCCTCATCGAGATCGTCCAGGATGCCGTCGACGACCAGCAACACAGGTCGACCGACCAAGGCCCGGGCGATCAACAGTCGGCTCAACTGGGAAGAGGCCAGCGGTGAGCCGCCGGCGGTGATTTCGGTCTGCAGGCCCTCGGGCAAGCGCATCAGCTCCCGCAACAGCCCTAGTTCGTCCAATACCTCACGGATCTGGGCGTTATCGATCTCAGCCCGCCCCAGACGGATATTTTCGATGATGCTGTCTTCGATGACTTCGCGGCGATTGACGATGGCCACTTGCCGGCGTAACGACTGCAGGCTCAGGTCGGACAAATCGACGCCGTTCAGTTCGATCCGTCCTCCTTTCGGTAAACGCAAGCCCCCCAGCAAATCGGCCAGCGTAGTCTTGCCGCCGCCGGAGGGACACAATATTGCCAGGTTCTGTCCTGCCGGCAAAATAAAGCTGAGTCCGTCGATCAGCGCATGCTTGCTATGATAGGAGAAGACCAGATCGGTCACCTTCAGTTCGACGGCCGTATCGTTATCGATTTTTTCGCCGCCGCTGCGTTCCAGCGGCAGGTCGAGTAAATGGCCGAGCTTGTCCACTCCGGCCATCAAATCATAAACCCCCTCCAGTTGCTTGCCGAATTTGGCGAACGATGCCAGCACGCCGGAAACGATCAACTCGGCGGCGACCAATTGCCCCAATGTCAGTTGTCCTTCGATGACCAGCAAGCCGCCGATCGCCAGCAGGCTGGTTCCGGCAACCGCATGCAGCGTGACCGCACCGATCGTTTGCCGCAGCACCACGCGGTAATGACGCTTGCGATTGGCCAGATAGGCATGCGCTAACTCATCGCTGCGCTGATAAGCGAACTCGGGACCGCCTGCGGATTTGAAGGTCAGCATGTTGCGAGCCACCGTTTCCAGCCAGGCGGCCAGTGCATATTTGGCCTTCGATTCCTCGATCGCGGTAGTCACGGCCTTGCGGCCCAAGACAAACAGGATGAAGGCAATCAAACCCGTCAGTACGATATCGAAAACCAACAATAAGGGATGATAGGCCGCCAGCACCAGCAAGCCCACGACGGCCTGTAACACCGTCGACAGCCCCGACAACAACAGCGTCGCACCGGCCTTCTGTATCGTCACGACGTCGAAAAAACGGTTCACCAGTTCCGCGCCATTATGCCGATCGTAAACTTCACTATCGACGCGCGGCAAACGTTGGGCCAGGTCGGCCGAGACACCGATGAAAATGCGCCGTTGAATTAATTCGACCAGATAGGTCTGCAACACGTAAATAACGCCGCCGAAGGCCAGAAACACGAACAGGATGAAGGCCAGCACAGTCAACGGTTGCAGCATGCCGCCGAGAGCCACGGTATTGACCAGCGCCTGCACCGCGATCGGCGTCGCCAGATAAAGCAGCCCGGTGCCCAGCGAAAACAGCAGCACCAGCAACAAATCGTGACGTTCGCCGCGCAACAATCCGAACAGACGGTGCAGCGGCGGCAGCGCATCCTCATGATCATGACTCTTGGCCGCCGCCAACGGCTCGGCCGGCTCCAACAAGAACCAGCGGCGGGCGGCGCCTTGATAAGGCTTCAGCAAATGGGCGATTTCCTTGACGCGATAGAATTGAGCGTCTATCCGGCTACCCTCGATCAATACGGCTTCGATGCGTCCCCGGCTGAAGCCGGATAATATCAACCATTGTTCAGGTCCCAGTTCGGTCAACAGCGGCATGGCGCGCCCACATACCGCCAGCGCATCGTCCAAAGTCAGCACCGCCTCGGTCACGCGCATCCCGAATTGCTCGGCGGCTGTCTTTAGCGCGACAGCGCTGTCGTCATCATCAATCAGCAATCGACTGAGGTCGGCTTGCTCGACGCCGATCTCCAGTTCATCCTGCAGATAATGAAAAACCGTTCTGAGACTTGTGTTCATGGATGATCCGTTTCGAATTATGTGATCGCACGCTAACCTGTATTTCTCATCCCCGCGGCAATCGCATTAATCGTGCGTAATAACGGCTGCAACCAAGGACTTTCCTGGGTATTATCACCGTCCGCCCGCAGCTTGCGCAACAAGGCGACCTGAATATAATTCAACGGCCCCAGATAGGCATTGCGACGATGCAATGAAGACGCCAACGACGGATTTTCGGCCAGCAACCTATCCTTTTCGGCGACTTGCAACACCCAATCCAGGCAGCGGTGATATTCCTTCGCGATCAAGCCATGGACACGCTGGCCGGTATCGTCATCGACGCACAGGCCGGCATATTGCTTGGCGATGCTCATATCCGATTTACTCAATGCCATCTGCGCGTTACTCAGCAGATTGCGAAAGAAAGGCCAATCACGGTACATCGCCCGCAGTTTCTCTAAACGCTCGGGTTTACCGGCGCACCAGGTCGACAGGCTCCAGCCGATGCCGTACCAAGCCGGAAAAGTTTGCCGAGATTGCGCCCAGGCGAACACCCAAGCGATTGCCCGCACCGAGTTTTTCGAACGATCCTGTTTTTTCCGATGCGACGGCCGTGAACCGATGTTGAGCTGGCCGATTTCGCCGACCGGCGTCGCCTCGTAGAAATAATCGAGAAACCCGGGCGTGCGTTCGGTCAATTCGCGATAACTTTGTTCACCGAGCTGCGCCAGCTCATCCATGATCGCCAAATTATCCGGACAATCGGTCTGGGCCGGCTGCACCAGACTGACGCTGGCCTTCAACAGGCCGGTGACGCCCATCGTCAACTCGTAAATCGCCGTTTCCATGTTGTTGTAACGGTAAAACAGCACTTCGCCCTGTTCGGTGAACTTGATTTGCCCACGCACGGTATCGGGCGGCTGGGCCAAAATCGCCTCATGGGTCGGGCCGCCGCCGCGCCGACGGTGCCGCCGCGGCCGTGGAACAAGCGACATTTGATGCCGCGCTGCTCGGCCAGATCGATAACTCTACGTTGCGCTTGGAACAGGCTCCAGGCCGAAGCCAGAATGCCGCCGTCCTTACAGGAATCGGAATAACCCAGCATGATTTCCTGGCGGCCGGCCGACGCCTTCAGCAGTTCCTGATAGGTCGGGGTATCGAACAAACGGGTCAATACCCCCTCGATGCGCTTCAGATCGTCCACCGTTTCGAACAACGGACTGACCTCGATATGACAATGCCAGTGGCCTCCGATACGACCGACCAGCCCGCTTTGAGCCGCCAGCAACATCACTTCCATAATATGGCTGGCCGTATGGGTCATCGAAATCACGTACTTGCCGAAACACTCCGGACCGATTTCACGCTTCATACTGGCCATGATGTCGAACAGCTCTAGCGTCTCCTGAGTCGCTGTCGACAACGAGGAACGATCGAACATCAAACCACCCGGGGTCGCCAACGCCTCGCTCAATAGATCCAGGCGTTGGTCCTCATCGAGAACGGAATAATCCATTCCCAGCGAAGCCGATAAAATCTCGGCGATCGCCTCGCTATGGCGGGTCGATTCCTGACGCACATCGAGCTGCATCAAATGAAAACCGAAGGTTTCGGTCAAACGGATTAAATCGCTCAATTCCAGATCCGCTATTTCGCCATCGCCATGCGCCCGCAACGAGGCATCGATCAGCTTCAGGTCGCGCAGAAACTCTGCTGCGCTGGAATAGGCATGGCTATCGCTCAGCTCGGGTTCGTCATTCAGGCGTCTGGACACCGTCATCAGGCTGCGCTCCATGCGGAATTTCATCAATACCAGTTTATGCCGATAAGGTTCCTGGGTATAACGGCTTTCCAACTGGGTCACCGACGGTCCCAACATGGCCCGGTCGTCCGCTAGACTGTCGACAAACTCGTCGGTCAACTGACAAAAGCCGTGAGAATGGGACAAATGTCCAATCAGTTCATCCAGACGGCGCACATATTCCTGCATCACCGTTTCAGCCTGTCGACGCAATGCCAATACCGTGATTTCCGGCGTCACATTGGGATTGCCGTCACGGTCGCCGCCAATCCAGGAACCGAAGCTTAAAAAGCTGGGTACGCGGATTTCGCGCGCCGCCTCTTCACCGTAGACATCGGCCAACGATTGCTGGAATTTTCGATAGACCTGCGCCGTGGCCTGAAACAGCGACAGCGAAAAATAGAATAAGCCGGCATCAATCTCGTCGGCGACGCTCAGTTTGCGCGAGCGCACTTCGTCGGTTTTCCACAGCAGTTGGATATAGCTTTGCAATCTGCTCAGCATCTGCTTGCGCTCATTGCCTTGTAAGCGCTGACCGCTCAGCGCCTCTTGGGCTTGAAAGATATTACGCAACACGCCTTTGACGGTGCGTCGCTTGGCCTCGGTCGGGTGAGCCGTCATCACCGGCATATACAACAGTTCGTCAAGCAAATCTTGCAGCTTATCGACAGTGACTCCGGATTCCTTCAGTGTAATCAAGGTATCGTGAAAAGACCCGGGCCAATAGTGCCCTGCCTGTTGCTTGTTACGAGTTTTCAGGTTGTAGGATTCCTCGGCGATATTGAGCAAGCTAAAATAGTGGCTGAACACCCTGGCCACTTCATTCATTGCCTTGGCATCTAAATTTTCCACGGCCGACAACATTTGACGACGATGCGACTCGCTGCTTTCATCACGCAGCAGGCCAGCAAACTGCTTCTGTAATTGCTCGACCGCCTTATACACCTCCGGTTGAGCCTGGGTTTTCAAAACTTTGGTCAATAACGCCCCCAACACCCGGGACGAATGACTCACTTTGTTATCATCGAAAGAAATATCCACGGCCACTCCTCTAGTCAAAATTAATTCATGCGGTCGACAGCCCTCAGCCTAAAAAATCATCTTTTTATTGACCGCACTGTCTACCAGCCTCTTGCCAGCAATTCTCAGTTTGAGCATTTTGCTGTGTTTAGGGCATTAGGTGCTGGGGGCTTGACGGCAGCATCCTTGCTGCCGACATCCACGCCAAACACACCCCATGCCCTTTTTGAACGCCAAAGTGGGAATTGTTGCCTCTTGCTGCAATAGATTAAAGACAGAGACATTTATTGTAAAATAGAATATATTGAATATTTACATAGTATTTTTCTATATTATAAGGCAATCAATCTGTTGCCGGTTGTTTACCTGATGAGTCTTGACGCCTGCTTCTAACTGCCAGGGAGGGCGGGAATGCCGGCAATCGTCGGGAGCGATTGCGGTAAACTGCCAGGGAGGGTGGGAATGCCAGCAATCGTCGGGAGCGATTGCGGTAAACTGCCAGGGAGGGCGGGAATGCCGGCAATCGTCGGGAGCGATTGCGGTAAACTGCCAGGGAGGGTGGGAATGCCAGCAATCGTCGGGAGCGATTGCGGTAAACCGCCAGGGACGGGGGGAATGCAGATTTTGCAGGAGCAAAAATCTGCCTTGTCGCATACACTTCTTACGCAAGCAACTGATAGCAAGGGAAATATTTTCTCAATACCAAGCTAAATAGTTATAGCATTTTATAAAATATATGAAACGCATCAATTATCAGCATCTGTTTTATTTCTGGAACGTCGTTCGTGAGGAAGGCGTCACTCGCGCCAGTGAAAAACTACACCTGGCGCAACCGACAATCAGCGCCCAACTGGCCGTATTCGAACAAGCGGTCGGCGATAAACTCTTCTACAAAAACGGTCGCAAACTGATGTTGACGGAAACCGGCCGCATCGTGTTTCACTATGCCGACGAAATATTCTCCTTGGGTCGAGAACTCAGCAATACCCTGGCGGGACGACCCAGCGGTCAAGCCCTGCGACTGACCGTTGGCGTGGCCGACGCGTTACCGAAAATGTTGGTTTATCGACTGATCGAACCGGCATTGCAATTGCCGGAATCGGTCCAACTGCATTGTTACGAAGACAAGGCAGACCGCCTGTTAACGGAAATTTCGCTACTGGGCATCGACCTGGTCCTATCGGATGCGCCCCTGACCCCGACCAGCGACAGCAAGGCTTTCAACCATCTATTAGGCGGCTGCCCGGTGACCGTATTCGGAACCGCTAACTTGGCCGACATTTACCGCCCAGGCTTTCCTCGCTCCCTGAACGGAGCGCCGTTTTTACTTCCTACCGGCAACACCGCGTTACGACGCTCGCTGGATCAATGGTTCGATGCCGAAGGCATCAGCCCTCAAATCCAGGCGGAAATAGAGGATAGCGCATTGATCAAGACCTTTGGCAGCGGCGGCGCGGGCTTGTTTGTCGCCCCGAGCACGGTCGCAGTTGAACTTGAACGTCAATACAATGTACAAAGCCTGGGGCGTATCGAGACCGTTGAAGAAAAATTTTACGCCATCACCGCGCAAAGAAAACTTAAGCATCCGGCGGTAACAGCAATATTGGAAAATGCGCGGGAACAGTTGTTCGAATAGAGGCATAAAAAAAGGCCGCCCTCTCGGTGCGACCTTTCTTTACAACCGCCGCGTAAAAATAGCTTACGGGTAAATCACCTTAGGCTGGAAATAGGCGGCCGGGTATTTTGGATCGAATTCCACTTTTCTCTTTCTGGGCTTGGCCGTTTTTTCGGATTCCCTGATTGCTTCTTTATCGGCATAAATCACTTTTGGCTGAAAATAAGCCGCTGGATATTCGCTATCATCGTTTTTGGCCGATGCGGTCATTGAACTCAACGAAAGACCGGCAACCGCCAATCCCAAAATAATCATTTTTTTCATAAAACTTGAAACCTCCAGTAGTTGTAATGCAAGCCGCGTAGATATGAGCGCATAAGTATTCATTATTTTTAATGACTTGGCAACCGGCGTACCACAGCAGATAAAACAATTGCACATCTCACGCATCCATCCTGATTTCTGTCCCACACCCTCTAAGAACGTGAATAGGATGCAATGCCGCGTCCGTCGAGGCTTTCATTATAGTCAATACAAAAAAGGGCGCAGCAAGTGCGCCCTGTCTTCAGACCGTTAAATCTTATGGTAAATGTCGGCCCCTTCTTTCAGAAATTGCTGGGACTTTTCATCCATGCCTTGTTTTAATGCCTGTTCTTCATCGATGCCTTTTGCCGCGGCGTAATCACGCACATCCTGGCTGATTTTCATCGAACAGAAATGAGGGCCGCACATGGAACAGAAATGCGCGATTTTGGCCGATTCCTTAGGCAAGGTTTCGTCATGAAAGGAACGAGCCTTTTCCGGATCCAATGAAATATTGAATTGATCCTCCCAGCGGAATTCGAAACGCGCCTTGGACATGGCATTATCCCGTGCTTGCGCAGCGGGATGACCTTTCGCCAAGTCGGCGGCGTGAGCGGCGACCTTATAGGTGACGATACCTTCACGCACGTCCTGCTTGTTAGGCAAGCCCAGATGTTCTTTTTGCGTCACATAACACAACATCGCACAGCCATACCAACCGATGTTGGCGGCTCCGATCGCCGAGGTAATATGGTCATAACCGGGCGCGATATCGGTGGTCAGCGGCCCCAAGGTATAGAAAGGCGCCTCATGACAGTCTTCCAACTGCTTGTCCATATTGATTTTAACCATATGCAATGGCACATGCCCCGGCCCCTCGATCATCGTTTGCACATCGTGCTTCCAGGCGATCTTGGTTAACTCGCCCAAGGTTTCCAGTTCACCGAATTGCGCTTCGTCGTTGGCATCGTAAATCGATCCCGGACGCAGTCCATCGCCTAACGAGAAGGACACGTCATAGGCCTTCATGATTTCGCAGATTTCTTCGAAATGAGTGTACAGGAAACTTTCGGTATGATGCGCCAGACACCATTTCGCCATGATGGAGCCACCGCGTGAAACAATTCCGGTCATACGTTTCGCGGTCAGCGGCACATGCTGCAGACGCACACCGGCATGAATGGTGAAATAATCGACGCCTTGCTCGGCCTGTTCGATCAGGGTATCGCGATATATCTCCCAAGTCAGCTCTTCGGCCTTGCCGTCGACTTTTTCCAGCGCTTGATAAATCGGCACTGTGCCAATGGGCACCGGTGAATTACGCAGAATCCACTCGCGCGTTTCATGAATATTTTTACCGGTGGACAAATCCATGATCGTGTCGGCGCCCCAGCGAATCCCCCAGAGCATTTTTTCCACTTCTTCTTCGATCGAGGACGTGACTGCCGAATTACCCAGGTTGCCGTTGATTTTGACCAGGAAGTTACGGCCGATAATCATCGGCTCCAGCTCCGGATGGTTGATGTTAGCCGGAATAATGGCGCGGCCCCTCGCCACTTCATCACGCACAAATTCAGGGGTGATGACGTCAGGAATGGAGGCGCCGAATGCCTGGCCGGGATGCCGACCCTTCAAATGTTCGCGCATCTCTTCCATGTTCTGGTTTTCGCGGATGGCGATATATTCCATTTCCGGGGTAATGATGCCTTTGCGGGCATAATGCATCTGACTGACGTTGGCGCCGGCAACGGCTCTTCTAGGCTTATGGATATGGTCGAAGCGAAAATGTGCGGTATCGGGATCTTCCAGTCTTTCGCGGCCAAACTTTGAAGTCGGCCCCGCCAACTCCTCGGTATCGTTTCGTTCCGCGATCCATTGATCGCGAACCGGTCCCAAACCTTGATGCAGATTGATTGCTACGTTGGGGTCGGTGTAGACGCCGGAAGTATCATAGACATACAACGGCGGGTTTTCTTCCGCGCCGAAATGCGCCGGCGTATCGGACAGGGTGATCTTGCGCATCGGCACTCGGATGTCAGGACGACTGCCCTGCACATAGATTTTTTCGGATGCGGGATAGGAATCTATTCTTACACTACTGCCGCCATCGGCAGCAATCTCATTACGGACAGCGCTCATGCTTATCTCCAAATTCAATAAATCTCAAGCGCAGGGAAGTGTGGGCTTTCCTACGCCGGTATTAGCCGGGTCAGGTTCAAAGGGTTTATCTCAGCCCATTTCGACAGCTGTCGACAACAAGCACCCCTAGCTTTACGGATAGTAGGTTAAATTAAAGGATAATGACTAGAATTGCAAGTCTGGAAATCGCCCAATAACAGACAATTTTCTTATAAAACAAGAGGTTTTATTAAATAATACTTTTCCCTATCGCCCCCCTGCAGCGACGCCATCTCACCAAATGGCATCACAGAACTGTCAAAATTCCGTAACATTAGTCATAATGGAGGGTTATATTTACAACTTAACTAAAACTGGATAATCCATGAATTTAGAAAACGTTGCCCATAGCGAAGATCGCTCCATCTTTAGCCATGATATTTTCAAAGCGACTATCGCTTTCACGTTCATTCTAGTTGTTGCCTATTATGCCTCTTCCTTCATCATTCCAAACGATGGCGGACACTTATTAATCACCGCCGCGGCAATAGGCGCTTACATGGCGCTGAATATCGGCGCCAACGATGTCGCCAATAACGTCGGCCCGGCAGTCGGCTCCAAAGCGGTGTCGCTGTTCGGCGCGATCCTTATCGCCGCCGTTTTTGAGGCCGGGGGCGCGATTATCGCCGGCGGCGATGTGGTCGGCACGATCAAAAAAGGCATCATAAACCCATCCCTGATCAGCGACACCAGCACCTTTATCTGGCTGATGATGGCGGCCCTGTTGGCCGCGGCAATCTGGCTGAATATCGCAACTGCGTTAAATGCGCCGGTATCGACCACGCATTCGATCGTCGGCGGCGTGTTAGGCGCCGGCATTGCCGCCGGCGGCCTGGGCATCGCCAATTGGATGGTGTTCGGCAAAATCGCAGCCAGCTGGGTGATTTCTCCAGTTTTCGGCGGCGTTATCGCCGCCTCTTTCTTATACCTGATCAAACGCACGATCACTTACCAGGAGGATATGGTTAAATCCGCTAGAAAAGTCGTGCCTATATTGATCGCGCTCATGTGTTGGGCATTTTCCACCTACCTGCTACTGAAAGGGGTGAAGAAAATCTGGAAAATCGATTTCATGACCGCGACCAGCATCGGACTGGCCGTCGCCGTTGCCGCTTATGTTGTCGTCACGCCTCTGCTCAAAAAAACCGCATTCAAACTTGAAAACAGCAAAGAAAGCGTCAACACCTTATTTTCCCTGCCCCTAATTTGCTCGGCAGCCTTATTAAGTTTTGCTCACGGCGCCAATGACGTGGCGAATGCCGTAGGTCCGCTGGCGGCCATTAACGATGCCGTGTTCAGCGGCGGCGTCGCGACCAAGGCGGCGATACCTTTATGGATCATGCTGGTTGGCGCGCTGGGCATCTCGATTGGTTTAGCCCTATATGGCCCCAAGCTGATTCGCACCGTCGGCAGCGAAATTACCGAATTGGATAAAATGCGCGCCTTCTGTGTCGCGATGGCGGCCGCGATCACGGTCATCATCGCCAGCCAACTCGGACTTCCGGTCAGTTCCACCCACACCGCGGTGGGAGCGATCTTCGGCGTAGGATTTTTACGCGAATACCTGAAACACAGCAATGCCAAGAGAATCGCCAAAATTCGCGAGCATCACGAACACGCCGACCCGGAAAAAGTCGAAGCCTTATTAGAGGAATTTGAAACCGCCACGATTGAAGAAAAGGCGAAGATGCTTAAAGACTTGAAAGCGAAAACCGCATCAACCGAGCTGACCCGTAAGGAACGCAAAAGCCTGAAAAAAGTTTATCGCCAGGAACTGGTCAAACGCTCACATCTATACAAAATAGCGGCGGCCTGGGTGATTACCGTGCCATTATCCGGACTCCTGGCGGCTTTCCTATATTTTACTATCCGCGGCTATATGCTGCCTTAGCCCACCCTGATCTAGTCAAGTCCTTGGCTACCGGATCAGCAATTCCCACTTTGGCGTTCAAAAAGGGCATGGGGTGTGTTTGGCGAGGATGTCGGCAGCAAGGATGCTGCCGTCAAGCCCCCAGGGATGGGTTTACGGCGCTCCTCGACTGACACACCCCATGCCCTAAACCCTGCAAAAATACTTAAACTGGGAATTGCTGCTACCGGATCAACGCTTGCCAAGGACTTGACTAGAGTAAGCGATCTTACCCCCTTTAGCATAGTCTGAAATTGTCGAACTATCGGCTAATGCGCCCTCTCCCTTGCGTTTGCTGTCGACAAGAATATTCTCAATAAACCTTTACGACACTAGGCACGTCGTTTATTTCAAGATAAACTAAAACAAATAAGTACGCGGATAGGCTTTTCCTTAACACAGCCTCCTACTAGTACCTAGTCATGTTATATATGACGGGTACTCGGTAGGTGGCAGCAACTCCCAGTTTGGAGTTCAAAAATGCTCAAACCGGGAAATGCTGCTGCGGTAGGTGCGAATTTATTCGCATTGCTCAGCTAAATCTGCGCCTACACTCACAATTGCCGACAGAATAATATTGACTATGTACTTGGGCTACAAGGAAACTGCAGTTTTCCTTGACCGAGTGTACAGAAACCCTGGATGGATCCGTTCAAGCGATGGCGCCCCAATAATAAAGCGCCCGTTTCGGACAAGTTACGCCATAACTTTCCTAACATTGAAAACATAAAGGATATAACCGGCTTCGGGCCTAATAATGTTTACATCGCCAATCGATCCGTTAAAAAATTTCATCCAAATCGATAATCACCATAAATGGATTTTTTGACGCCCCATTCATTAGGGGGCTCGCATATTATCACGCCTTTTTTTCACAAGCTGTCAGCCTGTGTCATAGGCATTTTTGTGTCTTTTGTTTTTTCGACCATCGCCCTGGCCGCTAACCATACAGTTTTGGTTATTTCCGATACCGAATCAAAAATCCATGATCAAGTGGTCAACGAATTACAAAATCAGCAATTCACCGAGCAAGCCTTTAACATCGAATATCGGCGTCTGGACCAAGTCAACAGCAACGCGCTCAGACAAAACAATATCGCCCTGGTCATCACCCTCGGCTATCAAGCCGCCTTATTGGCCAATCGGTCCGATATGGTGACACTTAACACCCTGCTACCGAAGCAGAGCATGGCGGATGAAAAACTTTGCATCCTAGCCCAATGCCCGGAGCTGCCTCGGCATTACGGCCTCTACCTTGACCAACCCATCGCCAGACAGTTGAATCTACTTACCACAACCCTGTCCGGGGTAAAGTCGGTCGGCGTTTTGACCGCCGACTTTTCCGTCAATAAACTCGAGGCGTTAAAAGAGCAAGGAAAACAGCGCCATTTGCAAATCAACAACCGAAGCGTTAGCTCCGCTAGCGAAATCAACAATCAACTGAACGAATTAGTCAAGGAATCCGATGTACTGCTGGCGTTGCCCGATCCTTTGATTCATAATCGTAGGACGATACCTTATCTGCTGTTAACCAGCTATCGCTACAATGTCCCTGTCATCGGCTTTTCCAAAGCCTATGTCAACGCCGGCGCCATTGCCGCGGTCTACTCCTCGCCCAGACAAATTGCTCGACACATCTGGGAGCTGGCCACCCGCATTCTACTCGCGCCAAAAAGCATGAAACAAAGAACATATCCACCAAAATATTTCTCCGTCAACATAAATAGAAATGTCGCGCGCAGCCTTGAATTTCACTTGCCAGAGTCGGAACAAATAAAATTAAAATTATTACGGCTGGAAAAATGATTTTTCCATTTGAAGATGATAACATTCAACGCATTAGAGACTTGATTTGCAAACCCCGATGTCGACCGACACAACCGCACCGCAAAAAGCCGCTTTAGAGTTCAAAAGCACCTCTTTAAACGTGCCTGCCCTGATGTTAATCAGCAACAATCTTGTGCATATTGAACATCAATTACAGGAAAAAATAGCACAGGCGCCCGAGTTCTTTAAATATTCGCCGGTGTTAATCGATTTACGGGAGCTGAACAAGCGAGAACAGACGCTTAATTTAGCCGACATTGTCAACGTCCTGAGAACTCATCATTTTCTACCGATCGGCATTAGAGGCGGCAGCGAAGAACAGAACCAAAGCGCGATAGAACTCAACCTGCCGGTGCATTCTGCGCATGCATCACAACCTGACGCCAACAATCCGCAAACGGAAAAAACAATCGTTCCGGAGACCGAACAAAGCCAGAAGCAAAGCGAACCGGCTGCCGCCGCTACGCTCGAAAACAAAACCGTCACTCATCCGGTACGCTCCGGACAGCGAGTGTACGCCAAAGGCGATTTAATTGTTACCGCCACCGTCAGCGCAGGCGCCGAAATCATGGCTGAGGGCAATATCCATGTTTATGGCTCACTCAGAGGCAGGGCGCTGGCCGGGGTTCAGGGCAATTGCGACAGCAGGATTTTCTGCTCTGATTTGCAGGCAGAACTAATTTCCATCGCCGGTAATTACAAGATCAGCGACGAACTCGATGACTCCATGCGCAACAAACCCGTACAAATCAGCCTGCAAGATCAGGCGCTTATTATTGAAGCTATTTAACTCTTTTTGGAGGAATATACATTGGCCAGAATTATCGTCGTAACATCAGGTAAAGGTGGCGTTGGCAAAACGACGACCAGTGCTGCAATCGCCATGGGGTTGGCAAAAAAAGGGCACAAAACAGCCGTAATAGACTTTGATGTTGGCTTGCGTAACCTTGATTTAGTCATGGGCTGCGAACGTCGCGTCGTCTACGATTTTATCAATGTGATCCACGGCGAAGCCTCGCTGAATCAGGCGCTGATCAAAGACAAGCGTTGCAACCAGCTTTACATACTTCCGGCCTCCCAAACCCGAGATAAAGAAGCCCTAACCAAAGAAGGGGTCGGCCAGGTACTGGAGGAATTGTCCAAGGATTTTAAATACATCGTCTGCGACTCCCCGGCAGGCATCGAACGCGGCGCCAACCTGGCCATGTACTTTGCCGATGACGCCTTCGTCGTCACCAACCCCGAAGTCTCCTCGGTCCGAGACTCAGACCGCATGCTGGGCATCTTATCCAGCAAATCGCGTCGCGCCGAAAACGGCGAAGAACCTATACGGGAATACCTCTTGTTATCGCGTTATTCTCCGGATCGGGTTAAACTGGGGGAAATGCTGAGTGTCGATGACGTCCAGGACATTTTATCACTCCATCTGCTAGGCGTGATTCCGGAATCCAAATCGGTATTGAATGCATCGAATTCCGGTGTGCCTGTTATTCTCGATGAACAAAGCGATGCCGGACAAGCCTATGCTGACATCGTGGACCGTTACCTCGGTGAAGACAAACCGCATCGTTTCATTGATGAAGAGAAAAAAGGGTTATTCGGTAAGCTGTTCAGGAGTAAGTAATGAGTTTGTTAGATTATTTTAGATCAACTAAACCCAGCTCAGCTTCAGTGGCAAAAGAGCGGTTACAGATACTAGTGGCCCATGAGAGATCCGCCCGCAATCAGCCCTCTTATCTTCCCCAATTGCAGCAGGAATTGTTGGCTGTCGTACAGAAATATGTCAACGTCGGTGAAGACGCCATTTCTGTCAATTTGGAACAGGATGAAAACCAGGAAACTTTGGAGCTCAATATCGTCCTACCCGATGAGCAAAACAAACAAAACTGATTTTATTACCAACCATGATGAGGAAACACCATGTCTAATGTAGCAATTGGCGATGCAGCCGGCAAGATCTGGAAATATCTGGATAAAAATGGCGAAGCTAGCGTATCTAAAATCACCAAAGAAACCGGCCTGGGCAAAAACGATGTGCAGCGCGCCATCGGCTGGCTATCTAAAGAAGACAAACTCAGCTTTGAGATCAATGGCCGTACCGAAACGCTGTCGCTTAAATAAACGTCGGATAATAACGGGAGTCAAGCGCCGAGACGCTCACGTCTCGGCGCAACGATTGATCGGCCGCCTATAGCAAGAATATGGTGGCCAATCCAAGGAAGGCCATAAAGCCGATCACATCGGTCACCGTGGTCAGCAACACCCCGCCCGCCAAGGCAGGATCGATGCCCACTTTATCCAGAACCACAGGAATGCTGGCCCCGGCTAGGGCGGCACAGACCAGGTTAATCACCATCGCGGCCCCCAGCAACAATCCCAAACTGGCGCTCTGAAACCAGACCCCGCCGATCAAGGCGACGACCACGGCCCACAAGACTCCGTTAACCCCCCCTACCGAAAGCTCCTTTAATAATAAGCGGCCGGCATTCGCGCCACTCACCTGACGCAGCGCCAGACCGCGCACCACGAGAGTCAACGTCTGACTGCCGGCGATACCGCCCATGCTGGCGACGATAGGCATCAACACCGCCAAGGCCACGATCTCCGCCAGAGTCGCCTCGAACAGGCCTATCACCCAAGATGCCAAGAAGGCGGTGAACAGGTTGACCCCCAACCAGACGGCGCGGCGCTTAGCGCTGGTCATGACCGGCGCAAACATGTCCTGTTCCTCATCGAGGCCGGCCATGCTCATGATCGAGTGATCGGCCTCCTCACGAATGATGTCCACTACATCATCGATAGTGATCCGCCCCATCAAACGACCATTATCGGTCACCACCGGCGCCGACAATATATCTCGCTGCTCGAACAGAATCGCCACATCATGGGCTGGCGTTTGGTAAGGTATGCTGGTGGCATTGGTGTCCATAACCGCCGCAACCTTGGTTGCCCCATCATGCGTCAACAAAGTTTCCAAGGACAATATGCCCTGAAAATGATCATTCCTGTCGACGACGATCAGACTATCGGTGGAAGGCGGCATATTGCCGCGCTGGCGTAAATAACGCAGGACCACATCGAGGGTCACATCGGCCCTTATCGTCAACACATCCAGCGTCATTAAGCCGCCGGCGGTATGATCATCATAGGCTAATGCCGACTCCAGACGATTGCGCTGATGCACGCCCATCGATTCCAATACCTGGGATAACAAAGGCTCCGGCAACACTTGCAGCAGATCCACCATATCATCGGATTCAAGATTTTCGGCCGCCTTGATCAAATCGTTGCGATCGGTGATTTTCAGCAAGCCCTCTGCCACCTCGGTATGGACCCTGACTAAAATTTCCCCCATCACATTAGGAGGAATGACGGCCCAAACCCGGGCTCTTTGTTCTGCTGTCAGCGACTCGAGAATAAGCGCCGTTTCCGCCGGGTACAAGGAATGAATCAAATTCCTAATTTCAAATTGCGAACCTTTCTCCAGCGCTTTCAGAGTCCGATCCAATAGAGGTTTTGTGTCTTCTTGCTGTACTGTCGTTGGCATAAAATAACGGGTTCCTAAATTTTTAAGTCTGTATCCACATCATGCCGATACCTGAGTTCAATTTGCCGCAATCATGGCCGCTTTCGCATCACTGCAGCTCTCGATGCCTGACAATGACATTATGAGCCGATTGTTGAAAATGTTTGACCAGCAGGTCGACCAAGAACACCGAACGATGCTGTCCGCCTGTGCAACCGATCGCGACGGTCAGATAACTGCGGTTATCGGCTTCGAATTTGGGCGCCCAGCGTTCAATAAAATTCCTGACATCTTGAAAATATTGCTGCACCACATCTTCATCCTGTAAAAAGTCTATCACGGCCTGATCTTTTCCGGTCAGACCTCGCAAATCGGCCACCCAATAGGGATTCGGCAATGTCCTAGCGTCAAACATGAAATCCGCTTCCAGCGGAATGCCATGTTTAAAGCCGAACGATAAAAACTGGATCACCATCTGCCTTTCATTGCCTTCCCCTAGCTGGCTTTTCAGTAATTCCCGAAGCTGGTGATAATGGGTATGGCTGGTATCGATAATGACATCGGCGCATTTCGCCACCGGGCGCAACATATCCTTTTCCATGCGCAATGCCTCTTTCAGCGGAATATTCAGATCGCTCAGCGGATGCCGACGCCTGGTTTCGCTATAGCGTTTGAGCAGTATGTTTTCCTCTGCCTGTAAATACAGGACATCGCACTCGATACCTTTTTTTCTGATAAAGTCAAGACAGCCCGAGAAGTCCGCCAACTTTTCGGTCTGATTTCTGGCATCGATGCCGATCGCGGTCTTGGCGCATATTTTTTTATCGTCCAGCATGACATCGCTGATAAAGTCTTCCAATAACGTAAAAGGAAGATTATCAACGCAAAAATAACCGCAATCTTCCAAGGTATCCAGGGCAATGCTTTTGCCCGACCCGGAAAGCCCGCTGACGATAATGAGTTTCATAGTTTCTAAGAAGCAAGTTAAAGGCAAAAGATTCGAGACGTTAACGCTATGGGCTTTGTAAAGCTAAAGCCCTGCTCGCCTTTCATCTTCCGCCTTTTATTTCTTATCTGTGGCTGTTCATTTTTTCTTTATGCTTGATAATTTGTCTATCCAACTTATCAACCATGTTATCGATAGCCGCATACATGTCTTCCTGAGTATCTTCGGCAAATAACTTCGCGCCACTGACCTGCACGGTCGCTTCCGCTTGTTGCTGAAGTTTTTCCACCGTCAAAATCACATGAATATCGGTCACATTGTCAAAATGACGTTTGAGTTTACTGATTTTTTCTTCGACATAATTTCTCAATGAATCGGTTACGTCTACGTGGTGTCCAGTTACACTTACTTGCATGGATTACTCCTGGTTTAAAAAAATTGTATTGAAATTACCAAACGCCTAAAGAATTCTTTTTCTTTGGCTGGACGACGGAATCGACATCGACTCCCGATATTTAGCTATGGTGCGCCGAGCGACATTGATCCCTTTTTCCTTTAACAGCTCGGCTATTTTACTATCGCTCAGCGGTTTTGCCGGCATTTCATTGCCGATTAACTCCTTGATGAACGCTCTAATCGCCGTCGCCGAACATTCCCCACCGGCATCGGTGGAGACATGACTGGAGAAAAAATATTTAAACTCTATTATACCATTAGGCGTATGCATATATTTCTGCGTTGTCACCCTGGAAATCGTCGACTCATGTAGATCGAGCTCTTCGGCGATGTCGCGCAAGACCATCGGCTTCATCGCTATCGGCCCATGTTCAAAAAAATCCTTCTGTTTTTCGACGATGCTTTTGGCGACCCTGAGCAAGGTATCGTTGCGACTATGCAAGCTCTTGATGAACCAACGCGCTTCTTGCAAATGATCCTTCATACTGACGTTATCCCGGCTGTTGTCGGCGCGCTTGATCATCCCCGAATAGAGAGGATTGACTCTCAGTTTCGGCGCAATATCGGGATTTAGACTGACCACCCATTGCCCCCTGGCCTTGCTGACAAAGACATCCGGAATCACATATTGAGAGTCATAGTTTTGCAAATAGGCGCCCGGCTTCGGGTCCAACGAGCGAATCAGGGCAATCGCCTGCTTCAGCTGGCTTTCATTAACATCAAGACGTCGCATCAGCTTGCTTTGATCGTGGGATGCCAATAAGTCCAGATGCCGGCTGACCAATTCCATGGCCTCGTGTTTAAAAGAGGTATCCTCGGGCAATTGCAGCAGCTGAAGTCTCAAACATTCGCCCAGATCGTTCGCTGCGACGCCCACCGGATCGAAATTCTGCACCCTGTGCAACACCGCCTTGACCTCATCGAGCTCAAGCTCTTCCAATTGCTCCGACAACCCTTGAAATATCTCCTCCAGCGTCGCGCCCAGATAACCATCCTCGTTAATCGAATCGATGATGGCAATGGCGATGGCGTGATCACGTTCCGAGATAGGCGCCATTTCCAGCTGCCATAATAAATGGTCTTGCAGTGTTTCCGCCTTACTGCGGAATGTCTCGAACTCCACCGCTTCACCGACTTCAGCGCCGGAGGGCAGAGAGGCCTCGAATACATCATCCCAACTACTGTCCACCGGCAGCTCGTCTGGAATATCAGATTGTGAGCCTTCGCTAGTCACCTGGTCGCTGATATCGGTTTTTCTCTCTGGACGCTCCTGACTGAGGGATTCTTCCTCATCAAGCTCCAGCATCATGTTCGACTCCAAGGCCTGTTGAATCTCCTGCTGCAAATCCATCGTCGACAACTGCAACAATTTAATCGCCTGCTGCAATTGCGGCGTCATGGTCAAATTCTGACCGATACGAAGTTGTAATGATTGTTTCATGGCTGTCAGATTCTTATAAACTGAAGTTATCGCCCAAGTAGACCTTGCGCACTTCTGGGTTAGCGACCAATTCGGCCCCGGTACCGCGGGCAATAACCTCGCCATTATTGAGTATGTAGGCGCGATCACAGATTTCTAGCGTCTCCCTGACCTTATGCTCGGTAATCAAGATACCAATGCCTCTGTCCTTCAAATGGGCGATGATTTTCTGTAGATCAATGACCGAGATCGGATCGACGCCTGCAAAAGGCTCGTCCAACAAAATGAACTGCGGATCGGTCGCCAAGGCTCTGGCAATTTCCACCCGTCGCCTTTCCCCGCCCGACAGCCCCATCGCTATCTGATCGCGCAAATGAGTAATGCTGAACTCATCCAGTAGCTCCTCTATCAACAACTCCGCCTGGCCCGCTGTCAGATCCGAACGGATCTGCAACACCGCCCGTAAATTATCCGCGACGCTAAGCTTACGGAATACCGACGGTTCTTGAGCCAGATAACCGACGCCCAATCGGGCCCGACTGTGCATCGGGTGGTCGGTGAGCCTCAGATCATCGATAAAAATATCGCCGCTGTCAGCCCTAATCAGGCCGACCACCATATAGAAACTGGTGGTTTTTCCAGCCCCATTCGGCCCCAGCAGCCCCACCACTTCACCGGTATTGACCTCAAAACTGACGTCGCTGACTACTTGACGTTTATTGTAACTTTTAATTAGCTTTTCAGCAGTTAAGCGGGTCATGGCTATTGCGTTTTCTTCTCTTTGGGCATGAACACCGAGTGCACGCGTTTCGAATCGGATGATTTCTCCCCGGCCTTGATCAGCGCGTTTTTACTGTCATAGCGAATCAAATCGCTGGCCGACTTATTGCCGGCTTGCCAAACCACAGCCTCTTTCTTCAAGATCAGTAGGTTCTTGTTGGGATAGTATTCACCGATTAGGGCTTCACCTTTGATTTTTTCCTGGCCTTCGCCCGGCAATTGCTCGAACTTGGCTTTTTCCCCGGTCGCCACCATCTTACTGATCTCGCCCTGTTTCAGATAAACCACCAGCTTATCGGAATCCACGCGAAGGCTGCCTTGAATCGTCACGACATTGCCGGTGTAAACACTGGTCTGCGCCTTATCGTCATAAGTCGCGGTATTGGAATCGATATAAATGGGTTGCTCGGAATCGCTTTCCAGCGCCATTGCTCCCGTACTGAACAATGCCAGCCAGCAAGCGACTAAATTAATTGACTTCATAGCGCCCTTTTACCTTTGCTAACAACTTCAAATGAATAGGTTCGACGAAAGTGACCTCCATGCCGACCCCCGTCGTTCTGTTAGGCGGGCTGATGATTTCAGCCCATTCGTCCGTTTCCGCATAGTTATCCGGTAACTTGACCCGCAATTCCGAGGTATTGATCGTCAGCGGTTTGACGCCTTCACCGGACTCGCGATTAATATGAACCTTACCATTCAGCAGCAAGTCCTCGCCATTGCGCGACAATATACCGCTTTCCGACCGAATCACCCAGGGACTGACACTGTTGTTATAAAGCGTCATCACCGGGTTTTGCAAATGGGTGGCGCCATCGCCGCTATAATGGATCATGCCGTCCGCCAGCAAATCACTATGCGGGATGCCGGCGTCACTCATCTCGGTCTTGCGATAACCGTTGCTGAAATAATCCGGACTGTTTTTCATCGCGACGGTGACGCCAACGTCGTCCTTCTCGCTCAAATCGACCCACCACCAAGAAACCAACGCCAATATCAACAAAAAAATATAGAGACGATAGCGCTGCAAGATCATATTAAATATCGCTGTAACGCCGTCTCGAAAGTGCCCTGGGCCTGCATGATCAAATCGCAGACTTCTCTGACCGCACCTAGACCGCCGGCAGTTTCGGTGCACCAGTCGGCATATTGTTTGACGGCAAAATTCGCATCACTTACCGCAACGGCAAATCCCGCTCTGACCATAATCGGCAAATCCATCCAGTCATCCCCGACATGGGCGGCTTGTTCCGCCGTGACTCCGGTTTTTGCCAACACCTCGTTAAAGGCGGCGATTTTATCTTCATGCCCCTGATAGACATGCTCGATCCCTAGGTTTTTCATTCGCAAGGCCACCGAACTGGATTTACGTCCGGATATGACCGCTATTTCGACGCCGCTTTGTCTCAACAACTTGACGCCATGACCATCACGGGCATGAAAGCTTTTATATTCTCGACCCTGCTGATCAAAAAACAAGCGACCGTCGGTCAAAACGCCATCGACATCGAGGATCAACAACTTGACCTGCCGAGCTTTCGCCATAATCTGCGGACTGACAAAGTTCACTTTTTCTCCTTAACCATTCGTCTAAATTTTATACAATCCCGGCCCGCAGCAAATCATGCATGTTCAAGGCGCCGACCAATCGTTGCCGCTCATCCACGACGAGCAAGGCATTGATTTTTTTCTGCTGCATGATCTGCATCGCCTCGGCGGCCAGGATCTCTTCGCTAATCATCGCGCATGGCGACGTCATCACCTCGGTAATCCTCGTATTATGCACATCCTGCCCTTTCTCCAGCATGCGACGCAAATCGCCGTCTGTAAAAATCCCAGCCACTTTACGACTGACGTCGACGACCGCGGTCATGCCAAGTTTTTTGCCGGTCATTTCCAACAATACATCGCAAACCCAGGCGTCCTGACTGACCGCCGGCACCTCATCACCGCGATGCATCAAGTCATCGACCCTCATTAACAGGCGCTTCCCCAGACTGCCGCCGGGATGCGACAAGGCGAAATCATCACGGGTAAAACCGCGGGTTTCCAGCAACGAAACGGCCAAGGCATCGCCCATGACCAAAGCGGCCGTGGTGCTGGCCGTCGGCGCCAAGCCCAAAGGGCAGGCTTCCTGCTGCACGGCGACATTGAGATGGGCCGCAGACAATTTCGCCAACGTCGACTCGGGATTGCCCGTCATCGCAATCAACGGCACTCCCAGGCGCTTGATGATCGGCAAAATCGTCACGACTTCAGAGGTTTCACCGGAATTTGACAGCGCCAACACCACATCTTGACCAGTAATCATACCTAGGTCACCGTGACTGGCTTCGCCCGGATGGACGAAAAATGCCGGTGTGCCGGTGCTGGCCAATGTCGCGGCTATTTTTCCGGCGATATGGCCGGATTTTCCCATGCCGGTGACCACGACACGACCTTTACAGGACAGCATTAGATGACATGCTTTGACAAATTGTTCGTTGACTTGTTCAGTCAGCGCCTCCACCGCCTGTTTCTCGACATTGATGACGGCCAGCGCCAAGGCCCTGATATTTTGGTCCTGCTGGTTCATAACACCGCCACCGCCTCTTGATAAATAAGCCATTGATAGGCGCCATAGGCCGCCACCAACACAGCCCCCTCCAGACGATTGACCCTGCCGCGACGATTAAAGCCATAGCCCAACAAGAACAAAGCGAAAGTAAAACCCAGCATCACCGGGAAATCCCTGGTCAGCACGCTCTCGGCGACCGGTCCCGGTGCAATCAGGCCTGGCAGCGAATAAACGGCCAACAAATTATAGATATTGGAACCGATGACGTTACCGATCGCCAAATCATCTTCTTTTTTGAGCACGCTGGCGATCGATGCCGCCAATTCCGGCAGACTAGTGCCCAAGGCGACGATCGTCAAACCGATCACCAGGTCGCTGACGCCAAAAGATTCGGCGATATTGACCGCCGCCCAGACCAGCAAGCGCGAACTCAACAACAGCCCGACCAAGCCCAGCACAAAAAAGGTCCATGCCTTTAAATTGGACATGCCGACCGGTATCTCGGCTTCCAATTCTTGTTCAAAAACATCCTCTTTGCGCAGATCTTTTTTTGCCGTGCGCGCCAACCAAGCGATGAACAAGGCGAGCACCGCGAACATCAACATGCTATCCCGCTCACTCAAGCCGTCGAAAGCCATCAAAAAACACATGATGCTGATTAAGGTCAGCATCGGAAGCTCTCTTTTCAACAAAGTCGAATGAAACGTCAACGGCGCAATCAGCGCGGTGCTGCCTAGAATCAAGCCAATATTGGCGACATTAGATCCCAAGGCGTTGCCCACCGCCAGACCGCTGTTTCCTTGCAGCGAGGCGATGGCCGACACCAGGATTTCCGGCGCCGACGTCCCCAGACCCACGATGGTTAAACCGATCAGCAACGGCGATACCCCAAGATTCCTGGCGATTGACGCCGTGCCGCTTACAAACTTATCGGCCGCCAACACCAACACGACCAAACCGCCCGCCAAAGCAATAAAATTGATCAACATCTCTATTTTGGTTCAAAAATTGCCTATTATTACATGTTTACAACAAATTTTGTGCCTATCTATGCGGCGTTTTTCAGTCCGTTATCAGTAGAACATTGATTTATCAAGCCGTCTGCCGCATTGACAAGCACTCCGTCGACGGCGGACGAAAGCTTTGTCCTCGCATCTTTGCGCCGGGCGTCCCGCCAACCGCCAACTGCCAACTGCCAACGATATATTTAACCAAGCTGTTTTCACGATTCGCGCGTTCGCTGATTGACTTATCCCGCCCCTCCCATACAATATAACGGCTTATTTCAACAGAAAGCCCTCTCACTATCAGGCGTATGGACAACAGCGCAAGCCATGAAAACAAGCTAGTTTCGATAAGAAATCTGACCTTTTCCCGCGGCCCCAGAAAAATTTTTGACGACATTTCCCTAGATATCGAACGGGGCAAAGTCACCGCGATCATGGGCCCTAGCGGAACCGGCAAGACCACCCTATTAAAATTGATCGGCGGCCAGCTTCATCCGGATCAAGGCAGCATCAATGTCGACCAGCAAAATGTGCATAGCCTGAAACTCAAGGAACTATACAATTTGCGCAAACGCATGGGCATGTTGTTTCAAAGCGGCGCACTGCTGACCGACATGAATGTCTTCGACAATGTCGCCTTTCCGCTACGCGAACACACCCATCTGCCGGAATCGATGATACGCACCCTGGTATTGATGAAGCTGCAGGCCGTCGGATTGCGAGGCGCCAGAAACCTGATGCCCAGCGAACTGTCCGGCGGCATGGCCAGACGGGTGGCCTTGGCCAGGGCGATTGCCCTAGACCCGATGATGATCATGTATGACGAGCCCTTTACCGGCCAGGACCCGATTTCGATGGGCGCGCTGGTGCATTTGATCAAATCGCTGAACACGACGCTGAGCCTGACCAGTATCATCGTCTCTCATGACGTTCAGGAAACAGCCGCCATCGCCGATTATATTTACTTGCTTTCGGGGGGTAAAATCGTCGGCCAAGGCACTCCCGAGCAACTGGTCGACTCCGATTCCGAATGGGTGCAACAATTCATGCATGGCAAGGCGGACGGCCCGGTTCATTTCCATTATCCTGCGCCAGACTATGTCGACGACCTGCTGTCCTAAAGAATCCGCTTACCACTTATAATGACTCACTACATACAAAAACTAGGGGAAACGACGCGCACCAGTTTTGCCAAGCTGGGCCGCGCGACCTATTTTCTGCTGCACTCGCTAAGCGGCATTGCCGCCATCTTGTTGCGCCCCGGCCTGCTGATCAAGCAAATGTATTCGGTCGGCGTGCTATCTTTCTTAATCATCACCATCTCCGGCCTGTTTGTCGGCATGGTGCTGGGTTTGCAGGGCTATTACACCCTATCCGACTTCGGCGCCGAAGAAACACTGGGCGTGATGGTCGCGGCGTCCTTAGTCAGGGAGCTGGGGCCTGTGGTCTCGGCCTTGCTGTTTGCCGGCCGCGCCGGCTCGGCATTGACTGCCGAAATCGGCCTGATGAAGGCGACCGAACAGCTTTCCGGCATGGAAATGATGGCGGTAGACCCGATCAAACGCATCATCACCCCTCGCTTAATGGCCGGTTTGCTGTCAATGCCATTGCTGGCCGCTATTTTCAGTTCGATCGGCGTGATCGGCGGACATATGGTCGGCGTCGGCATGCTCGGCGTCGATGACGGTTCTTATTGGTCGCAAATGCAGTCCTCGATCGATTTTTACGACGACATCGTCAACGGCGTCATCAAAAGTATAGTATTCGGCTTTGTGGTTTCCTGGATCGCCTTGTTTGAAGGCTACGACACCGTTCCGACCTCGGAAGGGGTCAGCCGAGCCACCACCCGAACCGTAGTCAATTCAGCCTTCAGCGTCTTGGGACTCGATTTCATTCTAACCGCACTCATGTTTGGAGATATTTAACATGCCGCACTCTCACACTCAGGATACATTAGTCGGACTTTTTGTCGCCTGTGGCATCGCCGGACTGTTTTACATGTCCCTGCAAATCAGCAATCTCGGTACTTACAGCAATAAGGAAAGCTACAAAGTCACGGCCCGTTTCGAAAATTCCGGCGGACTCAAGGTGAAATCCCCGGTCACCGTCGCCGGCGTCCGGGTGGGCCGCGTTTCGGCGATACGCTTTGACAAGCAAAACTACCAATCGGTCGTCGAGATGAGCATCGAATCGCAATACGACACCCTGCCTGAAGACACCACCGCCAGCATATACACGGCCGGCCTGCTGGGCGAGCAATACGTCAGCCTGGAGCCCGGCGGCTCATTAGACTTCTTGACCGCGAACAGCGAAATCGAACTGACGCAATCGGCGATCGTTCTGGAAGAAGTCATCGGTCAGTTCCTGTTTAAAGACAGAGATGTGGCGGAAGAATAGTGGCTAGACTCAATATCACCGAACAAACACCCGGCCAATTTGTTGTCGAAGGCGCGCTGACCTTTTCCAGTATCGACAAAAAAACAGTAAAATCCTTTAATTTTTTAAAGTCGGCCGAGCGAATCTGTATTGATTTACAAAAAGTCGAAACGACAGACAGCGCCGGACTGGCGTTGATGATTGAATGGATTAAGCAAAGTAAACTGTATAATACTGAACTTGCATTCAAAAACATTCCGCAACAATTGCTGGCGTTGGCCAAACTCAGCGGCTTCGACGCCAATGAATATTTAGCAGACGCGACCGACTAGGTGGCGCTGCGATTTACATTAATAACGGACCCCTATGGATAAACTATTGATTACCGGCGGCAAACGGCTCGATGGAGAATTAAGAATCTCCGGCGCCAAAAATGCCGCCTTGCCGATACTGGCAGCCACCCTGCTTTCGGAATACCCGGTCACGATCGGCAACATCCCGCATCTGCACGATATCACCACGACGATGGAACTGCTCGGTCAAATGGGCGTGCAACTAACCGTCGATGAAAAAATGAATATCGAGGTCGACTGCAGCACGATCAGAAAATACGAAGCGCCCTATGAACTGGTCAAGACCATGCGCGCCTCGATTTTGGTGCTGGGCCCGCTGTTAGCACGCTTTGGCGAAGCCAATGTATCGCTGCCGGGCGGTTGCGCGATCGGCACTCGTCCTGTGGACATCCACCTCGATGCGCTGGCCAAAATGGGCGCCGATATCCGCGTCGAGGCCGGTTATATACACGCCAAAGCCAAACGTCTGCAAGGCTGCCGATTGGTGCTGGACAAAATCACCGTGACCGGCACCGAGAATCTATTGATGGCGGCCACGCTGGCGCAAGGCAAGACCGTCATAGAAAACGCCGCCAAGGAGCCGGAAGTGACCGATCTGGCGCATTTCTTGAACAACATGGGCGCCAAGATCACCGGCATCGGCAGCGATGTCCTGGAAATAGAAGGTGTTGAAAGGCTGGGAGCGGAAAACCTTTACTACCGGATTTTGCCCGACCGTATTGAAACCGGCACTTACCTGGTCGCAGCGGCGATTAGCCGGGGCCGGGTCAAGCTGAAAAACACCAATCCGAACACACTGGATGCGATCCTGGACAAATTACGCGAGGCCGGGGCAAAAATCGAAACCGGCGAAGACTGGATAGAACTGGATATGGAAGGCCGCCGCCCGAAAGCCGTCAACATCAGAACGGCGCCGTATCCGGCCTTCCCGACCGATATGCAGGCCCAATTTACCGCCTTGAACGCAATCGCCGAAGGCGTTGGCATCATCACCGAAACGGTGTTTGAAAATCGTTTCATGCATGTCCAGGAAATGCAACGCATGGGCGCCGACATCAAGCTGGAATCGAACACCGCGATTTGTACCGGCATCGAACAATTAACCGCGGCGCCGGTCATGGCCACAGACCTGCGCGCCTCGGCCAGCCTGGTATTGGCCGGCCTGGTCGCCGACGGCGAAACCCTGGTCGACCGTATTTACCATATCGATCGTGGTTACGATCATATCGAAGAGAAACTTGCCCAATTAGGGGCCACCATACGCCGTATACCCCGATAGGTTTTAAAACAATGTTAACAATAGCAGTATCGAAAGGCCGCATTTATGAAGATGCGCTGCCCTTACTCGAAGAAGCCGGCATCACCCCCATCGACGATCCGAAAAAAAGCCGTAAATTGATCTTACGAACCAGCCGTGACGACGTACAACTGGTCATTATCAGAGCCACCGATGTGCCGACCTTCGTCGAATACGGCGCCGCCGACATGGGCATCGCCGGCAAGGATGTGTTGCTGGAACACGGCGCGGAAAATCTTTATGAACCGCTGGACCTGGGCATCGCCGCTTGCCGGTTGATGACCGCCACGCCGGTTGATGCAGCCGAGCTCAGCGGCAGAATCCGCGTGGCGACCAAATATGTCAAAACCGCGCAGCGTTACTTTGCCGATATAGGCGTACAGGCCGAAATCATCAAACTATACGGTTCGATGGAACTGGCGCCGCTGGTCGGCCTAGCCGACTGCATCGTCGATCTGGTCGACACCGGCAATACTCTGAAAGCCAACGGCTTGGAAGCGCGCGAACTGATTACCCATATCACGTCTAGGCTGGTCGTCAACAAGGCCGCGATGAAGATGAAGCACCAAGCGATACAATCGCTGCTCGACCAATTTGAAATCACCCTAGCCAAGAGGTAATACGATGACAATAATCAACATGACCCGGCTTGACAGCAACGCCGCCGATTTCTCCACCCAACTGAAAGCCAGACTGGCCTGGGATGCTAGCGAGGACCTCGAAATTCACCAGCGGGTCATGGCGATTATCGCCGACGTGCGCAACCTCGGCGATGACGCGGTGATCGAATACACCAACCGTTTCGATCAATGCCAGTTCAAAAAAGCCGCCGAACTGGAGCTGGACAAGGAAGTCTTACAACAGGCCTGGAACAGCCTGTCGGCGGAAAAAGCCGACGCCCTGCAGACCGCGGCCAACCGCATCCGCGCTTACGCAGAAGAACAAAAAATGCAGTCTTGGCAATATACCGAAGAAGATGGCACGATACTTGGCCAGCAGGTCACGCCGTTGGACAAAGCCGGACTCTATGTTCCCGGCGGGAAAGCCGCCTATCCGTCTTCGGTGTTGATGAATGCGATTCCGGCCAAGGTCGCCGGCGTCGGCGAATTGATCATGGTCGTGCCCACGCCGCAAGGCGAAAGCAATCCGATGGTGTTGGCGGCCGCCTATCTGGCCGGCGTGGACCGGGTATTTACCATCGGCGGCGCGCAAGCGGTCGCCGCGCTGGCTTATGGCACAAAAACCATCCCGGCCGTCGATAAAATCGTCGGTCCCGGCAATATCTATGTGGCCACCGCGAAAAAGCTGGTATATGGCCAGGTCGGCATCGACATGATCGCCGGCCCCTCGGAGATTCTGGTCATCTGCGATGGCGAAACCGACCCCAACTGGATTGCGATGGATCTGTTTTCGCAAGCCGAACATGACGAAAACGCCCAAGCGATTTTGATCGCCGAACAGGACGAGTTCCTGGACCAAGTCGAACAAAGCATCAACAAATTACTGCCGGAGATGGAGCGGGCCGAGATCATCAAGACCTCGCTAACCACCCGTGGCGCTTTCATCAAGGTCAAGGATCTCGATAAAGCCGCCGAGGTCGCCAACCTGATTGCGCCCGAACACCTGGAACTATCGGTCGCAGACCCGGAGAGCCTGTGCCGCAAAATCCGCAATGCCGGCGCCATCTTCATGGGCCGATACACCGCCGAAGCCTTGGGCGATTATTGCGCCGGCCCCAACCATGTATTGCCGACTTCGAGCACCGCCCGTTATTCATCGCCGTTAGGCGTTTATGATTTCCAGAAGCGCTCCAGCCTGATTAACTGCTCGGCCGCCGGCGCCGACAGACTCGCCCGGACCGCATCCGTTCTTGCCCGCGGCGAAAGCCTGACGGCCCATGCCCGTTCGGCGGAATACCGGATCAAATAAACAGTTTTGCAAGCACACTAACGGAGTTAATCGCAGAACACGCAAGCTTCCGAGACCGTGAAGTTTATCGATGCGGAACAATTCACCCTGAAGGGCATGAAGATTAAATGCGCTGTTTTCTTCGCGCGCTTCATGCCGTCAGCGTTTTTCGCAGCATTAAGCCATTTCATAGTCTCTTGCTAGACTCGAACCGCGCTCGCAACCAAGCTGAATAATCATTTAATGTAATTATTCAGCGTATTTTTATCAGAGGGAGTAGGCTATTGATTTATCGGGCTGTCTGCAACAGGACGTTGCAGTCAGAGCTTACATGGAAGTATTCACGCGTCCCGAGAAATCAATGGTCTACTCCCTAAACCCTGAAAGATACTGAATAGTTACCATTTAATAACCTAATCATCCTCTATCCCATTGCCGATGTCAGAGAATTTAAGCCGCACCGTTTTTCGTAACGAAGTATTAGCCATGTCTGCCTATAAAGTGGCCGACGCCAAGAACCTGATCAAACTTGACGCCATGGAAAATCCTTATAACTGGCCGGAACACGTCATCGACCAATGGTTACAGACGATCAAATCCTGCCCGATTAACCGCTACCCTGACCCGCAAGCCAAAAAACTAGCTGCGACGCTGAAAAAGGTCAATCAGATTCCGCAAGATTCAGACATGCTGCTGGGCAACGGTTCCGACGAGATCATTCAGATACTATTGATGGCGTTAACGCCCGGCGCGACGGTAATGGCGCCGGAACCGGGATTCGTCATGTACAAGCAGATCGCACAAAGCCTAGGGCTCAACTATCAAGGCGTTCCCTTGCATACCGATGATTTTGCCTTGGATCTGTCGGCAATGCTGAAGATGATCGAACAACATCAGCCTGCGGTAATTTTTCTCGCTTACCCCAACAATCCGACCGGCAATTTATTTGCCGCCGAAGACATACGGCAAATACTCGACAGCGCACCCGGCTTGGTCGTTATCGACGAAGCTTATGCGCCGTTCACCGACGCCAGCTTCATCGATAAATTAGCGCAATACCCTAATCTGCTGGTCATGCGGACGCTGTCCAAACTGGGCCTGGCCGGCCTGCGCTTAGGATTTCTAGCCGGCGCTCCCGAACTGATCGAGCAACTGCATAAAATACGCCTACCCTATAACATCAACAGCCTGACGCAGATGACGGCGGAATTCGCCCTAAATAACATTGAGTTTCTCCAACAGCAAACAAACACGATCTGTCAGCAACGCAGCCAGGTTTTCGAACAATTAAATGCATTACAAGGCATCAAGGCCTTGCCGAGCTCGGCGAATTTCATCTTGTTCAAAACCGAAAACAAACCGGCCGACGCGATCTTTCATTCGCTACAGCAACAAGGCATTTTAATCAAAAACCTGTCGCCCCAGGGGGGGGCCTTAAGCAATTGCCTCAGAGTCACGATAGGTAAGGAAGAGGAAAATCGTGCGTTTATCGAAGCGTTGACCAGCACCTTGAATGCAGCGGATTGAGGCCACTGACAAGGGCTGAAACACTAATAACAGCTTCAATAAATATAAACAGTAAGGTATATTGTTGGAATTATTATAATTGATGCAGTTCACACGGCATCATATACGAACCAGGAGCGTTACACATGAATAACAAAGGCGTCGATAAATCAAAACGCCAGTTTCTGACCTCGGCTTTGTCCGTGGTTGGCGCAGTCGGTACAGGTTATCTCGCTGTCCCTTTCCTTTCGCAAATGCAACCCAGCGCTAAAGCCATGGCGGCCGGCGCACCGGTAGAAGTCGATATCAGCAAGATGGAGTCGGGGCAGTTGATCAGAGTCGCATGGCGCGGCAAACCGGTCTGGATACTGAAAAGAACACCGCAGGTACTGGAAACGCTATCGACCTTGGATGATCAACTGGCCGACCCGCTGTCCAATGAATCCAATCAGCCTGAATCCAGCAAAAATCCGTTGCGCTCGATTAAACCGGAAATTTTTGTCGCCATCGGGCTGTGTACGCATTTAGGGTGTTCACCGACTTTCCGCCCCGAAATCGCGCCGCCGGATTTAGGAGACAACTGGAAAGGCGGCTTCTTCTGCCCTTGCCACGGTTCCTGGTTTGACTTGGCGGGCCGAGTCTATCGAGGCGTTCCGGCGCCCACCAACTTGGACATTCCGCCTTATCGGTATGTGACCGATGAGCTTATCATCATTGGCGAAGAGAGCGAGGAGGCTAGCGCATGAAGCAAAGAATAAACGAGTCCACCGCCTGGGTGTCCGACCGCTTCCCACTCAGAAAGCTGTGGGATGAGCACATGGCGCAATATTATGCGCCGAAGAATTTCAATATCTGGTATTTTTTCGGGTCACTGGCCCTGTTTGTGCTGGTCAACCAGTTCATCACCGGCATTTTTCTGACCATGAACTACAAACCGGACGCCAAGCTGGCATTCGATTCGGTCGAATACATCATGCGTGATATTAACTGGGGCTGGCTGGTTCGATACATGCATTCGACCGGCGCCTCGGCGTTCTTCATCATCGTCTATCTGCATATGTTCAGAGGCCTGTTGTACGGTTCATTCAAACAGCCGCGGGAACTGATCTGGATCTTCGGCATGCTGATTTTCGTCTGCCTGATGGCCGAAGCCTTCATGGGCTATTTATTGCCTTGGGGGCAAATGTCCTATTGGGGCGCCCAGGTGATCATTTCGCTGTTCAGCGCCATCCCTGTGATTGGCGACGACCTGTCATTATGGATACGCGGCGATTATGTCATTTCCGACGCCACGCTGAACCGTTTCTTCGCCTTCCATGTCATCGCGGTACCGTTGGTCTTGTTGATTCTGGTCTTCCTGCATATCGTCGCATTGCATGAGGTCGGCTCCAACAACCCAGACGGCATCGAAATAAAAGAGTCCAAGGACCCTTATGGCGTTCCGGTTGACGGCATCCCTTTTCATCCCTACTACACCGTCAAGGACATCGTCGGCGTCGGCGTTTTTATGTTCTTTTTTGCCACCGTCATTTTCTACATGCCGGAAATGGGCGGTTATTTTCTGGAACACGCCAACTTCATCCCCGCCGACCCTCTGAAGACCCCCGAGCATATCGCTCCGGTCTGGTATTTCACCCCTTTCTACGCGATCCTGCGCGCCGTGCCCGACAAATTTGCCGGCGTTATCGCCATGGGCGGCGCCATCGTCGTGCTATTCCTACTGCCTTGGCTGGACCGCAGCAAGGTCAAGTCGATTCGTTACCGCGGCGGCATCTATAAAAAAGCGCTGCTGTTGTTCGTTGTCAGTTTCATCGGCCTAGGTTATCTGGGCACCCAACCGGCGACGCCGACGGCAACGACGATCGCCAGGGTCCTGACCGCCATTTATTTTGGTTTCTTTTTGTTAATGCCTTTATATACTCGCTGGGAAAAAAGCAAACCGCTACCCACCCGACTGACCGACCAACCGTCTCTGGAAGACCGTATTCCGGCGATGATTGAGACGTTTGATGAGATAACGATTAAAACTCCGGTGACAACCGCGTCCGGAAAGCAAGTTGTTAAAAGAAGGCCGAATCCGTCAGGCATTTCCCGCGTACTGATTCGATTTGCAAAAAAACTAAAAGAAAGCCTTGATTAAACCATGAAAAAGCTCATTTATATTTTGTTATTTATCATGCCTTTTAGCGTTGCTGCCAGTGGCGCGGGTGTTGAACTGGAAGAGGCCGACATCGATCTGTCCGATACCGCTTCGCTGGAACGTGGTGCGCAACATTTCGTCACCTATTGCCTAGGCTGTCATTCCGCCAAGCATATGCGCTATAAACGTATCGCGTTGGACCTTAACCTCGATGAGAAAGAGGTGCTGAAAGAAATCACGCCTTATGGCGCCAACATCTATGACCAGATGCATAGCGCGATGAACGCGCATGACGCCACCAAGTGGTTCGGCACCAATCCTCCGGACCTATCGTTGATCGCCCGTTCTCGTGGCGCAGACTGGCTTTATAGCTATCTGAAAGGGTTTTATACCGATGACAGTAAACCGTTGGGCGTCAATAACATCGTATTCGAAGATGTCGGCATGCCTAATGTGTTATGGCAGTTGCAAGGCGAGCAAGTCCCCGTCATCAAACAAGTCGACGGTCAAGAGGTGGTCACCAAGCTGGTTTTGAATGAACCCGGTCAACTGTCGCCGGATGAATTCGACCGCATGGTCAACGACTTAGTCAACTTTCTGGTTTATGTCGGCGAACCGGTGCAGATGGAAAGAAAAGCCATGGGCAAATATGTGCTGTTTTTCATCCTGATGTTCACCATTGTCGCCTATTTACTGAAAAGGGAATACTGGAAGGATATACACTAACCCCCTTAAGACGAAAGGCGCGCGGCAAACTCCTACTGTCCCGCCCTTTCGTCCGCCACCGAAGCCCTTCCCTTTAAGCCTATCGCTTGACTGCCCGCTGCCGAAGAGCAAGCTCCACTTCAGCCCTTGCCCCCAATCCAGAAATTCCCACTTTGGCGTTCAAAAAGGGCATGGGGTGTGTTTGGCGTGGATGTCGGCAGCAAGGATGCTGCCGTCAAGCCCCCAGGGATGGGTTTACGGCGCTCCTCGACAGACACACCCCATGCCCTAAACCCCGCAAAAATACTCAAATTGGGAATTGCTGCCAGGGATGGGTTTACCCAGCACCTAAATTCCATGGTTACTGGACTATATTTTACATTCCAGGATAATTTAGGTGCTGGGTGAACGGCGCTCCTCGACAGACACACCCCATGCCCTAAACCCTGCAAAAATACTCAAACTGGGAATTGCTGCCCCCAATCGGCCCTCGCCAAAAAAATAAATATCCATGCTATAATGCCGCTATTTATTATCCCAATTTTATTGAAAGAGGGTATTCTACGTGGCCAACATTACCACCCGAAAATCTGTAATGACTCTTTTTACCTCGCCGACCTGCGCAATGAGTCATTGCGCCCGGCTAGTTCTGCGCGAAAAGGGGGTTACCGCGGA
The DNA here is from genome assembly GCF_030717995.2 of Methylomarinum sp. Ch1-1. Classification (NCBI taxonomy): domain Bacteria; kingdom Pseudomonadati; phylum Pseudomonadota; class Gammaproteobacteria; order Methylococcales; family Methylococcaceae; genus Methylomarinum; species Methylomarinum roseum. Next base: position 1,505,629 of record NZ_CP157743.1, on the reverse strand, counting down.
TATAGAGTATTTTGACCCCAACGAACCACCGGAAGATCTACTGGAACTTAATCCCAACGGCACCTCGCCAACGTTGATAGAACGAGATCTGGTGCTATATGATTCCCGCATCATCATGGAATATCTGGATGAACGTTTTCCGCATCCTCCGCTGCATCAGATGGACCCCGTGTCCCGCGCCAGCGCCAGGATGCTGATTAAACGCATCGATCAGGACTGGTATCAGCTATTGGATGAAATCCTCAATTCCGGGGAAAAGAAGTCGGCTCGCGCCAAAAAGATGTTGCGGGAAAGTTTGTTGGCGGCAGCCCCTGTGTTTGAATCTCACCCTTATTTCATGAGCGACGAATATTCACTGATCGATTGCGCGATGGCTCCGTTGTTATGGCGCTTACCGAGTCTCGGCATCGATATCGCCAGTCTTGGCAAAGGTATCACCGCCTATGCCAATCGCCTGTTTTCAAGGAAAGCTTTTCAAGAAAGCCTGAGCCCTCAGGAAAAAGAAATGGCCGCGCAAAACAAATGACTTCATTAAAGCCCTATTTGATCCGCTCCATCTATGAATGGATCATTGATAACAGTCTGACGCCGCATCTATTGGTCGATGCTACCGACACCGATGCGCTGCTGCCTGAAGATTTTATCGAGGATGGCAAAATCGTGCTGAACATCAGGCCGGAAGCGATTCAGGGACTAACGCTGGGCAATGAACAGATCGAGTTTAATGCCCGCTTTGCCGGCCAACCGATGCACATAGCTACGCCTGTCAGGGCAGTATTGGCCATCTATGCCAAGGAAAATGGCAAGGGCATGATCTTCGACCAAGACGAGCATGACGACGATACACCGCCGACGCCTCCAGACAAAAAGCCACCCAGCAAGCCGAAATTGAGAGTCGTCAAATAATGTTACGACGGCCGCATGCACTGCGGCCGAATTTTATGCTGCGGACAATTCTACTTTTTATCGGGCGTATACAAAGACGCCACATTGCTTTTATTAGCCGCCGCGCCATCGGCTGAAACGATTTTTGCGCTCCCTCGCCGCTTTACCTGATCGATTCTGATCACCTCATGCATCGGTATAAACGAACGCCGAACCTCTGCAAATTCGTTGCGTAACTTATCTTCTGAAGGATCGACGACAATCGAAGATTTCTCGCCGAACAGAAAATCCTCAATAATCACAAAACCATACATCTCGCCCTGATAAACGCTTTTGGCATATACCTCATAAATTTGATCCCTGTTTAAGAAGACTATCTTATAGATGTGTTTTTCTGACATTCTGCTTCAAATCCGCTAAAAATAAGCGCTTATTTTAACCTGATTCGACTGCACCCGCCTGCTTCTGAGCGTTCTGCACCAAGTTTGAGCGCATTAAGACTCCCGTCTAAGCCAGCCTTGCGGTAAAAATCGCCCGAATGGGCGCCGGATAGCCTTCACAGGTCAGCGCCGGATTGTCCGGATCGAGAAAGTTCTTTAAGGAATGGAACGGCATCCATTCGGTGCTGCGCTGCTCTGCCAACGACGTTTTGCAAACATCCACCAGACGTATATCGGCAAAACCGCAACGCTGCATCCAACCAATCAACGTGTCGCTGCTAGGCAAGAACCAAACATTGCGCATCCTGGCATAACGCTCCTGCGGCACCAGCACTTCGCCCTGTTTTCCTTCGATGATCAGCGTCTCCAACACCAGCTCACCACCTGGACGCAGACAAGCCTTCAAATCCAACAGATGATCGATCGGCGAACGGCGGTGATAGAGCACGCCCATCGAAAACACGGTATCGAAAACATTGCTGCCATTCGGCACCGCCTCGATGCCGAATGGCAGCACAAAAATCGGTGCGTCGCCATACAATTTTCTAATGGCATGAAACTGGATCACGTTCAACAAGGCCGGATCGATGCCCACCACCATGCTGGCGCCGGCGCCAAGCATGCGCCAGCAATGATAACCATTACCACAACCGACATCCAGAACCATACGTCCTTGCAATGGCGCAATATGGTTGCGCAAGCGCTCCCACTTCCAGTCCGACCGCCATTCGGTATCGATCTCTATGCCATAGACTTGATAAGGGCCCTTGCGCCACGGACACAACGCCTTCAATTGCGCCTCCAGCTGCAGACGCTGCTCATCGCTGATATCGTCGGCCCGCCCTATCCTGACATCATCGACCAACTCGCGACTGCTGGGCGAGAGCCGAGGCATTTGCTCCACAAGGCTACGCCATTGCCGTAAGGTGCCATGCGCCTTACTGGAGAGGGCCCGCTTAATCTGCTGCGGCAAATTCTCGACCCATTGCTCGGCGCCGGCCGCGCTCAACGCCTGATATAAAGGTTGATAGTCCATGTTTATTTCAACGCGATAATCGAAGCAAAATTAAAATACTGAAACCAGACCTCGGCGCTGCTAAAGCCGACACTCATTAAGCGTTGCTGGTGCCGAACAAAGGTCTCTGCAATTAGCACATTTTCCAGCGCCGAACGTTTCTGACTGATTTCCAAATCGCTATACCCCTGAGCCTTCTTGAACTCATGATGCATATCGGTTTGCAATGCTTGCTGACGCGGATCGCTGAAACGCAATTTTTCCGACAGAATCAGAATGCCGCCCGGCAACAAGCCTTGATAGATCTTGTTGAGAAAAGCTTTACGATCGGCAACGGGAATAAATTGCAGGGTAAAATTCAACACCACGACTGAAGCCTTGTTAATCTCGATATCGCGGATATCGGCGCAGTTGACATCGACGGCAACCTCGCCGCTATCTTGCAACAAATTCTTTCTGAACTGTTCGATCATGGCTTCCGAATTATCAACAGCAATGATTCGGCAATCTTCGGCTTGAATATGATGCCGCATCGATAAGGTCGCCGCCCCTAATGAACAGCCCAGATCGTAACAAAAGCTGCGGTCTTGGCAGAAACGTCCGGCTAGCAGGCCGATCGCCGAAATAATGGCGCTATAACCCGGCACCGAACGTCGGATCATGTCGGGAAAGACATGCGCGACTTTTTCGTCAAACTTAAATGCGCCGACCTCGCCTATCGGCTCGGCATAAATAGAATCTTTATTGGGATACATACAAAAGACAGGGTACCGCCCAGCAGAACGATGGGCGGTAAAGCGGAATCAGGAGGTCTCTTTGCTCGCTAAGGCTTCGACATTGCGTTTAACGAGTCGATCGATGACGGCTTGTAGAGAACCGCTGCGTTTGACCTCATTTTTAAAACTGGTGCGATAGTTGGTTACCAGACTCACGCCTTCGATAATGATGTCATAGACTTTCCATTGCCCCTTCATGTGCAACATCCGATAATCCACAGCGATCGGTTGGATTCCCGGCTGCAATATTTCGGTCTTGACTATCACCTTACGGTCCCCACTTTCCATGTTCAACGGCAAAAATCGCACCGACCAATCTTTGAATTCAACAAAGGCGCGGGAATAGGTTCTAACCAACAAGGTCTGGAATTCTTTTTTAAATTCCTTCTTTTCTTCGCTGGAAGCTTTGCGCCACAGTTTGCCCAAGACCAAGGCCGAAATACGATTAAAATCGACATGTGGGTAAATGGCATCCTCGACGAAAACGGTGATTTTTTCAAAATCCTGAGTAAAGGACGGATCCTGCAACCTATCCTTTAATTTATTCGATGCATTTTGAATCGCCATCTGCGGCGCCGATAAATCGGCTGCCTTGGCGCTGGAAATCGCCAAAAACACCCCTAAGACAGCGAATAGAAAAACACCTGGGTACTGCTTCATTCTCATAAGAAACTCCAAAAAAAAATCAGTATCATGCACTCCATTTTCAAACATTAAGCATGATATAATAACGCCAGAATTCAGGCTTACCGACTCAATACTAGTGGAGCCAGATGAATCGCCCCCCAATACCTAATTCAATGCACTCCTGGCAGAGTTCGGCTATCATTACAGCAATTCCCACTTTGGCGTTCAAAAAGGGCATGGGATGTGTTTGGCGAGGATGTCGGCAGCAAGGATGCTGCCGACAAGCCCCCAGGGATGGGTTTACGGCGCTCCTCGACAGACACACCCCATGCCCTAAACCCCGCAAAAATACTCAAACTGGGAATTGCTGCTATCATTAAATTTTGACCGATGATTCAACCATAATGTTATGAAAATATGACACATAATACCACCATTTTCCCACAGACACGCATGAGAAGAATGCGTTATCAAAAATTTTCTCGTCGCCTGATGCGCGAAAACCTGCTATCCGTTGATGATTTAATCTATCCTGTCTTTGTCATCGAAGGACAAAACAAAACCGAAACCGTTCCTTCGATGCCCGGCATCGAACGCAAAACGATCGATCTATTGCTGCAAGAAGCCGAGCAGTTACTCGGTCTAGGCATCCCGGCCGTCGCGCTTTTCCCGGTCACCGACAGCGACAAGAAAACCGCCGACGCCGCCGAGGCTTATAACCCGGAAGCGTTGGCCCAGCGATGCGTCAGGGCCTTGAAGCAACGCTTTCCTGAATTGGGCGTCATTACCGATGTCGCGCTGGACCCGTTTACTTCACATGGCCAAGACGGCCTGCTCGATACCGACGGCTATGTGCTCAATGATGAGACCGTTGAGGTGCTCTGCAAACAAGCGCTTTCCCACGCCGAAGCCGGCGCCGATATCGTCGCGCCCTCCGACATGATGGACGGCCGCATCGGCGCGATCCGCAACAGCCTGGAAAAAAATCGGCACATCAACACCCGCATACTGGCTTATGCGGCCAAGTATGCTTCCAGTTTTTACGGTCCGTTCCGCGATGCGGTCGGTTCCGCCGCTAATCTCGGCGCCGCCAATAAATACAGCTATCAAATGGATCCGGCCAATTCCGATGAAGCGCTACGTGAAATTCAATTAGATCTACAAGAAGGCGCCGATATGATCATGATCAAGCCCGGCATGCCTTATCTCGACATCATACGTCGAACAAAAGACCGCTTCGGCGCGCCTACCTTCGCCTATCAGGTGAGCGGAGAATATGCCATGCTGAAAGCCGCGGCGCTAAACGGCTGGCTTGACGAAAAACAGGTCGCCATGGAGTCTTTATTGGCTTTCAAACGGGCCGGCGCCGACGCAATCCTGACGTATTTTGCAAAATCGGCGGCGCAGTGGCTACAAGAACAATAGGCTAGGTCCTTACTTAAAAACCATAATAACAATTACTGAGGCTCCCCATGGCAGAAAACGAATTTATCAGTGAAAAACGAAAATTCCAGATCGAAGAAGCCATTTTAATCCTGTTGCTGCTGTTGTCCGTCGTCGGCATCGGCATCACCGACTATTCATCGCATGACGGTTTCACCTACTGGCTGTTCATGGTGATGATATTCGGCTTGTTTGCCATCCTGATTGCCTGGCTGCAATCGAAAAAACATGACATGTTGGATTTCACCAAGATCCTCAAAGAACAGTTCATGCACTGGACAGCCTCGCTGTTGGTCGTCGGCGGCGCGTTTTTACTGCAAAAGTCGGAACAGCTCAATGAGACCAATGCCAGTCTAGTCATACTCTTGATCCTGTCGTTGGCGGCGATATTGGACGGCATACGGATCGGTTGGCGTTTCAGTTTTGTCGGGTTGTTCCTCGGC